>DAOUEU010000032.1:0-4899 GCA_034430255.1 Dehalococcoidia bacterium | reverse complement strand
GCGAGGAGAAATTCGGGAAGCCGACTGTTTACGTAGAAAAAGAACTGGACTATGACGCCAAGCTGCTTTATGGGAAGAATCTAACCAAGGAAGCCGTGGTGGCAGCCCTTGAAGCTGCCCTTCAGCGCCTAACCGACCTTGCTGTCAGTTGGGATGGCACAGGTAGGGACGCAGAGAAGCTGGCTGAAGATGCCTCATCCCTGGAGGAAGTTCTCCGCACATTAGCTGTGGAGCTGGGGCTCAAGACGGGGGAGCTTTTCGGGCTGCTGAGGGTTGCTGTAACCGGTCGCACGGCGGCCCCGCCGCTGTTTCAGACGATGGCAGTCCTGGGGAGGGAGAGGTGCCTGAAGCGGATCAAGGAAGCACTGAGCAAATTAAGCGTGGTTTGACAACCAGAACAGAGTTATTTAATCTATGTATAGGAGCTATCATGTATTGTCAGCTATGTCTCTATTTCACCGAGCAGGAAGAGTGCAGCTTGCACGGCAGGATAGACCCTGAACAGCAGAAAACGGGGTGTGATTCCTTTATCGAGCGCAGCTTCAGGGTAGTGGGCAGTAGCGGGTGCTGTGGCCTCTCAGGCTTGCCCTTAGCCGAGCCTCCAGATAGAGATGAGGCTTATAAGTAAGCTTTACCATAGCGAGCTTCTTGGGCTATAATATTAAACCACTGGGGAATCGTCTAGCGGTAGGACGGCAGACTCTGGATCTGCAAGCCCAGGTTCGAATCCTGGTTCCCCAGCCATCTTCTAAGGAAAGAAATTGAGCCCCACTGGAGTTATATTTTGAGCGGGGGAAGGATTTTACTTCTTATCTTCGGGATACTACTACTGCTTGGAGCATTTCCCCTCATAATCGGCGGAGGCATCTTGCTCTGGGTGGATATTTCCCTTACGGATGATGAAGGGTATATATCTACTAAGGCCTACCAACTGGAAAGAGATTCCTATGCTATAGTGACTGAGCCTGCCGGAGTAGATTTAGATGGGGGATGGAGTTGGGGGTGGGGGTGGTTCGGGGTCTGGGATTTAGGCGACCTGGTCACATTAAAGTTAGAAGGCACAAATAATAACCCCAAGGGGATATTCATAGGAGTCGCTGAGGCTGAGGAGTCAGCCTGGCAAGAGTACATAAGCGGTGTAGATTATGATGAGATAATCCGGTTCAGCCTCAGTCCCTACGAAGTAGACTATCAAAATCACCCCGGCAGCTCGGAACCTGAAGCACCAGCCTCCCAGACATTCTGGGAGGATAAGGCGTTTGGCGCAGGGACTCAGGATTTGGAGTGGGAACTGGAGACCGGCACCTATTCGATGGTGCTGATGAACCAGGATGGGTCCCGCGACGTGGATGTGGACATATCCCTAGGCGTGAGGATTCCACTGATATTGGGTTTTGCTGTGGGACTTCTCGTTGGGGGGGTGGTAGCGCTCATAGTAGGGATCCTCGTGGTCATTTTCTCACTACGTAGACGGCTAAGACAGCGGCCATCGAGACCAATGCACATAATCAGGAGAGTTTGAGCTAATAGATGCATTTTTAAGGAGGGAGTATGAGCCGGAGGGAACCAAAGTTAGCAAGGGGTGTAGCCCTGGTGGGGGCGGGGATGTCGAAATTCGGCGCTTTCGCCGACAAGACCAGCCGCGATTTATTCGTTGATGCATTCAATGCAATGACCAAATCAGTGGATAAAGGATTAGACGTTGAGGATATAGAAGCCCTCTATGTAGGAAATTACTCCAGCGACCTCTTCGAGGGGCAGGGGCATGTTGCTCCGATTATGGCCGATTGGGTGGGCCTGGTTCCAAAACCGGCGACCCGCGTGGAGGATGCCTGTGCCAGCAGTGGCGTTGCCATACGAGAGGGAATACTGGCGATAGCTTCGGGGATTTATGACGTTGTTCTGGTCGGCGGAACTGAAAAAATGACCAACCTGCCTACAGAAAGGGTGACCGATACACTGGCCTCTGCCAGCGATGCGGTCTACGAGGGTTCATGCGGTTTTACCTTCCCAGGGCTGTACGCTGCCATGGCTACTGCTTACATGAAAAAATATGGCGCTAGAGTTGAACACTTTATGAAAGTGGGTATAAAAAACCATGTAAACGGGGCACTGAATCCAAAAGCACAGTTTAATAAATCCATAAGAGATATCATGGATTCGAGGATCGAAAAGGCGAAACAGAAGGGGGAACCGGTGCCCGGATGGCGTGACGAGATTGATTTCCTCGAAGACCCCAGGGCTAACCCGGTAGTTGCCTGGCCAATGAGACTGTTTGACTGTTCACCCATAACTGATGGGGCTGCCTGTCTACTACTCGTCGCTGATGAACTGGCAAAGGACTTTTCCCCTGACCCCATATATATCGTCGGCACTGGACAGGGAAGCGACCACGCCCTTCATGAGCGCAAAGACTTAACATCCATACTGGCAGCAAGGACAGCAGCCAAGCAGGCTTACCAGATGGCGGGAGTGAAGCCCGAAGATATTCAGATCGCCGAGGTCCATGATTGCTTTACCATTGCCGAACTGGTGGCACTTGAAGACCTGGGATTCTTCAAGCCCGGAGAGGCATTTGTCGCAACGGAGCAGGGTCTAACGGCCCGCGATGGGGCTAAACCCATCAATACCTCCGGGGGACTCAAATCCAAGGGGCACCCGGTAGGGGCCTCCGGGGCAGGGCAAGTGGTGGAGATATGGCATCAGATGAGGGGAGAAGCCGGTCCCAGGCAGGTCCTGGGAAAAGACATTAGACTTGCCTTGACTCACAACGTCGGTGCTACCGGCGGCACCTGTGTAGTTCACATATATCAGAGGAGGTAGCCCTTTTGGCTGAAGAGAGAGATTTTAACAGCGCATCATTCTATCAATTTCTCGCTGAGAGGAAACTGATGGCTTCGAGGTGCAAGGGATGTCAGGCAATGTATCTACCACCGCATTCCATCTGTACCAAGTGTCATGGTAATGACATGGAATGGGTAGAGATGAAGGGCAGGGGCAAGCTTGCAGCCTTCACCTCTATCGCCGTGGGCCAGAGCTGGACCATTGATGAGGGATATGATAGAGATAACCCTTATCTGGTCGGGGTTGTGAAACTGGATGAGGGTCTGAAGATAAGCGGGCGGATTCTAGGACTCGACGCCAAGAAGCCGGAGAGTATTGAAGTGGGAACCCCTCTAACGGTAGACTTCCTGGAGCAAGAAGAAGGTAAAAGATACTATGTAGCCTTCAAGGCTTGTTAGGAAAGTGGCCGAATTTGAAGGTAGCGGTGGCATCATTGCCGTATTGACAGAGACTTCAGCAGGCCGGTGCGCCATCTGCAATTTTCGTTGAGTAAATACCTAGTTGTTCGATATCGCAATAATCCTCCCGATTATTGTTTATAGAAGGAGACCGCTGAAAAAGAGGTGCCCCGATTACATCGGGGCCGGGGGTCTGGGGGTGTCCCCCAGCTTTAAAAAATCCCCCAAGAGTGGGGGATTAGGGGGTTGATTGAGACTATTTCAGCAGTCTCAAAAGGTATAAGCGATCTTTACTCAGCCTCCATTAGCAAGAGCTTCGAGTGGTGAAGAGGCAATTTCTCTATTAACATCAGCGGTTTTTTCTCTATCTCTTCAAGGTGGTCGATAATTGCCGGTTGGCCAATTTGGTCAGTAACTATCTGCCATATATCGTCACGCCATTTAAGCCACCCCGACCATTGACAGAACCCTGCAGTCAGAAGGAACGTATCCCAATCACTCGCTTCGTGAGCTGACGTCACAATAGATTTAAGCATCTTTGCATGGCTGTCCATATAATCTTCAAATTGATTTGTGCTCTCCCCCTGGTCTGCAGGAGAAGCCATATACTTATAGTTAGCCAGTATGAATAGCCACATCCGCCACCCCAGAACCTGGCGAAAATCCCCAACCTCAAAAGATTTGGCCTCACGTTCTGCGATTTCGGAATACGCATCATTAACCTGGATTATATTTAGCAATCTATCGACGATACTCGACTTATCGAGCCCGTCTAGCGCGGTAATAACATCAGACTCGCTCCCCATACACCTATCAAAAATGTCGAACAGGAAAGCATAAATATTTGGAGGC
Organism: Dehalococcoidia bacterium; assembly: GCA_034430255.1. Taxonomy (GTDB): domain Bacteria; phylum Chloroflexota; class Dehalococcoidia; order E44-bin15; family E44-bin15; genus DATKYK01. Next base: position 805 of record DAOUEU010000032.1, on the reverse strand, counting down.
AATTCTGATTCTAAAAAATCCTTGGGTAAATACTGCTGGCTCGGTTTACCTCTCGCCAACTTGGACGCATAAGGCTCCACATCCTGAGACCTCGCCCGCATCTTGCCAAGAATATCCTTTATACGAAACCAGGATGCGATCATATAAGCTTTCATATCTCCCTCCGAGCACTACACCAGTTATCGATATCGAATTTGCCTCCCCTGTATCCTACGATATATCAGGCTGCGAAACAACTTTCCAATGATGTGTCTTGTCTGAGGAACCAAGACAGCAAGCCCTAAAATGTCTGTAATAATTCCCGGTGTTAGCAACAACAAACCACCGACAAGAATCAAGGCTCCATCAAAGAGCTCGTTAGCAGGCAAGATGCCACTCTGAAGATTGCTGCGAATTCTAGAAAGGATAGCCAGGCCCTGACTCCTCATTAAAATAGCACCAAGAATACCGGTTAATACCACGATGAGTACGGTATAAAAAGCGCCTATAATGGTTCCCAGATAAACCAGAATTGCCAGCTCAACAAGTGGTATAAGCACAAATAAGAGCGTAAGTCTCACCAGCATCCTACATCGATTGTCCCCTCAGGTATTTTATCTCACTAACGCTTTAAACCTTTTCTCAAACTGATATGCTTGAGAGTGGTTGCCACTTAATGTAAATAAGAGTGATGGATATTATATCATTTGTCAAGTGGAACAGTCGCCTTCTGATTGCACATCATATTTCAAATGGTCGCGACAGTTATTAATGAAGCATTACTAAAGTGTGTTTACAAGACCCGCTCTCTAGGTTAGAATACAAA
>DAOUEU010000031.1:0-18191 GCA_034430255.1 Dehalococcoidia bacterium | reverse complement strand
AACTCGAAACAGCTGAGAAGCTGGGGGTCGGCACAATGAAGTACGAGATGGTTAATGTTTAATGGTGGGCTACCGGTTTCATATTTTGTCGGTTGGTAGCGTAGCATAACTTTGTTAAGAGCTGTGGGAACCCCCCTGTCATTTGCAGCACAGAGTGGCAATCTCCGCGTTACATGATCTAAATTATGCTATTCAATAGATTGCCATGTCGCTCCGCTCCTCGTAATGATAGTTTAATTGTCTGCCCATACACTGCCTCTGTGATTGCTTCATACCCCCAGGCCCATGCGCGGGTATAAACCGGGGCCGCGGTTCCAGGTATATAACCAGTACGATGGACGGGTATGCTGCATTGACCGTCGAGTTGCTGGTGGCATATAATCCTCACTGGAAGGGGGTATGGGATGTCAGGAGAACTGAGCATGGCGCTCGTGGAGCTGGAGAGGGACAGGGTCGCGGAGGAGGTAAAAAGCAGGGCGGAGAGAGGCGAGAGCCCGATCCAGATCCTCGAGGAGTGCCGACGGGGCATGACCATAGTGGGCGACCGATTCCAGAAGGGTGACTATTTCCTCGCCGAGTTGATGCTGTCCGGCGAGATTTTTAAGGGGGCGATGGCCATCCTCGAACCATACCTGGCCAAGGCCAGCCCATCCAAGCCACTGGGCAAGGTGGTACTCGCCACGCTGCAGGGCGACATCCACGACCTGGGTAAGAACATCGTTGCCATCATGCTCAAGGCCCAGGGCTTCGAGGTGCATGACCTGGGGGTGGATGTGGCCCCGGGCCTCATAGTGGAGAAGGTCAGGGAAACCGCCCCCGATTTCGTCGGTTTCTCGGCGCTGATCACCACTTCCTTCGATAGCATGAAGCAGGCGGCCGAAATGTTGCACGAAGCCGGCCTCAGGGAGCGGTTCAAGCTCATGATCGGGGGAGGCGTAACCACCTCCGTGGTCAGAGACCACGTGGGGGCTGACTTCCAGACCACAGATGCGACGGAAGGTGTGGCCTACTGCCTCGATGTGGTGAGAGGGGGATAGAGATGGCCAGCGAAACGATGACCTCCCAGGAAAGAGTGCAGGCCGCAATCCGACTGGAGAAGCCGGACCGCGTCCCGATTGCTATTCTGGCAACCGCAGCACCATTCGCCCGGATCTCCGGTATGGCCGCAGCGGAGTTCTACTCGAATGAGGAGAAAGCGCTCGATGCCATATACAAGGTGTTTGATGATGTTGGGGGGTGGGACCTGGACCTGGGCAGCCTTACCGGGAAGTCGATAATGATGATAAAAACGGTAATGACGCTGGCCCTCGGGCTCAGGCTGGCCTATCCCGGAATGGAATTGCCCGATGACTACGCTTACCAGGCATGTGAGGAGGAGGTGCTGAAGCCTGAAGACTACGACACCATCGCGGAGATAGGCTGGGTGAAGTTCATGACCGAGGACCTCGTATTCCGTATCTTGGACGTCACGCCAGCGGAGCTGAACCAGACACTGAATGAGATAATTCCCAGCTTCTTCAAGGGCATGGAGGGGTGGGCGAAACGGGGGGTTGTTACCATGTATCCCCCCTCCCCCTTCACCTGCCACCCCTTCTTCAGGCTCTCGCTCGGCCGCTCGATGGTCAGATTCACCGAGGACCTGTACTACAACCCCAAAATGATAGAGGGGGCCCTGAATACAATGACCCGCGAGTTCATCGAGGCCACGATCAACGGCTGTAAGATGTTCAATAACAAGATCACGCTCGTCGTCGAGGAGCGCGCCGGGGGCTACTTCTACCCGCCGAGGATCTTCGAGCGTTTCTGGTGGCCCTATACCCAGGAGATCGTGGACGCCCTGTGGTCCGAGGGTATCGTCACCTGGTTCCACCTGGATACGAGCTGGGACAGGAATATCCCCTACTTCAAGCAGTTGCCCCGGGGCTCGGTGGTGCTGGCACTCGATGGCACCACCGACATCTTTGCTGCTAAAGAGGTGCTCCGCAACCACGCCTGCCTCGCCGGCGACGTGCACCCCACGCTGCTGTCCCTGGGGAAGCCGGAAGAGGTGGAGGCTTACTGCAAAAAGCTAATCGACGAGGTTGGCGGAGACGGTGGGTTCTTCCTATCCTCCGGGTGTGAGCTTCCCGCCGCTATTAAAGCGGAGAATCTTAGGGCGATGATCCAAACGGGCAAGACCTACGAGCTTTCTAAGAAGTGAAGTTGCAGAAAATCGATTTTGAGCCTGTAGGCCGGCGCGGCGAATGCCCCGCCGGCCGATCACTGCTGGAGGCGGCGCAGAGACTGGGGGTGGACCTGGTCAGCCTCTGCGGGGGCAAGGGTACCTGCCACCGCTGCAAAGTGCAAGTGCTCAGTGGGAGTGTATCGCCACCAACCGAGAATGAGAAAAGCTACCTCTCTTCTCGGGAACTTGAAAGCGGCTATCGCCTTGCCTGCCAGACCTACCCGCTTGGCGATTGCAAGCTGGGAGTGCCGACGGAGTCCCTCACAGCACCCCAGCGCACCCAGGTGGAAGGCTGGGAGGTTGCGGTTAGCCCGGAGCCGCCGGTTCGCGCCTACCGCCTGGAGCTAACACCACCATCGATGGATGACCTGCGCGCCGATGCCAGGCGGCTTCTGGAGACGCTCTACCGGCAGCACCAGGTTCGCTGTTTTACCATCGATCTCGAGGCGCTTCGCACCCTGTCGCCCCAGCTGAGGTCAGGGAAGTGGCAGGCTCAGGCTTCGGTGCGGGGTGACGAGGTTATTGCCGTAAGTTCCTGGCACGGCCGCCAATTGGGGCTGGCGGTAGATATCGGTACCACCAAGATAGCGGGCTACCTGATCGAGCTGGATAGTGGAAAGACGCTTGCTGCGCATGGCATTATGAACCCTCAGATTTCCTCCGGCGAGGATGTCATCAGCCGAATCGCCCGTGTCAGGGAGTCTCCATCCACAGGGGCGAAGCTGCAGAGGGTGGTTGTAAAGGCGCTCAACCAGATGATGGTTGACCTCTGTGCCGAGGTCGAGGCCGAACCGGAGGAAATACTCGAAATGGTGGTGGTGGGCAACACCGCCATGCATCACCTGCTGCTGCGCCTGCCGGTGGCGCAACTGGCACTCTCACCTTTCCTGCCGGCGGTATGCGATGCACTGGACATTAAGGCTCGTGAGCTTGGAATACATGCTAGCCCTGGAGCATACGTGCACCTGTTACCCAACATCGCTGGCTTTGTGGGTGCCGACCATGTTGCCATGTTGCTGGCGACGGGTGTATGGCAGGCCGGCGGGGTCACGCTGGCGCTGGACATAGGTACCAACACGGAGGTGGCGATGATAAGCGGTGGCGAGATAGCCAGTGTCTCCTGCGCCTCGGGCCCCGCTTTCGAAGGTGCGCATATCAAGGATGGCATGAGGGCGGCACCGGGGGCAATAGAGCGGCTGCGGCTGGTAGATGACACGGTCGAATACCAGACCATCGGTGGCGCGCCGCCAGCAGGCATTTGCGGCTCGGGAATCCTAGATGCTATAGCACAGCTTCACCTGGCCGGTGTGCTGAATCGCGGTGGAAGGATGGGCGATCACCCGCGGGTGCGTGGGGTAAAGGGGCAGCGCGAGTTCGTGCTGGTAAGCGAGGGTGAGATGGCCAAGTGGGGAGGGCAGGATGGGCAAGGGGGGCGGCCGGCGATAACTATCACACAGCATGATGTACGCGAGGTGCAACTAGCCAAGGGAGCTATATATACTGGTATTCAGGTGCTATTGGATTCAACGGGACACACCGAAGCGGAGATTGAACAGGTAGTGATTGCCGGGGCTTTCGGTAGCTATATCGATGTGGATAGCGCAACGGCGATCGGGATGCTGCCGCCGTTACCGCGGAGCCGCTTTCGGCAGGTAGGAAATGCCGCTGGTATGGGAGCAAAGCTGGCACTGATCTCCAGGCATCAGCGGGCCGAAGCGCAAAGGATAGCCGATCGAGTCCGTTATCTCGAACTTACAAATGCCGCCAATTTTACAAAGACTTTCATCGACGCAACATATTTGGGACATAAGGTGGGACATAAGGAGCCCCATTGATTTCCATAGCACTGGAAGTAAAAACAATACAATGGTATACACTGTAACGAAATGTCCAGCATCAACGGTTTATTAGCATACTTGACTTACGAGATACCACGGGGATATTATGAGCTCGACGCGCGATGGGGATTGCCTCATATTAAGGGCCTTTCGTTGTAAGGGGCTTCATTATTTTAAAGGGGGCATTAGTTATTTAGGGCTTGAATGGGAACGTGCCATGAAAAGGGATGAATTATGAGAAGGGTATTGTTCATACTGATTATTGTTGTGATTCTGATAGCGGCCGGCGTTGCCAGCTGGATCTTTTTAACGGCAGGCGGAGAGCCAGCAGCTGAGAGCACGCCTACGCCAACTCCGACGTGTGAACCGGGCGTGATATGCGTAACCGCGGATCGACTTTGTCAAGATTATGACGAAAATAGGTTTCAAGCAGATGCCGAATATGAAGGGAATATTCTTGATGTATCCGGGGAAATAGGTCAAATAGATAGAGGTATCCTTACCGATGAGGCCTTCCTAACACTGGATTGTGGATTATTTGGCGATATTTTTACCGATGTTTGGTGTTACTTTGATGAGGATGACGAAGATAAGCTGTTATCGATAGAGGAAGGCGATTATGCAGTAGTTCGAGGTAACTGCACCGGTAAAAGTACGATATGTGTAACCATAAGTCACTGCTCCTCGGTTAAGGTTATTGAACCCCCAGCCGATGAAGGCTGGTGCTTTATTGCTACCGCTGCCTACGGTTCTTATATGGACAGCAATGTTGATATTTTACGCCAGTTCCGCGATAGTTATCTGGTGACCAACCCCGTCGGCAGAGGTATAGTATCCGCCTACTACAGGTTCAGCCCGCCGGTGGCCCGGTTAATCGATAATCATCCCGGTTCGAAACCGGTAGTGAGAGGTATGCTGTGGCCCGCTGTTGCTCTTAGCAGGGTTGCGGTCAGTACCACTCTGGTACAGGGGATGGCCGCTTTCGGCGGTCTGGCGCTGGTTTCAATTGTCCTGGTGTGGTGGTTTAAGAGAAGGTCTCCGGGGAGGTTGAAAGGCTGGTCTCATAGTTAACTGCTCCAACAAGAAATACATGCTAAGCGCTTGTTTTCTTGGTTACAATTAAACACCTACGCGTGCCTTTGCTACTAGCCCCTTGAACCGATATAGCTAAGTAACGTCTACCCAGGTGATTACCGTACTTCGGCCTGTGACCTTGACCCCTTTTCGGTTTAGCTTTAAGGGCGGTAAGGGTTCTTCTTCCTAGCTGAACCTGGGATGAGACCGGCACTTATCAGTTTGGCTAACGTTGCCTCGTAACCGCGGTCAACCATTCCCCGCCAGGTCTTAACATCTCTGTTCACGGAGAAATCCAGTCCGTTATAGCCTTTTAACGGGATATATACCTCTTGGTAGGGATAGGTTTTCTTAATACCTGAGCGCCAGGGTTCGGTAAAGGTCAGTTCTGCTGCCAGGGATACATCAACCAGCCTCAACGCACGTTCTATACCGATGAACTCGCTGAATGGACTCCCCGAGAATAGACCCCCCCACGAGAGGAAAGCGAACTCCGGGTTTTCAGCAAGGGCTTCAATGTTATTCGGTGAACGTCCCTCTTTGGAGCCGGGCACGTGCCACTTTGGTTCAGGACAGCCCCAGTCAGGGCGGGCATCTAATTCTTTGTCAAGGATGAAACCTAACTTTGGTCTCGCATCGTCAGCCGCGCTGGGCATAAGGTATCTCTCCTGACCTCCGGTGAAGAGCCAGAAGGGGAAATTGCAGATTAGTCCGCCGTCCATTATTTCAAATGTATTGCCTCCTCTAGTGTACTTCCTGGGCTTAAAGAACAGGGGAACACTCATAGAGTCTCGCACTGCCAGTGCCACTTCAGTGTTGCCAGCACTGAGCCTTGTGCGGACCTGCATCCGCTTCGCTTTGTCAGGGTGGGAGGTGTTCGCCGAAATGATGCCCAGCTCGAGTGGTAGATCGTTAAACCGGACCGGGCGTACCGATAGACCTCTGGACTCCCAGACTTTGGCCTCCAGTAGCTCTTTCATCTTCTTATACATAACTTGGCCTTCGAAAAACCCGCCTTCGAAGGTCCAGTTCACAAAGAGCCGATAATCTTTGACCGTATCGGTAAATGCCCTCCAGGCGACATCGGCTATATCTTCGCGAAGCTGCTCCAGGGTAATGGGCATGAAACTCCGGATTGCAGGCGTTCCCTCCGGGTAAAAGTGCAACGCGGTGTTTATAACCTTATAGATGCGGTTCCGAAAAAGGTTCAATCTCCCGAATGATATTGCGATGATTCTACCCGTGATGTCATCTACCAACTGGTTGCGTTCTGGAAGTCGGGTTAGTTTCCTATCGAGAAGCTCGTCCACAGCATTCAGCTTGATGGCTCTCCAGAGATACGTCTTTCTCATGATAGTAGAGTCTATATCGCTCGAGGATTCAGGGTAGTCGAGGAATGTGGAAAGATCGATGGGTTCTGTTACCGAGAACGGCAGCGAGTCGGGTCTATCGATGGTTGATCCTAACGGAGCGAAAATCCATTCCAGCTCGGCAGCACTGTAGCCTGCTGCTATCAGTGCTGCTACCATGGAGCCCGCTGACGTGCCCACAACGCGTGCGAACCAGAAACCATGCTCTCGAACTGCCCTGAGGGCACCGACATAGGCCATTCCCAGTGAGCCGCCCCCGGAGAATATACCATCCAACAAATCAGTTCTTTGCACCCGCGGCACCTCGCCCGTCCCGGTATTATAACGTGGGTTACTTATAAAAAATAGTGAGAATACCCTTTAGCTTAGTGGCGGGATAAATCGCAGGGTGGGGTGGCAAGAGGCGTATTTAGGCGCTTCAAGGCAAATTCGAATGATGAAGGTGCGAGAATTCTCGCCACAGATGCCCATCGGCCTGCCGAGGGGTAATTCATTTTCTGGACATGATATTCATGTACAGGGTTTTGGTATTTACCGGAGGCAGTAACTCTTCATCTTTCTTCTGTAAACGGATAGCATTAGATGTACAGTTTGCAATACAGTTCCCACAGCCGATACAGCGGTCGCGGTTGACCGTAGCAACGTCATTTACCATTTCCAGGGCATCTAACTGGCATATATCCAAACAGGTCTCACAACCATTACATAAATCAGCGTCCACGACGGAATAGTAGTTGGTTGCATAGAACTCTGCCGGGCAGGGGAATTTTTTAACCGTGGTCAGGATTGCACAGCAATCGCCGCAGCAGCAGCAGATATAATGCGGACGCTGTGAGTTCTCCGGCTGCAGGACTAACCCCGCTTCCTCTGCTTTCTTCAAGATATCGAAGGCTTCACCTTTGGTAATGGAACGGGCAAGGCCTAGGTTGAGGTGATGCTCGGCCGCACCACGAAATATCAGGCATGTCTCGCGAAGGTCAGTGTGACGGCAGCTTTCCCCAATGAGGTCCTTAGCCTGGCGGCAAACGCAGTTAGCTACTGCTATTCGACCATCGATGCTATCGACGATTTGTCTTACGTTGTCATAGCTGCTGACGTGATACTCACGGGGAATGCTTTTCTCTATGGGGATGGTGCGCAGCTGGGGAATCTTGGTCCTATATACCTCCTTGCCGAATGCCTCATCGAGATACTGGAGCATGTCCTGGATGAAGTCCCTGGTTAGTCGCTCTACCTGCAGTTCGAATATTCCAACAGCGAGCATGGCATTACCGTAATATTTCTCATCACCCTTTTTTCTAGTTAGAATGGTCCCCTTATGGACCATGCGGTCCAGTATCTGTTCCAGTTCTTGGAGAGATATTCCGCTCTTTGCTACTTTTTGGTAAATGTCATTTAGTGGTTCAGCTATGATAGAAAGATACTGTGCAATTTCGGCTTCTTCTGGGGTAAAGAGGTGTTTCAGTATGCGAATTTCAACACCCGATTCTGTCGGCGGGAAACCGATGGGCAGTTCGTCTAAATGCTTTTGCAAATCTCGATAGATCTGACTCGCCGTGGTCACATTACTCTCCTCTTGCGATTTAGCTCAACTGCTAAATGGACATACAACAGTCCGGGGCTCGGCTATTTGGTCTTTGTTCTCTTCGACTTGCGTCTGCTGCTCTTTTTAGCGTGAACCTTGTCCTGTGCCTGGTTGCGGAAACCCTTCATTCGAAACCAGGATGGAGTTCGGAAACCTTTCATAAGTTCTCTGCTTTGTCCCTATTCTTGCTTTTCGCTCTCCTGTGACCACTCTAGCATAATCCTCTTTACTCGATCGGCAAGCTTTGGGTTTGACCGAAGCCTGTCGATGAATACGGGGCAACCCTCGAGGAGAGAGTTTTGGGCCGCTGTTGCCATACTTGACAGGAGTTGAGATATGCCGTATGGCGTTCCCGGCATTGATGAACCGGGCATTGAGGACTCCATTTGCCTTCTCAGGTCCTCTTCTGTCACCCGTATCGGTAGCACGCAGTTCTTATACCAGGGGCAGGACTTGCATTGAACCAGTGCCTGTGCTTCATCGAAAATATCACTCATGTTTACGCCTCTTGCCCTAATTTACCCAGTGCTATTATAGCACTATCGTAATTCGCTGTGCAGCATAGATAATCTAGCGGTCTGTTGAATATCTGCTAGCCTCCGCCGGGTGTGTCTTTTGTGAAAATGGCAGCATCCTATCTAGTTTCCCTTGAAAAAGTGGGGCTATTCAATTTGGAGCGAAACCAATAGAATAGTTATGAGTGTGTAGCCCCAATTTCAGTTTCCCCCGGGGCCATTTCAGTTGCAGCATGATTTTAATAGATGACTCGGAATAGCGGAAAACGAACCAGGAGGTGATATATGCATAACAAGCCGCAATGTGTAATGTGCTCTCGGATGCTTTGTTATCCCAACATCGCAGCAGACGAGAGGCCGAGCTTTGAGGGGGCACCGCGCTTTTGCCCTAGCAAATCAAAGCAGGATGTCATAGAGAGGTCTGTGCGCGAGTACGACAGGGATGATGTGAGGGAGTTCGCCCGTCTGGCCTCAGTGCAGGAGTTCGAGTGCTACGAGAAAACCCCCAGCGGGTTAGTGACCAGGATACCTCGCATAGAGGAGACCATACAATTTGCTCAAAAGAATTCCTTTAAGAGGCTGGGACTCGCCTTCTGCGTGGGCGTGGTCGCTGAAGCGCGGATGGTGGCCGGGATATTTGAGGCCAAGGGCTTCGAGGTGATATCGGTGTGTTGCAAGGTAGGAGCCATTCCCAAGGAGAGGATAGACATCAAGCCGGAGGAGAAAATCCCCGGGCCCCAGCGCTTTGAGTCCATGTGCAACCCCATAACACAGGCGGAAGTCCTGAACTCCGAAGAGGTTGATTTAGCAATACTCATGTGCCTGTGCGTAGGTCACGATACCCTATTCATGAGGTACTGTAGGGCACCGATGACTGTGCTGGCGGTAAAGGACCGGGTGACAGGACATAATCCCCTAGCTGCGGTGTACCTGTCTCAGAGTTACTATGCCAGGCTTATAATACCGACTGGTGAGTAAGAGCGGATATATAAAAAAAGGAGGGGGTTAAGAATGGCTGGAATGATAGAGAACGTGGAAGAAGTGGTTCTGGCGGTTGAGAATCAGGATGAGGTTGTCGCGTTGTTTGAGGATCTTTTTGGACTGGAGTTCAAAGATAGTTGGACAGTGCCAGCGGATAGTATGTCGGTAAGGTGCGCCCATATAGGCGATACGATGTTTCACATTGTCTCATCCGTGGCCCCTGATGCTGTGATCGCAAAGTTCCTCCGAAGTAGGGGCGAAGGTATACACCATATTGCGTTCAGGGTAAGGGACATGGATGAGATGGTCACCAGGCTAAGGCAAAGGGGGGTAAGGCTTGTGCCCGAAGAACCCGTTTCGCTGGGGCCTTCGGGGGCTTCATATATTTTTATCCACCCCAGATCTGTACACGGAGTACTGATAGAACTGATATGCGTGGGAAAGAGATAGATCGACGAAGAGCAAGAGATACGCTGCCATAAGTTTTAAGTGATTATAAATATAAATGATACGCATTACACATTCTTAAATTTATGAAATTATATTCATGATCAGAAGCCTCGAGGGCTTATCTACTTGGGAGGTCGGCATAGGGGACTCGATTACCAGGGCATGGTTCTCGTGGGTAGCGAGCTCGACGAGCCTCTGGGGGAGAACCTGCATCATTCCGAAATCGGCGAGGAGGTTATCCAGGGTCTTCCGCTCCACAACGGCAAGCATGTCATCCCCGTCCGTGTAAATGACCTGATAGACATGAACCGTGAGTTATGCTCAGACCCCGATCCCGGCCCAAAATCTGCCCCTTTCCTCTACACCGACCGACCCACATCGTATCCGCCGGCAATAGCTGCCATAATAGTCCCCTGTCCTTCCCCCGAGACGCCGGCTGTGTCCCCCACGATGTGAGTTTCGATGCCCTTCTTCTCTGCAACCTCCGCCAGAGAGGTGTTCGGTCTCCTTTGACTGGCAAGGACGATGGTCTCAATTGCGGGAAGATGCTCTCTTCCCGTGGCACCGCTCATCCATACATCATCAACCGGCTGGATTTCTATCCTCTCGACCCCTCGATGCCTCACCACCCCCCTATCTGTCAGCCTGCCGATTAGGTAGCGTCGATCGGCGCGAGCCATTTCGACTGCCCACTTTGGCCCCTTCTCTATTAGATAAACGGACTTGCCCCTTTCTGCCAGATAGTCCGCCACCTGCAGGCCGATCTGATTCCCCCCAATAACGAGAACGGTCTCCCCTGTTAGTTTCTGCTCCTCTATAAGTTCATCCACCATTATGAGCTCGATGTCCTCAACGTTGCTCAGACCATCCAAATAGCCCAGTGGCACCTCAGGGACACTGCCTGTTGCCACTATGAGTGCATCGGGATTGAACTTCTCCAGCAACCCCTCGTCAACCGCTGTGTTCAGTCTGATCTCCACATGTAGCTTGTTAAGCTGCCGCTCATACCAGGGGATGATATCTGCTATTTCCTCCCTTTCCGGTATGCAGGCTGCCAGTCGTAGTTGACCACCAATCCAGCCTCTGCGCTCGCACAGCAGTACCCCGTGCCCGGCAAAAGCAGCCCGCCTGGCAGCCTCCAGACCGGCGCAGCCAGCACCAGCAACCAGGATCTTCTTTGACGCATCCTTCTTCTCCCCCTCGATATCATTTAAAAGATACTCCCGGCCTACTCTGGGATTAACCGCACAGGAAGCCTCTCCGTACCTGAGAATCCCCTCAATGCAGCCCAGGCACTCTGCCAGGCAGAAACGTATGTCAGAGATATCTCCCCTTCTTGCCTTTGCCACCATATCCGCATCGGCCATGAGGGCCCGGCCCATGGCCACCAGGTCTGCCTTGCCATCTTTTACCAGCGCATCGGCCATCACTGGACTCTTTATTCTGCCCACCGTTGCCACCGGAATGGAGACATGCTTTTTAACTTCAGAGGCAAAGTGGGTGAAGGCACCCTGCTTCTCGTATATGGGCGCAATATTGACATGCAGGCTGCCATAGGCTGCGCCGGCCTGGCTCACATTTAGGTAGCTGACGCCCTCTCTTTCTAGGATGGGAGCCAGGCGGCAAAGATTGTCTACATTCCACCCTCCCTCGGCTATGAAATCATCTCCCGGCAGTCGTACGCCTATGGGTATCCCGTCTCCAACCCTGCTGCGCACCTCACGTAGTATATCGAGCAGGAACCTTATCCTGTTTTCGAAGCTCCCCCCGTATTCATCGGTTCTTGTGTTGTAGTGCGGGGTGAGAAATTCATTTATCAGGTATGAATGTGCGCCGTGAATCTCAATGAAATCGAAACCGACTTCCACGCATCGCTTCGCAGCTTCACCAAAAGCCTCCACGAGCTCCTTCAGTTCCTCCAGGGTTGCCTCATGTACTGGCATACCCATGTCCGCCAGTTGCGGAACCACTGACGCACAGACACTGTCTTTAGGAAGGCGGTTCAGGCCAGCGTGGTTTAGCTGTGCCCCGAATTTGACCTCATATCTGTGTACCGACCTGACCATCTCCTGCAGGCCGGGCCATACATTGTCCTGCCACAGGTGCACCATCCTGATAGTAGCTGGGTCGGCCGCACCGGAAGGGTGCACCGGCATAGCGCCGCTTATTATCATCCCAGGCTCACCCCGCGCTCTCTCCAGAATGAATTCGGTATGCTGGGGCTGTATGCGGCCGTCATCATCTATCCCGAAGCCCGGCTCCATACCGGGCATAACGATCCTGTTCTTCACCTCCATGGCTCCGATTTTAAGTGGCTGGAAAAGGTACTTTAGTGGAGCCAAGTCTCTCCTCCGGTAAAATAGGCGAAATGGGGTTTCTCATTATAACCTGTCGTTGGGCCCGATATCCTAAAGTGTGAAATCATGAACAACCTCAAAAGAGAGTGCCCAAAGGCCTATGGGGCTCGCCGCTACTCCTTTATGTAAATGCAGGCCGGCCGGTATCCAGGTTTATATTACATCAAAGGGTAGGATGGAACAACGCATGCAAGGACCCGAGTGGATTATACTCTTTGTTTTGGCGCAATCCTCCCAGGGTGAGGCACTTATCTCACGGCATGTCCTTGATACCGCGCACCATACTATTGACATTCCTCAAAGCGAATATTAGACTTCTCTAGAAATTGCGGATAAATTTAAAGGAGGGACTATATGATGGGATACTTTACCATACTGGCAGCTATACCCGGTTTCTTCTTGAGCTCTCTATTTGTCATGCTTCTCTGGGGGGTTATCGCCCCAGACTTCGGGGTAGAGACAATAGGCTATCCTATGGCCATGTTGATAACCATTGCTCTCTGGCTGGGTGTAGCGCCCCTGGCAGCGGCCGGTCGAAAAGTAAAGCGTTAGTGGGGTTATTACCACCAGGCGCTAGGGCAATCTAAAGGAAACTGGGCTATACCGGCATTATCCTGGTGATTAGCCATCTGAGGTACTATGGTGACGAGCGTATTAGATAGTATAGCAGTATCGGGGACTAGAAGGCCGGGATAGTGCCGCTATTTAGAACAGAGGTATACTCGACCTCTTAGCTTCCGTGATAGCCTGAAGTGCTGTAAGCCGCCCCTAATCTTGCCAGATAGTCCCCGTGGCTTCGACAACCCAAACAACGGGGTCGACCAAGAGGTCCCTGACTAAAGTCCTTAACGGCTCATGCTCCGATATGAAGGTCGCCGCCGGCGGGCTAACCTCATAATAGAAAGCCACCGACTGGGATCCGAGGCTGTTTTGTAGCAGCACTTTGTCTCTGAAAGCTCTGAGAGTATCGATTTCCCAGGCTGTCGATGTGCCGTAGGCTGCGGTGGCGATGAAGCAGAATCCTCCCGGTTCTGTCCCGGATGCCCACACCTCGTAGGTGACCGGACGTTGTGCCCCAGTGTACACAATATCGTAGTTGACCCATTCTCCTGCGTGTAAATCGCCTACTACGTCTGAGATATAACTGAGCTTTTCGCCGTAAGTATCAAAGAACTCGGCCCTAACTGCTATCATCTCGGCATCTTCATCTCCCATATTCTTGACGGTGCCCGTTAGCTCGCAGCGCCAAGAATAAGGCCCTGCCGTTACCTCATAGCAGTTCAGGTTTTCGGTGAGGATTTGGAGATCGGATGCCGGCTCTGGTGTTGGCGTTGGCGTTGGCTCTGGCTCTGTGGATGAACATGTGCAGGCTATTACAAGCAGTATGCCCAGAGGCAATATTACGGCAATCTCCTTGATTTTCATTATCTACCCCCCAAATCCGCCTGTGTGGGCTCTTTAGGCTATTATAGCACTAAAAAGAAGCTAGCAGTCCCAAAGTGACCTGCTAGCTTGAGGTTTTATAAGCCACCGTTGGGGCGAAGCTTCCCTAATCTCGCCAGAGGGTCCCCGTGACTTCGACTACCCAAACAACGGGCTCAACCAAGAGCTCCCTCACAATAGTCCTTAAAAGGCTGTTTTCCGATATGAGGTCCGCTACCGGAGGGCTTTTTTGGTAGTATAACTTCACAAGTTTGGAGCCAAGGCTATTTTGTAGCAGCACTTCATCTCTGAATGCCCTGAGAGTGTCGATTTCTAGAGCTGTCGATGTGCCGTAGGCTGCGGTGGCGATGAAGCAGCCTTCGCCACGATCGTACAACACAGTCACACCTCTATCCCGAAGTTCAGGTATGTATATTTCGATGGAATCTGCACTTAATGGATTGTGAAGGAGGTTGACCCAGTCTCCCCATGCAAGTCCTGCGTTCGCCACGAGTGGTGAGACATCGCTTATCTGGTTTTCATAGAGATAGAGCCTATCTAGGCTGAAGAGGATTGATAGCGCAGAGATGTCGCTTATCGTGTTGTTACCTAGGTAGAAGTCAGTCAGGCTGATGAGGCTTGATAGCGCAGAGATGTCGCTTATCTGGTTGCTACTTAGGTAGAGGTTAGTCAGGCTGGTGAGGCTTGATAGCACAGAGACGTCGCTTATCTGGTTGTTGCTTAGGTAGAGCTCAGTCAGGCTTGTGAGGCTTGATAGTGCAGAGACGTTGCTTATCTCGTTGTAACGGAGATCAAGAATAGTCAGGCTGGTGAGGCTTGATAGCGCAGAGACATCGCTTATCTCGTTGAAACTTAGATAAAGGTTGAGCAAGTTGGTGAGGTTGGATAATGGCACGGTGCTATTTATCTGGTTTACCGGAAGCCAAAGTGTAACGAGATTAGTGCAGTACTCCAATCCTGTGAGGTTAATAATATCCCTTCCAGTGGCGTGAAGGCTGGTAAGCGTTGCAAGGTCAGACTCGTAAATATCTCCAGAAGGCTTGTTTAGCTCATCACGAATAGCTGATTCCAGATTAGCGTCTGGTATATCGACTGGATCCTGAGCCACGGCAACCGAAGCGGGAAGTACCATTGCCAGCAAGCTAATGAGGATAATCGCCATGAGCAACTTATGGCACATTCTCATTTCACCCTCCGTTTTCAATTTATTTTGCTGGAATCGCGCACTGGTTTGGCGTGGATTCTAATAAAAAAACCTCCGCAGCCAGGGTTCTCCCCCCTTGAACGAAGGTCCTTCTCTTGAGGCAAACGATAAGTCCACACCTCCTATCCCAATATTCTGTTGGTGTGAACCCTCGTCTTCCCGTTGTATGATTGTGGCTATTTCCAGCCGCCGGCCGGTGCTGGCACGACAGTCTGTGTAAAATCTATCACAAGAAAGGCGTTTTGTCAAGCACACTATGCTCGTCGGGTCTTTCTCGAGCCTAGAAAATACTTCGCCGCCAAGGTTCTCCACTCCCACTGGCAAATCATGCCTACTCCGGTCTGGCTAGGGGTCATCTTAGGACGAGCTATTGTGCCCCCTCAATTATTTTCCCCAAATAGCCTCTGTTGCATCGACTAACCAAGCAATGGGGTCAACCAGGAACTCCCTCACCAAAGTCCTTAATGGCTCATGCTCCGCTATGAAGTCAGCCACCGGAGGGCTGGTCTGGTAATACCACTCCACAAGTTGAGAGCCCACTGTGCTTTCTAGCAGTACTTCATCCCTGAAGGCCCTAAGAGTGTCGATTTCTAGAGCTGTCGATGTGCCATAGGCTGCGGTGGCGATGAAGCAGCCTTCACCACTATAGTACGACACGTACACACCTCTCCCCTCAAGTTCAGGTATGTATATGTTGATGGAATCCGCACTTAATGGATTGCCCACAAGGTAAACCTCATCCCCCTCTGAAAGTCCTGTGTTCGCTACGAGTGGTGAAATGTCGCTTATCTGGTTGGATGTTAGGTGTAGAATATTCAGGCTGGTGAGGCTTGATAGCGCAGAGATATTGCTTATCTGGTTGAAGATTAGGCCGAGACTATTCAGGCTGGAGAGGCTTGATAGCGCAGAGATATTGCTTATCTGGTTGATACTTAGGTCGAGTTTATTCAGGCTGGTGAGGCTTGAGAGAGGAGAGATATCGCTTATCTCATTGATGCTTAGGTCGAGATCGTTCAGGCTGGTGAGGCTTGATAGCGCAGGGATATCGGTGATATGGTTCGCACCAATATAAAGCGTGGACAAGTTGACGAGGCTGAGTAACGGCGTAAAGTCGCTTATATGGTTGCCACTAAGTTCCAGATGCACCAGGCTGGTGAGGCTTGAGAGAGGAGAGATGTCACTTATCTCGTTCAGTATAAGGCAAAGAATATCCAGGCTGGTGAGGCCTGATAGCGCAGAGATGTCGCTTATCTCGTTCCCCTCGAGGCCGAGCGTAGTCAGGCTGGTGAGGCTTGAGAGAGCAGAGATGTTACCTATCATGTTGTAATCTAAACGGAGGTATGTCAGGCTGGTGAGGCTTGATAGAGGAGAGATGTCGCTTATCTCGTTATTCCCACTCCACGGGTAGTTCTGAAGCGACAGCGAAGTAAGGCCGGTGATGCTTGATAGCGCGGAGATGTCGCTTATATGGTTCTCCTGGAGACCGAGCGTGGTCAGGCTGGTACAGTGCTCCATTCCGGTCAGCTCGGTGATGTCAGGAAGGATAGCACTCCCGTACGAAAAGCTGGTAAGTAGGTCAAGTTCGGCCTGGGTGATGTCTCCTCCGCCGATTGCGTCCCTTATCGCTTCCCGAAGAACAGAGTCGGGGAAGTATACCTCGTCGTCTGCCACTGTGACCGAGGCGGGAATTAGCATCGCCAACAAGCTTACCAGAACAATTGCTAGAGTCAATCTATTCATAAAACTGAAGCAACTCTTTCTAGTCATGACTCCCTCCTTTGGTTATTGGTTTTGTGCTCAGGGACTAAGCCAGGAAACCACCTGCGAGGATATGTTTCATGCAGGACGCTCAAGGAGAAGCTGCCTTATTCCCCCCAAATAGCCTCCGTTACTTCGACTAACCGGGCAACGGGGTCAACCAGGAGCTCCCTGACCAAAGTCCTTAAGACCTCATGCTCCGATATGAAGTCCGCCACCGGAGGGCTGGTCTGGTAGTACCATTCCACAAGCTGAGAGCCCACTACGCTTTCCAGCAGCACTTCATCCCTGAAGGCCCTGAGGGTATTGAGTTCCTCAGCGGTCGATGTGCCGTAGGCTGCTGTAGCGATGAAACAACCGCCTTCTTCGCCACCGGGGCATGATATGTACACACCTCTCTCCTGAAGCTCAGGTATGTATATGTTGACGGAATCCGCACTTAATGGATTGCGACAGACGGTAACCCAGTCTCCCCCTGAAATTCCTTCGTTCGCCACGAGTGGTGAGAGGTCGCTTATCTGGTTCGAGTGAAGCCAGAGCCAATTCAGGTTGGTGAGATTAGATAGAGCCGAGATATCGCTTATGCTGTTATTATAAAGCTCGATATGCTCCAGGCCGGTGAGGTTAGCGAGAGGCGAGATTTCAGTTATCTGGTTCACCGAAGCCCAGAGCCATGTCAGGCTGGTCAGGTTAGACAGAGGCGAGATGTCGCTTATCTGGTTCAAGGCAATGTTGAGCTTCTCCAGGTTAATGCAGTGCTCCAGTCCTGTGAGATCGGTAATGCCACTTACTTGGGCCGGAAGGGTAATAATCACTTCAAGGTCAGATTCGTAAATGTCTCCCGTAGGCTTATCTATTAAAAAACGAATGATAGCTTCAAGGTTCGGGTCGTTGAAGGTTACTACATCATCGGCCGTGGCAACCGAGGCCGGAAGCAGCAGAGACAGCACGCACAGTAGAATAAGTAGCGGTGTGAACTTGCGGGAAAAAGAGAAGACACACTTTTTAGTCATAGCTTCCCCCTTTTTAGGTACTTTCACTCTTGCCCATCAGATTACGTATAGAGATAGGTAAACCCCTACGAGGATATGTTTCGTTAAGGATTCTCCGTTTGGTTTATATCACAGTGTATAAAGCCTGTCAACATATATTATCATCACAAAAGCTAACTATTCCCACAAAGCCCTATGTAATCGGCGGAGCACTTTCTGTCAATCCCTCAAGGTAGTGTGGTGCACACCACAATGAGAGTATCTGATGTGCACTCCCCTACGTGTTGCGTCAAGATAAACTGTTACCGAACGGATATCGTTGCGTCAGAAATACCGGTTACCGAATCCCTCTGAGATCTAGCCTTAGGTGCCGGAGTAGGGCATTCTACCAGGGCCCACA
>DAOUEU010000030.1:0-8777 GCA_034430255.1 Dehalococcoidia bacterium | reverse complement strand
TGCCATTCGGGATGGCTATCGAGGGGCCTTCTGGGACATACTGAGACGGCTTGGTGGGTGAGGGTTAATGGTAATTGGCAATTATTGATTGGGGATTGGTGGATGGTTTCACAATACGGGAGCTGTAAGGGGGTGTGTTCCAAATAAAACATCATGGGCCGGGCGAGTTGTAAAATACTTAGATTGTCGGAGCGACAGGGGTCGTCGCAATGGCGGGGAAAATCGGGTGAACTGCCTTGCATCATCAATGTGCTGGATGGGCAGGTCCCTTTGACAACCTAATTAAGCCTCAGTTAGAATAGGCAAGGAGAGACAGTTGCCGGATAAATACGATGTGGTTATCGTGGGCGGAGGGCCAGCGGGCATATTTGCCGCTCTGGAACTCTGTAAAGCATCGGACCTGAGCGTCCTGCTCGTGGAGAAGGGCAAGGACATCGATTCTCGCGTCTGTCCCTTTATGGAAAAAGGGATTAGCTGTCCGCCATGTACCCCATGCGACCTGGTGAGTGGACTTGGTGGCGCCGGCGCCTTCAGCGATGGAAAGCTCACCCTCTCCGCTGAGGTAGGTGGTAGGCTCGTGGATTACATCGGGCTGGATAAGACCCGGGAGCTTGTGCAGTACGTCGATAGCATCTATCTCCAGTTTGGCGGTTCGGACCGGGTCTATGGCGACGGGGATGAGATTGAGGAGCTGGGGCGCAGAGCAGCATTGGCCGACCTGCGCCTTATCCCGATGACAGTACGCCACTTGGGCACGGAGCGCTCTCGTTCCGTGCTATGTGAGATGCGCGACTTTCTATCCCGCAGGGTCGAGGTAGAATTGAACACAGTGGCCCGCACTGTCCTCACCGATAATGGAAGGGTCAAGGGGATAGAGACTGAGAATGGACAGAGGTTCGAGTGTCGCTATCTGCTCATCGCCCCGGGAAGGGAGGGGGCTGATTGGCTGGTGCGTGAGGCCGAGCGCCTGGGGCTCACCCTTCAGATTAACCCCGTCGATGTGGGGGTCAGGGTGGAGGTGCCTGAAGCGGTTCTAAGCGAGTTAACCGACGCCCTGTACGAGTGCAAGCTGGAGTATTATTCTAAAGCCTTCGATGACCGGGTCAGAACCTTCTGCATGTGCCCGGCAGGTGAGGTGACCATGGAGTCCACAGGGGGCAGTGACCCGGTGACCACGGTGAACGGGCATAGCTACGCGGAACGCAAGACAAAAAACACCAACTTTGCCCTCCTGGTGAGCACCACCTTCACCGAGCCCTTCCGTGATCCCATTGCCTATGGTCGTCACCTGGCTCACCTGGCAAACATCCTGAGTGGGGGCGTGATAGTGCAGCGCTTTGGCGACCTTATGGAGGGGCGGCGCTCCACCCCGGAGCGCATCGAAAGGGGCATCATACAGCCTACCCTTAAGAGCGCCACTCCAGGCGACCTGAGCTTTGCCCTTCCCTATCGCCACCTGAAGGGCATTATCGAGATGCTGGACGCCATGGACCGGCTTGCACCCGGCGTGGCATCTCGCCATACCCTGCTCTACGGGATCGAGGTCAAGTTCTATTCATCGCGGCTTGCCCTTAGCCAGAGCCTGGAGAGCGAGATAGCTAACCTATTTGCCGCCGGCGATGGTGCCGGGGTTACCCGCGGCCTGGTCCAGGCATCGGCCTCGGGCGTGGTTGTGGCACGGGAGATAATGAAGCGAGAGGGGATCGCAACCGATTCCTTAAGCCTCGGTAAGGGCTAACTTCATCGGCCCTGACCTCACCTACGGGGAGAAAAAGCCGACCGCCTGCGTGGCGCTTGTTGCGGGGCTTCACCTCGATGGGTTCGGTTTTCTTTCGAGCGATGGTCAGATTATCGAGGCGATAGAACGCCACCATCCCTCCATAGTTGCTAACGACGCTCCCCTTAGCCTGACCAAAGGGCTATGCCGCCTCGAGGATACCTCTCCCTGCCAGTTGCTTTAGCCTTCAAAGGAGAGGGGTGCGAAGGGGATCTCTTCCGCTCTGGCAACCCCCTGGAGATGTTAGACCATGACCTTTGCGATGACCATCTTGCCGCCCGCACCGCTTATCTCCCTCTTCAAGGGAAAGATTCATGGATGAGATATCAGGATGGATAGCATCGTAAAAATCAGTGAGAGGGCAGCAGACCCATCACTATGGAATAAAAAACACTTGTCCATTTGCCCCGAAATTATAATTGTGTCGAAAAATATATTGACATATTTTGTATATTATAGTATCATTATCTTTTGCCTAATGGATACCTCTATTTCTTATTTATTTCCTCAACATCTTTAACTTCCGTTCATCTATGTTATTTGTGGAGAATTTTGTCTCATTTTAAGGAGGCTTATTGTGATTACTACCGTTCCCCTTTCCTCAAAAGCGGTGCCCCGGAAATCCTATTCCAGGACCTCCCATGTCATAGAGCTGCCCAATCTAATCCAGATTCAGCTAGAGTCCTACCGAAGGTTTTGCGATAAGCGGCCTGACAGGGAAAACCCCGAGGTGAAGGGCGGACTGCAGTCGCTTTTCGATGAAATCTCCCCTATACATGACTTCACCGGCTCCCGATACGATCTGCGTTTCGTCAGCTACGGGTTTGGTAAGGAAAACGAGGCGGATATGCCCTTCTTTGAAGATGATGATTCTTTCTGGGGCTACATGCGAGACGCCGCTCCCCCCAAACGATCGGAGGCTGAATGCCGAGAGCGCGACATAACCTACGCTGCCCCCTTACAGGTCAGGGTGCAACTGGTGATCAAGGATAGCGGGGAGATCAAGGAGCAGGACATTTACATGTGCGATTTCCCCTTGATGACGCCAAAGGGAACCTTTGTCATTAACGGGGCAGAGAGGGTGGTGGTAAGCCAGCTTATCCGCTCGCCCGGGGTTTCTTTCACACTGGAGCAGGATGTTACCACCGGTCGCCAGCTTTGCTTTGCCAAGCTTATTCCGGAGCGCGGTGCCTGGCTGGAGTTCGAGACCAGCAGCAAGGACGTAATCTCGGTAAAGGTCGATGGGAAACGAAAGATCCCCATTACCACAATGCTACGCGCCATGGGATATAGCAGCGATGAGGACATCCTTGCGCTGTTTAAGGATGTGGATGACGGCCACCTCTTTATCCAGGCAACCATGGAACGCGACCCATTGGTGAGGAGCAGGGAGGAGGCTCTTATTGAGCTTTATCGACGCCTCAGGCCGGGTGACCCCCCGTCTTTGGAAAACGCCCAAAGCCTGATCGATAACCTACTATTCAATTACCGACGCTATAACCTTGGCAAGGTGGGTCGCTACAAGCTGAACAAGAGGCTCGGGCTTGACCTTCCCCTGAACCAGCAGGTGCTTACCAGGGAGGACATGGTGGAGATTGTGAGGCACATAATCATGGTGAGCAAGGGAATCGATCCTCCCGACGATATAGACCATCTGGGAAACCGGCGTGTTAGGACCGTGGAGGAGTTGATCCGGAACCAGTTCCGTCTGGGGCTACTTCGCATGGAGAGGGTAATAAAGGAGCGGATGAGCATTATCGACCTCGAATCGGTGACCCCCAGTGCGCTGATCAATGTGCGCCCGGTGGTTGCAGCGATACGGGAGTTCTTCGGGGCCTCCCAGCTATCCCAGTTTATGGATCAAACCAACCCCCTCGCAGAGCTCACCCATAAGCGCCGTGTTTCTGCGCTGGGACCCGGGGGTCTGTCGCGGGAGCGCGCTGGCTTCGAAGTGAGGGATGTTCATCATTCCCACTACGGCAGGATCTGCCCTATAGAGACCCCTGAGGGGCCTAATATTGGCCTCATTGGATCGCTGGCCACCTATAGCATCGTCAACGAGTATGGGCTCATCGAGACCCCCTACCGAAGGGTGATGAGGGAGCTGGAGAGCAACTCCCCGGATCTAGAGGGGCGGGTGGTGTCTGAGGAGGTTCTTGATGATAAGGGGCATTCCGTGGTTGAGCGGGGTGCTAAGGTAACTGCGGAGATCGCAGGGAGGCTTGCCGAGCTCGCTGTTCAGAAAGTGAGGGTGGTGCCCTTTGTCTCAAGTGATGCGGATGATGTTAAATATTTCACTGCGGATGAGGAGGAGCAATATGCTATCGCCCAGGCTAATGAAATTTTAGACAAAAACGGTCAGTTCGTAAGTGAGAGGATCGAGGTTAGGAAGGGGAGCAGGTTTTATGAAGAGACGCCGGAGCAGGTGGAATATATGGATGTCTCGCCGAAGCAGATCGTCAGCGTTTCCACCAGCCTGATACCCTTCCTGGAGCACGATGATGCCAACCGCGCCCTTATGGGTTCGAACATGCAGCGTCAGGCAGTGCCACTGATCTGCCCCGAGTCACCGCTCATTGGCACCGGAATGGAGGCGCAGGCTGCTTGTGGTAGTGGACAGGTGACCATTGCCGAGCACGATGGTAAGGTGACCTCGGTCACCGCGGGGGAGATTGTAATTCAGGGTGAGGATGGAAGGGAGCATAGCTATCCCCTGATAAAATTCGCCCGCTCAAATCAGGGCACCTGCATAAACCAGCACCCCCTGGTAGTAAAGGGGGAGAGGGTAAGTAAGGGCGAGATACTGGCAGATAGCTCCTCTACAGATCACGGTGAGCTCGCCCTGGGGCAGAGTGTTCTCTGTGCCTTCATGAGTTGGGAGGGCTATAACTTCGAGGATGCTATGGTCATAAGCGAGAGCCTGGTTCGGGAGGAAAAGTACACCTCGATCCACATAGAGAAGCATGAGATCGAGTCCCGGGATACCAAGTTGGGGAAGGAGGAGGTCACCAGGGATATACCCAATGTTGGCGAGGAGAGCCTCAGGAATCTTGATGAGGACGGTATTGTGAGGGTCGGCGCTGAGGTGAAGCCTGGGGATATCCTGGTGGGGAAGATCACCCCTAAGGGGGAAACGGAGCTCAGCGCGGAGGAGAAGCTGCTGCGCGCCATCTTCGGGGATAAAGCAAGGGATGTAAAGGACTCCTCGCTCAGGGTTCCTCATGGGGAATGGGGTAAGGTTATCGATGTCAAGGTATTCTCTCGTGAATCTCCAAATGATATGAAGGATCTTTCACCGGGGATAAATAAACTGGTGCGGGTATGGGTAGCGCAGTGGAGGAAGGTATCTGAAGGGGACAAGATGTCGGGGCGACATGGCAACAAGGGGGTGATAGCTCGCATATTGCCGCCGGAGGACATGCCCTTCCTGCCGGATGGGAGACCGGTGGAGTTTATTCTCAATCCTATCGGTGTCCCCTCGAGGATGAACCTTGGACAGGTGCTTGAGACCCATCTGGGATGGGCGGCGCATACCCTCGGGTTCAGGGTGCTCTCTCCGGTATTCGATGGTGCTAGTACCGAGGCCATTGAGGATGCCTTGGCTCAGGCGTGGATAGCCCAGCGCGCCGGGGCGATTAACCTAGATCCAGAGGAGAGGAACCCTTTCGATCTGGAGCAGGCAAAAGCGTGGGTCGAGCAGCGGGGCTACGATGGCTCGCGGGTATTCAGCGATAAATATCGGGGGGAGGCGAAACGGACCTGCCTAAGGTTGTGGCTGGAGGATATTGGGGTCAGCGGTGAGGGGCTCGGTAACAAGGAGGTGATAGCAGCGGCGGAGCAGGCTTCCCGGGAGAAGGGGCTTCCTCTGCCCACTGGGGGGAAGACAATACTTTACGATGGTCGTACCGGGGAGCCCTTTGATCAGCCGGTGACCGTCGGCTATATTTACATGATGAAGCTAAGCCACCTGGTCGAGGACAAGGCCCACGCCCGCTCCACGGGTTCCTACTCCCTAATTACCCAGCAGCCGCTGGGCGGCAAGGCCCAGTTCGGCGGACAACGCTTTGGTGAGATGGAGGTTTGGGCGCTGGAGGCCTATGGTGCTGCTCATGTGCTTCAGGAACTACTGACGGTCAAGTCAGATGATGTGGCAGGACGCGCCAGGACCTACGAGTCCATCATCAAGGGAGAGGCTATTTGGGAGACGGGGGTACCCGAATCCTTCAAGGTTTTGGTCAAGGAACTGCAGAGCTTGGGGCTTGCGGTGGAGGTCTTAAATGAGGAGGAGGAGAGTGTAGCCCTGGTCGAGGATTTGGGGGGAGAAATTCCCGGGTGGCAGGTACCTGGATCGGAAGGGAGATAGCAGTGCTTGAGGTTAATGATTTTAGTGCAGTACGGATATCACTGGCTTCGCCGGAGCAGATTAGGAGTTGGTCGTGGGGAGAGGTGACCAAGCCGGAGACGGTCAACTATCGCACCCTGAAGCCGGAGCGGGATGGGCTTTTCTGTGAGCGTATCTTCGGGCCGACAAAGGATTTTGAGTGCTACTGTGGTAAGTACAAGAAGGTGCGATACCGGGGTATCGTCTGCGATAAGTGTGGCGTCGAGGTAGCCCGCGCAAAGGTGCGCCGGGAGCGGATGGGGCACATCGAGCTAGCCGCTCCGGTTAGCCACATCTGGTTTGTGAAGGGGACCCCGAGCAACCTGGGCCTCCTGTTGGACATTTCACCGCGGAACCTGGAGCGGGTGCTATACTTTGCCCAGCATATCATTACCCATGTGGATTATAAGGCGCGGGAGGAGGCGATAGAGCGGACGTACGAGGAGATCGCCAGGCTTGAGTCCAGCATGGTGACTGCGGAAGAGAAACTTGTGGAGGAGGGGGGGCAGCACCTGTGGGAGGAGCTTAATGCCAGAATCGATGAGTTGAGGGAGCTTCACCCGGTGATGGTGCTTGCTGAGAATAGGTATCGCGAGCTCAAGGATAGGTATCCCGATGTGTTCAGGGCAGGCATGGGGGCCGAGGCTATACTGGATATCCTCACTAACCTAGATTTAGCTGAGCTTCGCGATAAGCTCTACCAAGAGATCCGCTCCAGCACCGGACAGCGAAGGAAGAAGGCTAATAAAAGGATTAAAGTGGTGGAGGCTCTGAGGAGGAGCGGGAATAAGCCGGAGTGGATGATATTAACCGTGCTACCGGTGCTCCCGCCAGACCTTCGCCCCATGGTTCAGCTGGATGGGGGGAGGTTTGCCACATCGGACCTCAATGACCTTTATAGGCGGGTGATCAATCGTAACAACAGGCTGCGGAGGCTCCTGGATCTGGGTGCTCCTGAGATAATAGTACGTAACGAGAAGCGAATGCTGCAGGAGGCGGTGGACTCCCTTATCGATAACGGCCGGAGGGGTCGGGCGGTTACCAGTTCCGGTAATCACAAGTTGAAGTCGCTATCGGATATGCTTCGGGGGAAACAGGGGAGGTTCCGACAGAACCTGCTGGGCAAGAGGGTGGACTACAGCGGGCGTTCGGTGATTATAGTTGGCCCGGAGCTGAAGCTCCACCAGTGTGGTCTGCCCAAGAGGATGGCCCTGGAGCTGTTCAAGCCCTTTGTGATGCATCACCTGATCCTCCAGGGATATGCACATAATATCAAAAGCGCCAAACGGCTGGTGGAAAGGGAGCGGGCGGAAGTGTGGGATGCGTTAAATGTGGTAGTCAAGGATAGGGCGGTCCTCTTAAATCGGGCCCCTACCCTGCATCGCCTGGGCATTCAGGCCTTCGAGCCAGTCTTGATAAATGGCAGTGCCATTCAGCTTCACCCCCTGGTCTGTTCCGCCTTCAATGCTGACTTCGATGGTGATCAGATGGCGGTTCATGTGCCCCTATCCAGGGCTGCGGTTATAGAGGCCAGAGAGGTAATGCTTGCAACCCATAATATGCTACTACCCAGCTCAGGGGAGCCGGTAATCGCGCCCACCTTGGATATTGTTCTAGGATGCTTCTACCTTACCATGATCAAGCCCGGTTCTAAGGGGGAGGGTATGGTCTTCAGCAGCTTTGAGGAGGCGAAGCTGGCCTATGAACTGGGGATCATCCACCTGAATGCAGAGATCGAGGTCATGGATACGGGTGGAGAGCGCCTGAAAACCAGCGTCGGTCGCATCATCTTCAATGAGGTGCTCCCCGGGGAGTTTGGCTTCATCAATGAGGCGATGGATAAGCAGTCGCTCAAGCAGCTGGTTGCTGATTGCTATAAGCGCGTGGGTGATGAAGGGGCGGCTGAGGTGGCCGACAGTGTTAAAAGCCTGGGGTTTCGCTATGCCACCAAGTCGGGGAGCACCATCGCCATGAATGACATAGAAGCACCGGCGGGCAAGAAGAAGCTCCTGGATGAGGTGGAGAAGAGGGTGGCCGAGGTGGATAAACAGTTCCAGAGAGGGCTGATCACTGATGATGAGCGCTATGCCAGCACGGTCGAGCTCTGGTCGGAGGCCACGAATAAGGTAACCGATGCCATCGCCGAGTCGCTGGACCGCTACGGCTCTATATACCTCATGGCAACCTCAGGTGCTAAGGGGAATATTGCCCAGATACGGCAGATGGCGGGCATGCGGGGCCTGATAACCGACCCATCGGGGAAGATCATTGATTTCCCCATTCGTTCAAGCTTTCGTGAGGGCTTAACAGCGCTGGAGTACTTCATCTCTACCCATGGAGCCAGGAAGGGGCTGGCGGACACCGCGCTCAGGACTGCGGACAGTGGCTACCTTACCAGGCGGCTCGTCGATGTGGCTCAGGATTTGATCATCCTTGAGGAGGACTGTGGCACCACCGCTGGTATTTGGATCTATGATACAGAGGAGAAGCGTATACTGGCGCCCTACGCTGAGCGCATCCTGGGGCGACTTGCCGCCGTTAAAATAGTCCACCCCCAGAGCGGGGAGACCATCGTGGAGCGGAACCAGGAGATCGATGAGGGGAGGGTTAAGGAGATCA
>DAOUEU010000029.1:0-4733 GCA_034430255.1 Dehalococcoidia bacterium | reverse complement strand
GTATAGGTCCCGCTAATAGATTCAATCTCTCGTCCTAATTCCAGATGGACATAGTCTCTTATCATTCGTCGCACCTATCCTCGTCTATTCTGACGATTTTCCTCCACACCTATGCTTCTATTTCAGACCCCCGCTAGCAACTAGCCGGCGACAAGCATGTAATCGCAGCTAAAATTACGGGAAACAACCGAGCTGGCAGCCCATTATCTTTATATTTAATATGTTCGCTGTATCGCCAACCTGTCTGGGGCTAACCTTTAGCTTCTTAGCTATCTTAAACGCTACAGCGCAGGGAAGCCTACCGTTAACCAGAGAAGCCCGAATTTCCATTTCCAGTTTTTCGTCCAAAAGGTCACCTCCTATCTGAAAATTGCCACTACTCGCAGCCCTTCACCCCATTCCATCTCTCCTCTTCCAGGAAATGACGAGCTAAAGCGCGACAGTCCATGCAAATCCTCTCACTGCAATCGTGGCACTTCACCTCGGTATCGTTGGAGAAAGCTCCTCCCTCTGCAATCCAGTTTGGGCACCTCAAGAGCTCAACCCGCGGGTTTTTAAAATCTTGACCGGGACATAAAGAACTCATATCTATAACACCGTGCTTTGTCTATTCCTCATGAATTGTGGGAAACGCTATCTTCTTGAGCCATCCTGCTGCCCAGTTCAAAGGCGTCCTTAAGTGCGGCAGGGTGCTTATTCATTTCCCCTTTCTTGTCCACTCCTCTGACTAGAAGCTCCTCAGCATACTCGACGCCGATTGTTTGGAAGAAGTATTTAACCGTGAATATGGACCCGTCAAAGAGCTTATGTCCCTTGGTGGCCCCCACCGCGATAAAGGCGCCTTTTCTACCCTTACAGGGCAGGTCTTGCTTGAGGACATATTTTCGGGCCCAGAGCGCCTGGCAGCGGTCGATGAGCGCCTTAAGCTGACTGGTTAGACCGTAGAAAAACATCGGCGAGGCCACTATTACCACATCGGCATGGAGGAGCTTGGGGTATATGCCATCCATGTCGTCTCTTATGACGCAGTTGCCGTTTTTCAGGCAACCGTAGAACTCGCGGCAAGGGGATATCCTGAGCTTGTCCACGACGAGCTTCTCAACATCTGCCCCCTGACTCTGTGTGCCCTTCAAGGCTTCATCCAGTAGTAAATCCGTATTGCCTTTTATCCTTGGGCTTCCCATAATCCCCAGCACTCTCATCTATGACGTCCTTTCACAGCTTTTTAGCGTTATCCTGATCTCGCTTGGCTTACTGCTTAGAATTTTTAAAGTCTCTGGAGGTACTTGTGAGCCTGGAGAGCGGCCTTGGCCCCCTCAGCGGCGGCAACCAGGATCTGTTTCTCTTGGGCATTGGTCACATCCCCGGCGGCAAAGAGCCCGGGTATCCCTGTATCGGTGGCACAATTGATCTCGATCTCACCTAGCTCATTTAGCCTGACGATGCCTTTAGACAAATCCGAACTGGGGATCATCCCGATCTCGATAAAAACGCCCCCGACCTCAAGCCTCTTCTCTTCGCCGCCTTTTATACCTCTTATGGTTATAGCTTCCACAAGGCTTTCCCCGTCGATCGCCGCTACCTCATGCTCCAGAAACGCGGTCAGATTGGAGGCATCTCTAATCTTATCAATGAGTGCCTGGTCGCCGGTGAACGGTGTCAGTGACACCAGATAGACATGCTCAGCGATCTTGACAATGTCGTCTGCTGCCTCCAGGGCGGAGTTGCCCCCGCCGATAACCGCTACCTTCTGCCCGGCAAAGAGCGGGCCATCACAAATGGCGCAATAGGTCACACCCCTGCCCTTTAGCCGCTCCTCGCCGGTAACATTTAGCTGGCGGGGACGCTTCCCTGTAGCGACGATCACCGCCTTTGCCTGATAGCTTTCACCATTGGCTGTCCTGACCTCAAATCCCGCATTCTGTCGGGATAAAGCAGCTACCTCTTGACCGATCTTCTGCTCAACGGGAAACTGCTTCATCTGCTCCTCGAATTTGGCCATTAACTCGAATCCTTCGATGTACTGATATCCCATATAGTTCTCCACGCTGGCCGACCAAAGAGCTTGCCCCCCAATGTCTTTACTGATGAGAAGGGCATCTATCTGCTTTCGGGCGGCATAGACCGCAGCTGTCATCCCCGCCGGGCCGCCGCCGATAATGATCAGTTCACGCATTAGCTCCTCCGATGGATTAGAGGCCCAATTTCTCTCTGAGCTGCGCCTCGTTGAACCCCACGATGACCTCCTCATCGATGCAAATAGTGGGGACCGCCAGTTGTTTACATTTATTGATCATCTCCTCGCGGGCGGCGGCGTCTTCAGCCACATTGAAGTCTTGATATGTAATACCGTTGTCATCGAGGAACTGCTTGACCCTCCGGCACCAGGGACACGTGGGGGTGGAATATACCTTCACCTCTTTGGCACCCATTTAATCCTCCTGAGCTTAACTATCGGAATACATTCTAGGTTTTGGCATGTTCTCTGTATGTGACTTTTATCTCCCTGAGAACACATTGGAAAGTGAAGTAGAATACTAGCGAAAAGTAAATCGTTTGTCAATACCTATTCCGTCCAGATTGACTGATATTACCCCGTATGTTAGATTTTTACCGTAATCAGTGTGAATCGAAATTTGAAGAGGACGAAAAAGGAGGGACAGTTGAAGCGAGAGAACTGTGATGTGCTGGTTATTGGTTCGGGAATGGGGGGCTTATCTGCAGCGGCATTTCTTGTTGCCAGCGGCTATAAGACTCTGGTGGTGGAGAGGCTGCCTCGAGTAGGCGGCAGGTATTCCACGATAGAACATAGGGGTTATAAGATCACAACCGGCGCGATTGAGGTAGAACTGGGAGGGGTGGTGGAGCGGGCGTTTAATGCGGTAGAGGCCAGGCTGGATGTCCGCCCGGTTCCCCCGATTCGATATCGTATTGATGGAAAAGACCATGAACTGCCGCCAAAGGGTGGGCTGAGGACGCTTGTTTCCTTGGCTTGCGGGGATGAAGGCGAAACGGAGCGTGTGATGGGGGCTTTGAGACGGGGTTTAACCTGGCAGCAGCCCTGGGACGGGATTTCACTCAGGG
This sequence comes from Dehalococcoidia bacterium, assembly GCA_034430255.1. Classification (GTDB taxonomy): domain Bacteria; phylum Chloroflexota; class Dehalococcoidia; order E44-bin15; family E44-bin15; genus DATKYK01. The sequence goes on along the minus strand of DAOUEU010000029.1, from coordinate 1,649 downwards.
AATGGCTGCTTCAGTATACCCAGAACGAGAGGGTTCTTAAAACCTTCTGGGCGCTGGTCAGCCCGACTCACTTTGTAAATGACCATGAATTGCCGGCGGGGAAGTTCTTCGAGTACCTCAAGGCGCCAAAAGGACAGGGTATCGGGATTGCTCCGCAGGGTAATTTAGCCCTGATGGAATCGCTGGCGGGAGCGATTGAGGCAAAGGGGGGGCAGGTGTGGACCAAGTGCCAGGCCAGGCAGATTGTAGTGGACGGTGGGATGGCAAGGGGTGCAGTTATAAGGCGGGGTGGGGAGGTTATTGAGGTGATGGCGAAGGCGGTGGTTAGTAATACCGGTCCCAGGGAGACGGTGGCATTGGCGGGGAGTGAGAATTTTGATAAGGGCTACCTGAAACAGCTACGGGAAACCCTGAGGCCAGCTCCGTTTATAGCCATGCACATCGCCAGCGATAGGCCCCTGGTGGACTGCTCCTCCCTGATATTTGTACTGGGCCGCAGGCTGAGCGTGATGAACAGCCCGACACTTCTCTGCCCGGAGCACGCTCCAAAAGGAAAGCACCTGCTCATGGCGGGGGGTACGCCGCTATCTTCATTACCCCCCTATGATATCAGTCAGGACAGGGGGCTAATGCTTCAGGATTTGAGAGATAACATCCCCGGGTTTGACCAGCATGCTGAGGTCCTGGTTGCCAGCTATTTCCGTGGTGAGTGTCCGGGGTATCATAGCTGGCCGGGTTACGATATGCCGCAGAAGACCTCGATAGAGAACCTCTATAATGTCGGCGACGGGGTAAAGCCGGGGGGATGGATAGGGCTCGGTGCCTGTGTCAGGAGCGCAGAGATAGCGGTAGAGGATATCAAGCTTCGGGTTAAGCCGGGATAGAGAGTACTCTTAAGAGCGTGGTTTCAGTGTACGTTTGGGAAAAACCTGTGGCTTGAGTAGCTGGACGTGTGAGCGTGCGAGATGTAGCTACAAAAGTGCAACATTAGGTTGTGCTGGAAGGATAAGAACGGCTATAAGGCATCAAATTTTAGATAAAAACGGGGTGGACCTTTCTGTCCACCCCGTTGGTGTTTATAGTGTCGGTGTATTAGCCTCCTGCTTTAAACACACTTTGTTTATGGAATGTATACTCCCCCGGGGAATGTGGTAATCATCCCGATAAGGTACTGTGCCACCAATTGCAGGTCTGCAGAGTCTATTGTACCACTGTCGTTAACGTCGGCGGCGTAAAAATCATCGCCTGTCAGTGTCAGTGTTCCCACTATATGCTGAGCCACTAATTGATAGTCTGCCGAGTCGATTAAACCGTTCCCGGCACCCAGCGGGTGGACATCGCCTTCCAGTCTCTGCGCAGGTGCATATATACACTCAACATTTTCGCAGATAGCTAGCTTGAACATGTTAACATTGAGTCCAACATTGTATACCCACCCCGGTGTGAACGGTGGCTGTGCAGGCTGGGGCCATACGATTTCGCCCTGCAGCCAATTTATGTCCGCGGGTATTATATCGCCGACGCCCTCGGCGCTTATCTCATCAATTCCACCAAAAAATACAGCTTTATTGCGTGCTATCTCCGTAGCGCCGTAATCAACCATAATATGTCCAACGTCGGTACTTAGGTTGATTATCTGCTTTGAAGCA
>DAOUEU010000028.1:0-21668 GCA_034430255.1 Dehalococcoidia bacterium | reverse complement strand
AGCAGAGAAAATTTGGGGAGAGAGATATTATGTGCCTCAGGAAATCGGGTCTATGCTGCGGGAAGCCGGTTTCGGCGAGGTAACTACGGAATTTGTGCATGATGATGTTGTCTTTATTTCTTCACTGAATATTTGGTAGGGATACTGAATGGAGAAGCTTGAAAGGGCTTTAAGTAGTTTTCTCGATCATAGTGACCTCGCTTGTCCGCTAGCACAGGTTCTAACCCTAGCGTGCAATAGAGGCAAGGTTTCCTACGGTGAGGTGCAAGGAATGATTCAGGCCAGTGCCGATGATGTCCTACTCCTAGCAATAAAGCTGAGGCTGCTACTCCCGGTTAGGACGCTCAGGAGCGCTGCCTGGGAGGACCGGGTTTTCCTGGCTGAGCTTGGGGAAAGGTATGAAGTGCCAAATATCATCAGGTTTCTCGTGGAAAACGCCGGGGAGACGGGGGAGTGGGTTCCAGATAATGCTCTGGTTGAGGCCTTCAGGCTAGCAGGGGAACCACAATGGAAACAATTACCCGAATTAGTCACCAAGCTTGGCGAAAGATCTCAACACCTGAGAATTGATGCAGTGCAAATAAAGGAAGTATGTATAGAGCTGGGTCTAGGAGACAGGGTGGATGCACTGATAGCCGAACTTAAAGGGAGCGGGGTGATGAGCCCCAAACTTGGCTCGCTTGCAGAGGTGACCAGAGCAGGTTTCCCCATGTACGAACTTAACCCCTCTATATTCGTAAGGAAAAACTATGGGTATGAAATGTATCCCAAGCATATTACGATTAGGCTTTGATCTTAAAACGTCTCGAGAAATAAAATATAATACAGAGTATGTCAAAGGTGTTATATAGATAAATTAATGGGATAGCACTTAAAGGGGGCTATTGTAATGAAAATAGCTGTTTGTGGAAAGGGTGGTAGTGGTAAAAGCGCCATAGTCACATTGCTGGCAAAGGGGTTACAAGAAAAGAGCTACAAGGTGCTGGTCGTCGACTCGGATGAATCAAACTCGGGGCTCTACCGAATGCTCGGTTTCGATAGTTCACCTGTTCCACTCATGGAACTGGCAGGAGGCAAGAAAAAGGTTCAGAAAGAGATGGCGTCAAAATACTCCTCGGGAGAATCCAAGCCCCGTATGAATATATTGACGCAAGAACAAATACTGCTCGATGACATCCCTTCTCAGCATATACTTAAAAGGGATGGAATCAGCTTGGTCTGCATAGGGAAAATACTTCAATCCCTGGAGGGCTGCGCCTGCCCTATGGGTGTATTGAGCCGCGAATTCCTGAACAAGCTCCGCCTTAAACCGGATGAGCTAGCAGTTGTGGATATGGAGGCAGGTGTGGAACACTTTGGCAGGGGCGTTGAGACAAGCATAGACAGTGTGCTAATAGTAGTAGAGCCATCCTTTGAGTCCCTACAGGTTGCGGAAAAGGTAAATAGCCTAGCTGCCGAAATCGGGTTAAATAATATCTGGGCTCTACTTAACAAGGTGACCTCAGATGAAATGGCATCCAGGTTAAAAGAGCAGCTAATAAAGAGAAATATAAACGTCATCGGGCATATACCTTATGACCCTGAGATTTTTGAGGCCTGCTTGGAGGGGCGTCCAATAAAGGGAGGCAAGGCTATAGAGGAAGTCGCCGGGGTCTCAGACCTCATCTTATCGGAAAACTATGTTAGGGAGGGTTAACATGTGCTTATCTACTGCTTATATTGAAACCGGCAATAAAGATGATAAAGTGAAGGAGGTGATGAGCGATGTGGCCCTATTAGAGGCAGAGGTCAATGGCTTCTTACTAACCACCCTGTTGGGGGAGCAGAAATTCGTTGCAGGCAGAATAAAGAGCATCGATTTTATACAGGACCACTCGATAGTCTTTGAAAGCTGAGACCGGTAATCCAATCTCCATTAGCCAGCAGAGCAAGCCGCGTCTTCCCGATGGTAGGTCGATTAGCTGAGATGCCAAACTGGATCGAAGAGATACATAGTTATGGCATGATGTACGAGCGAGATGCTATCGGAAGCAACCGAAATGAACTAGTAAATTTGTAGTTGTAAGACCTGAAGGGATACCCGTGGCCTCATACAGGATCTCCTTGGATGGTTGCAATTTGGTTATATTAAATTTAGAAGTAGGAGGTACATAGATGAGCAAGGTAGTGGAAGTTACGGATCAAAATTTTGAGGAGGAAGTCCTGAAATCAGATGTACCCGCGGAGGTTGATTTCTGGGCGCCCTGGTGCGGCCCATGTGTCAGGGTCTCACCGATATATGACAAGCTATCGGACGAATACGAAAATTTTAAATTCTGCAAAATCAATGTGGATGAAAATCCTCAGTTGGCGATGAGATACCAAATAATGAGCATACCTATGCAGATGTATTTCGCCAACGGCGAAAAGGTTGACGAAATTCTCGGCGCAGTCCCCGAAGAAATGATCCGCTCCAAAGTTGATGATGTTCTTAGGAAATTCCCAACCGATGAGAGAGGAAGGCTTAAAGTAATCTTAAATTCCTGGGCCGAGCATAATAAGGAGCACAGTGAAAAATTTAGAAAGTGGGCTGGGAAAGTCGATGATGTAACAAATGATCCACTTTATAGTAGCATATCACAGGCAGCCCAAGAGATGGAAAAGGCAAATGAAAGGTTATCTCAATTATTGCTCGAATTACAGGGAAGGGGATAAGAGGGAAATAGGGAAGAACTAAGAAATATTGCCTAAGCTGAACTGGGGTTTTTGTCGTTTTGGGAATTGCGGTGAATTCGCTATAGTTGTAGCTGAAGGGAGAGCTTCCTCCTCTTTGGTCACGGGCAAAATCCTTATTCAGAATATAGAAAAAGCGAAATTATCTAGATGAAGGTGCCGGCCCGAAGATTCGGATTTCAACCCTGCTTCGCTTTTAAGTTGAACTTTTACTTCTTTCCAGAAGCCATAAGAGAGGGTGTCTAAGGATTATCCCGCAGAGTGGATCATACTTTTGCTAGAATCAAAAAACTGAAAGCAAAGAAGCAATGAGTAGTAATCAAAAGATAAATTACAAGACAATAGGAATCATTCATTCCCCGTTTAATGAACCTAAAGGAACACCTATAAAACCCGCTGGTGCTAAGGGTAAAAACGCGGTCCATCCAAATTGCTTGCTTCATCATTATACCAACATCACATGATTTTAAAACAATCCGAAATATGAATAAGAGGGGTAAAAACATGGTAAATCAAGCCTCCTTTAGAGATCATGCCATCGTCGCTTGCGGAACACTGGTTCCGGAATTAAATTATTTAAAGGAAAGTAACTTCCTAGATGCCAAGAAGATTCTGTTCACGAAGCCAGGGAGGCATGAGAGCCCTCGAGAGCTAGAAAACCAGCTTATAAGACAAATAAGTAATGCTAAGAAGTATGCTCAGAAAGTGATCGTGATTTATGGAGGCAAATTTTGCTACATTAATTCCGATGATTCTTATCGTACTATAGATAAGATAATTGAAGAGCAAGGAGCCGGGATCTCGAGGATTAAGGCAGAATATTGCGTGGATATGCTGGCCAGCAAAGAGGAAAGGGATAGAATAAGCGGGGGCAAAAGGGAAAACGTTTACTGGTTCACCCCGGGGTGGTTATTGTATCGACAGTATGCCTTTCAAGACCGGGATAAAGGTTTTGCAATTGAGAATTTCCCCAAGCACAAATACACTGAGGGAGCTGGGCTACTGGATAGCATAGGATTTTATGATAAGTACTGTGAAGAGCACGCTGAGGAGCTTCTTGAATTTTCTGACTGGATGGAACTTCCAATTCTACCCTACGAAATTTCTTTAGATCGATTGAAAAAGCTGCTTTTAGAAGCGGCTTCGGAAAAGTAGCAAAGGAACCGAGAATTTCCAGCCTCCGTAACACTATTATTTAAAAAGGAAAAGGATTAAAAATAAAAATGTCTTCTGAAGATACGAATATAGAACGGTTAGCAAAAGCTCTAAGCAGACGATTTCCGGAAAAGGATGCCTTTGATTTAGCCAAGATCCTCTATAGTTCCCATGACATGGGGACCATCTCCTATGAAGAAATCGACATCTCTCCTGAATTAAAAGATGAACTGCTCCTGATTTTACATCAAGAAAGGTTACTAATTTCTATGAGAAGCCCTTCCAGAGGGGGTTCGGCCTGGAAAGATAGAGTATTGAGCCTCGAATATCGAGAGAGATACCAAATGCCTAGAGTAGTCTGGCATTTGGTAGAAAGAACTAAAGAGACTGGAGAATGGAATATTAAATATGCCGAAGAGCAGAGCCTAAAAGAGGTAGGTGAGAAGAGGATAGGGGAAGTCGCCCATTTTTTAAGTACGCTCAAAATGGTAAACCCAGATCGCAAGGTAACCCCTGAAATTATGCGAGAGGTTAGTGGTGAGCTTAATTTGGTATTGGATATTCACCGAATAATTGATGAATTTACCAGATGCGGCATAATAAGCGCACCCATTCAAGCTTCGCTTCGTTCAGGTTCCGCTCAGTATGAGATAAATCCTTCTCTTTATTGGCACGAATGGTTTTAAATATGGATATTGAATTTTTTATTTATGATTCACCTGCTTTCAGAAACTTTTTGAAGGAGAATGATCATGAAGGATCAGAAGTGGAATTTCTGGAATCAACTGTCGAAGAAGGAATGAATGTAATCGATATTGGCGCTAATATAGGTATTACTACCGTAACTATAGCTAAGACAATTGGAAAAGGAGGCAGGGTTTTTTCTTTTGAGCCAGTTCCTGAGTATTTCGACACATTGAAAGAAAATGTATCTGCTAATGGATTAGAGAATGTGGAGGTTTATGAACAGGCCGTGACCGATCAGGTAGGGGGAGTCGATTTTTATCAGAGAGGACTTTCCAGTGGGATCGTTTTAGAAGAAGGTGTTAAAAGGTATGAGGTTTCTACCACTGCAATAGACAGATTTTTATCTGAGAAGAAGATAGAAAGAATAGATTTGATTAACATGGATTGTGAAGGGAGTGAGCTTTTGGTTTTTAAGGGAGCCAAAGAAACCTTACAAAAAAATAAAGTCAAGATATTTTGTGAGATCCATCACGATTTCTTGAAGCAGTTAGGTCAATCCGTCATAGATATTGTCGAATATCTTCAAAAATTGGCATTTAAGGTGAAGAGTGTTTCCCTAGATGATTTGAGGATGGGTAATGAATTTGAAAACTGCGATTATATTTTTGCTCATAAATAGAAGAGGAAATTATGCCCACTTATGACTATAAATGTAAAAAATGTGGAGAGGTGTTCGAGCTTTTCCGTCATCTCTCAGAGATAGATAAAGAGGTGAAATGCCCTAATTGAATTGCGGAAGCGAAAAAACGCAGAGACTCTTCTCTATCCCTCAAATCATCGGTGAAACCGTTGCAGGGTCTGGGTACGGGGAAAGTAAATATCGCCAGGTTAACCCGAGTACGGGGAGAGGGCTGGGTAGCAGCATGGGCAGAGGGTTAGGTAGAGGCACAAGAGACGGAAGAGGCAGGGGGAGAGGAATGGGAAGGGGATGGAGGAGAAGCTAGTGAAGATAGCCATCTCAGGAAAGGGTGTTGTGGGTAAGACAAATCCAGCGAGCCTCCTAGCCATTGCTTATTCTGAGGCTGGCTACAATGTACTAGTTATAGATGCCAATCCTGATGCTAAATTCGCCATGGCCATGGGCGTAACCTCCAGGGGTATCAGAGCGGACTACGCTCATTGTTGAGCTACAGGACCTGATCAGGGGGATAGTGAGATAGTGCCTTACAAAGTCTTAATTTTTACCTGCTACGGCGGATGCGCAACGGGCGTTTCAGCATCCAAAGCTTGTATCAGGCTATGGGAGGAGAACCCGGATGATTTAAAGATCGGATGCCTTCCGGCTGTAATTGTGCCATGGAAGCTAAATGAAATCATGAACAAATGGGAGAAGCGAATTTTAATAGATGCCTGCGGTGTGAAATGTGGTGCAAGGCTTATCGAGAGGGAGGGAATGACAGTAGACCGTTATATTGAGCTCACCTCGACACTCGGAATCAGAAAGGTGAAGAGGTTGCCTTCAAAGGATTTAGATGATAGGGTCTACAGAATTATCCAAAAAGAAGTGGATTCCCTTTTAGGGAAAAATCTATTAGAGGAGGAAAGGGTGGAAACGGAACTGCACATAGCCTTCGGCACGGATGATGGTGAAAATTTGAACAGCGACCATGTAGGTATGGCCAAGTATTTCTATATTTACAGGTTCTTCGATGGCAAGGAAGAGTTTATTGAAAAAAGAAACAATGTAGAGTTCACAGACGATGAGTCAGTAAAACATGGAGACCCGGAGAAGGCAAAGGCTACATCTTCTGCATTGGAAGGTGTGGATGTTCTTGTAGGTAGAAAATTCGGCCCTAACATCACAAGATTGCTCAAGAAATTTGTCTGCATAGTGGTGAGGACAGATTCCCTCGCCAGTGCGACAAAAGCTGTCTATAACAACATGGACAGGATAGTGGAGCAGAAAAACAGGGGGGAAGATAGAAAACACATTGTGCTAACGCCGTAACCGACGGCTGTAATAGAGAGTGGGAAAAAGTAGACAGATGGTAGTTACTCAGAGGATAAATGACCCACCTTTAACTCCGAAGTGTACGGGCTTCCAACTATGTAATAGTGAGGAGTGATCGCGGAACGGCAACTGTCATTCTATGCCAAAGGTCCCTTGAATGGGATGCTGAATTTGTGGGACCAATTTTCAAGGAGGGAAACAACAAATCGGGAGGTAGGCAATGGCTTATAAAATCACAGAGGATTGCATTAGTTGTGGCGCCTGTGATATGGAGTGCGCCAACGGAGCAATCGCAGAAGGTACGGGAATTTTCGTTATCGATCCCTTTAAGTGCACGGAATGTGTGGGTAATTTCGAATCACCTAAGTGTGCAGAAGTATGTCCGGTGGATGCATGTGTGCCTGACCCGGAACATCCGGAGAGTCATGAGGAGCTACTTTCTAAGTGGCATAGCTTACATCTGGGCGAGACGCCTAAAGTCACCTAGTCTATTACCCAATCAAATCTACATACACCTGCTTCATTACTAGCAAAACGGTAATCATCTAGGCTATGGCACTATGTTAGGAGCATTCTATGACTACTTCTGAGTTGTTTTTTGATTCTCTAGCTTCTGAATATGACGCCTGGTTTGATTTTGAGGGAAAACGTATCTTTGCCATAGAGGTCAGCGCTTTTAAGGGGATTTTATCCATGCTGCCAAAACCCTGGCTTGAGATAGGAGTGGGTAGCGGCCGCTTTGCCCAATCGCTGGGAATAGAAACAGGGCTTGACCCCTCGATAAAACTTCTTGATATGGCAAGTAAGCGGGGCATAAACGTATTACTCGGCCGAGGAGAGGCCGCCCCCATTGGTAATGAGTCCTTTGGTACGGCATTTTTTATTGTCACCCTCTGTTTTGTCGACTCACCCGTGAGGGTTTTGAGGGAGACTAACCGCCTCCTAAAGGAGGACGGCAGGGTGGTGCTAGGACTCGTGTTGCGGGAAAGCCCCTGGGGGGGATTCTATCAGGTAAAGAAGGTGAAGGGGCACCGTTTCTATAAATACGCCAACTTCTACAGCTATGAGGAAACCGAAAGGCTGCTGGAGCAAGCGGGCTTTAAAACCGAGCGAGTTCTCTCCACACTTTTTCAGAAGCCGGGTGAGGTCGAACATATGGAGTCTTCACAGGAGGGCTTTTCCCCCAATGCCGGATTCACCATAATCCAGGCTGGTAAATACCCAAGGGGTAGCTCAGAAGATGAGGAGGATTAGGCTTGATAAACTCCATTATCTACGGCCCCGTACCCTCATGGCGACTGGGAAGGTCGCTGGGTATCGACCTACTATCCACGGATGGCAAGACCTGCTCCTTTGATTGCATATATTGCCAGCTGGGCAAGACCCTTTACCCACTGGCGGAGCGAAGAGAGTTTGTGTCCCTCGATCGACTCAGGAGCGAGCTTGCTAAGCTCGGGAAAATAGAGGCTGATTTCGTCACATTCTCCGGAGTGGGAGAGCCAACCCTGGCCAGCAACCTGGGTCAAGCCATAGAGATAGCCAAATCAGCCCTACATCTGCCGGTGGCAGTTCTGACAAACTCTTCGCTCATACCAAGGGGTGATGTGCGCCTGGACCTCGCCGGAGCGGACGTGGTGGTAGCTAAAGTAGATGCCCCTGAAGAGAAGATCTACCGCAGGGTGAACAGACCTTACGGAGGCTATTCCATCGATGAGATAGTGCAGGGCATCAAGCTATTCAGGAAGAATTACAGAGAGAAGCTCGCTATCCAGATGATGTTCATCGAGGCAAATAGGCATTACGCGAGAGAAATGGCGGAAATCGCAATGGGCCTCTCACCCGATGAGGTTCAACTCAACACACCACTGCGCCCCTGTGCGGTGAAGCCGCTGAGGCGGTATGCGATGGCTGCTATTAAAGAAGAGTTTGAGGGTATAAATGTGGTTCAGGTTTATGAGGCACCGTTACGTGAAGTGACACCCCTGAATTCTATTGAGACAATTCGAAGAAGGCCTGAATCTTAATGAGTGTCGGCAGGGTTTACCCTCCGCTGCCGGTTTTACGATAATCTTACCTGCAAATGCGAGTTGGAAGTTGACTAGCGGAGGTGCTGACTCTAATAGTGTTGAGCGGTTAAAATGTTGACTTGCTTATAGCCTAGTGATAAAATACACAAAGAGGCAATTAAGTATCTATGGCCGTTGTTTCAAATCAAGCAGCCCCAGTCCTATATTTAGATAGGGTTGGGGCTTTTTAAAGAAAGGAGGGGTCCATGGCAGTTGTGAAGCTCTTTAGAGATCCCCTGAGTGCAGCAAGGGCCACCGAGGAATTAAAATCAAAGGGTTTTAAGGCGGAGGAGATCGGCATTCTGGTGAGCGATGTGGAGAAGGCCAAAAAACTGGGAACCAAAGCCACCGATAAGATTGGGACTGCGTTAACCAAGTTAGACCTGCCGGAGGATACCATCAGATACTATGAGTTTGGTGCCTCCGTTGGCGGAGTCCTGATCAGCGTTGAAGCTGACGAGTCACGCATCTCTAAAGCCCAAGAGATCCTGAGAGAAGCAGCTATTAAGGACGCCCCAAAAAAGGGGGAGATGTGGGCTTCAAGCCCGGCGTTCCCCGCAGCGGGAAGAATGACGGCGACTGATCCCATTGACGCCAAGATGACCGGCGATTTCCGACAATACTAATTAGTCGCATTTTATAGGAGGTAAAAGTGTCTCGATTCATTGCAACTTCAGCGATCAGGGGTGCTCATGGAGTGGTTAGCAAAGCCGAGGAGATGCTAAAGAACGCCCTGGAGAAGCACGGGGCAGACACACCTGTTAACTTTGTCGATAGTGAAGGGGTAGGCTCAACCTACTTCCTCCCCGTGATCTACGGCTACTCCGGGCATAAGGTGGAGAAGCTAGGCGATATGACCTGGCCACTGGAGCACGCCAGGAGCATGTTACCGCCGGTGCCCGGCGGTACCCTGTGGCTGCCCTATCTGGGGGAGACCGCGGATGCAGGTGTGGCCACCCTGTTCGCAGAGGAGATTATCAAAGGCATAGAGTTCGTTGAGGGAAAGCAGCCAGAGGTGCGTAACGGCTTCACCTTTAACGGCCCCATAAGCGATGTCCAGACGCGTTCCTGGGGAATTCAGATGGTCGATGGCAGCATGCCAGGTTTCGCCGCCGTTATCGGTGCCGCTAAGAGCAATGAGGTGGCGGTAAAGATCGTTCGCGAGCTTCAGTCCAAGGGTCAGCTCGTTTTTCTCTCCTCCACCTCCAACGGCCGCTCCATCGTCGACCAGCTCCTTGAGGAGGGGGTGGAGCTAGGATACCCCACCTTCACTGTCCCCTTCGGCACCGATACCGAGGCTACAGTCTACGCTGCCGGCTATGCCGCCAGGGCCGCATTCAGCTTCGGTAATGTCAAGCCAGGCAACTTCCGCGAGATGCTGCTTTACAATAAGTTTCGCTGCTTCGCCTTCGCCCTCTGCCTTGGCCCGATGGATGACCTCAAGTGGGCTACCGGGGCTGGGGCCATCACCTACGGCTTCCCCGCCATCCTGGATACAGTTGCACCCAACATCCTGCCCACCGGCATCACCAAATATGAGCATGTGGTCAGCATGCCCTTCGATGATATCCCGGGCAAGGATGACCTGGAGCGGGCGGAGCGTCTGGTGCAGCGCTGCATAGAGGTAAGGGGCATCAAGATCAAGATTCCGTCGGTCCCTATTCCGGTTGCCTATGGCCCCGCCTTCGAGGGCGAGGTGGTACGCCGTGCTAACCTCAGAGTCGAGTTCGGTGGCAAGGGCGGCATCTGCTTCGAGTGGCTGACCATGAAGGACGCCGATGAGATAGAGGACGGCAAGTTCACTGTGGTGGGGCCCGATATAGATAGCTTTGAGGAGGGGGCCAGAATCCCGATGGCGATCATTGTCGAGGTAGCAGGTCGCAAGATGCAGAAGGACTTCGAGCCCGTTCTGGAACGGCAGATCCACCACTTCGTGAACGGTGCCGAGGGGATTCAGCATGTCGGCCAGCGGGATATTACCTGGCTTCGCTTCAGCAAGAGTGCGGTGGAAAAGGGCTTCACCTTGAAGCACCTGGGCGACATCCTTCATACCAACTATCACAACGATTTCGGTGCCATTGTGGACAAGATGCAGGTCACTATCTACACCGAGCAGGCCAAGGTCGAGGAGCTAATCGAGCAGGCACGTGCTGTCTATCGAGAAAGGGATATCCGAATAGCAGGGATGACCGATGAAGCAGTGGACACCTATTATAGCTGCACCCTGTGCCAGTCCTTTGCCCCCAACCACGTTTGCGTCATTAATCCCGAGCGCACCGGTCTCTGCGGCGCCTACTCCTGGCTGGACTGCCGCGCCGCCTTTGAGATAAAGCCCACCGGCCCCAACCAGCCCGTCTCCAAAGGGAGGGTTATTGACCAGAGGCTTGGAGAGTGGGAGGGAGTCAATAAATTCGTATATGAGCATTCCCAGCGGAATACAGAGCGATTCACCATCTACTCCCTGATGGATTCTCCCATGACCACCTGTGGCTGCTGCGAGTGCAATATGGTGGTTATCCCGGAGGCTAACGGGGTGATGATCGTCTCCCGGGATGACTACAGCATGACCCCCTGCGGGATGACCTTCACCACACTGATGGGCACTATTGGCGGTGGCCTGCAGACACCGGGGATGATGGGCCATAGCAAGCGCTACGTCCTCAGCAAGAAGTTTATCCCCGTGGAGGGCGGCCTGAAGCGGGTGGTCTGGCTCTCCAAGAATGTTAAGGAGGAGTTCGCCGAGGAGCTAAAGGAGGCCTGTGAGCGCGAGGGCGTGCCCGACCTCATGGATAAGGTTGCCGATGGCACCGTAGCTACCACGGTGGATGAGCTATTGCCCTTCTTGGAGGAGAAGGGGCACCCTGCTCTTACTATGGAGTCCATACTTTAATGGAATAACCTGGAGGACCTAACAAGGGTCGAATTCCTCGGCCCTTGTTTCGTGGGTGAGAAAGGAGGAATCGTTATGTCAGCAGTGGAAATTCCTACTGAGAAGTGGACGGGAAAGGTACACGAGGTAACATTGGGAGGCAGCGGTGGCCGCAAGGGTGTGACTGTCGGTGGCGCTACTACCCTACCCTTCCTCCACTTTGATGGCTCCATGCCCAATAGACCGGTAATCGCTATAGAGATACACGACAGCAAGCCAACGGATTGGCCACCCCACCTGATCTCTGCATGGGGCGATGTTACCACTGACCCCGGGGCATGGGCTAAAAAGGCAGTGGAGTACGGCGCCGATATTGTCGCGCTTCGCCTCAGAAGTGCCCATCCGGAGGATGCCAACACCGGCGCTGACGAGGCGAGGAAAAGCGTGGATAAGGTTCTCTCTGGTGTGGATATACCAGTAATTGTCCTGGGACCCGGGGTGGCAGAAAAGGACAATGAGGTACTGATAGCTGCCTCCGACGTTGCCAAAGGGCAGAGGATTGCACTGGGGAACTGCGAGGAGAAAAACCATCGCACCATCGCGGCAAGCTGTATAGCTGATGGTCATATCGCCATCGGACATACCCCTCTGGAGATAAACCTGGCCAAGCAGCTTAATGTGCTACTTTGCGATGTGGGTCTCTCCACAGACTCCATCATTATGGACCCCGACACCGGGGCTTTAGGCTATGGTCTGGAATATTCCTACTCGGTCATGGAGCGTTTAAGGTTGGCAGCGCTCACCGGAGATAAAATGGCAGCCATGCCTATGATTTCCCCCGCAGGGGCAGAGTCCTGGCGGCAGAAAGAGTCAAAGGTTACCGAGGGAGTACCCCAAACCTGGGGCAATAATGAGGAGCGATCGGCAGTATGGGAAGAGATGACTGCCGTTATGATGCTTAACGCCGGTGTTGATATTGTAATGCTCAGGTACCCCAAGTCGGTGACAATGGTAAAGGAAACCATCGATAAGCTGATGAGCACATGAGAGGAGGACTCACAAATGGCACTTACCGGTATCCAAATCTATAAGCTACTACCCAAAACCAACTGTAAGGAGTGTGGTTTTCCCACCTGCATGGCCTTCGCCATGAAACTGTCGGCCAAGGGAGCGGAGCTTTCCGCATGCCCCTATGTCTCCGATGAGGCCAAGCAGTCCCTGGAGGCTGCCTCCCGCCCACCGATTCGCCTAGTCACCATCGGCGCAGGCGAGCGGAAGATCAAGGTGGGCAATGAGGTGGTCATGTTCCGCCACGAGAAGACCTTTTATAACCCACCTGGTTTGGTAGTTCGGGTCAAGGATACCGACCCCGAGGATCAGGTATCCAAGGTGGTAAGCGATGTAGCCAGCTATACCGTCGAACGGGTGGGCCTAGAGCTCAAGCTGGATGGTATTGCTATCGAGAATGGTTCCAGTAATGGTGATAAATTCGTTAAATGCGTGGAACTGGTAAAATCCAAAACCGATGTCCCTTTAGTTCTTATGTCAAATGACCCCTCGGTTATGAACCAGGCCCTGGAAAAGGTAGCCAGCGCCAGGCCGCTCATATATGCCGCCACCAAGGATAACTGTGACCAGATGGTGGAGCTGGCCAAGAAGCATCAGTGTCCCCTGGCGATATACGAACCCGCCGGGCTGAGCGAGCTGGCGGAACTGGTGTCGAAGGTTACTGACGCCGGCGTTGAGGATGTGGTTCTAGATCCCGGCGCCCGTGAATTTGGCCAGTCCCTCACCACCCTGACCCAGATTCGTCGTCTGGCCATCAATAAGAGCTTCCAACCCCTGGGCTTTCCCGTCATCACCTTCCCCGGAGAGGCGTCATCCAGCATGGAGGAGGAGGCAGTTCTTGCCGGCCAGCATGTCGCCAAGTACGCCGGGATCATTGTGCTGGATAACTTCACACCGGGCACATCCTATCCCCTGCTCACCCTGCGCCTCAATATATATACCGACCCACAGAAACCGATTCAGATGACCCCGGGTATTTATGAGGTCGGAACGCCAAAGCCAGAAAGCCCACTGTGCGTCACCACCAACTTCTCCCTGACCTACTTCTCCATAGCCGGGGAGCTGGAGGCTAGCGGCTTCCCCTCCTGGCTGGTGGTATGCGATACCGAGGGGCTCTCAGTACTTACCTCCTGGTCCGCAGGGAAGTTCGATGCGGAGAAGATAGCCAACACGATTAAGGAGTTCAATGCAGCAGAACGGGTAAGCCACAGCAGTTTAATCCTCCCCGGGGGTGTCGCCGTACTACGCGGTGAACTGGAGGAGGAACTACCTGACTGGAAGGTCATGGTCGGACCCCGCGAGGCCGTGGATGTTGGTGGCTACCTGAAGCAGAATTGGGCCGGTTGAGGTATGAGTAAAACCATCGCCATCGGGGGGAAGGGTGGAACCGGCAAGACCACCATCGCCGCCCTCCTCATCGAATTGCTCACGCAAAAAGGCACCGTGCTAGCGATTGATGGCGACCCCAGTTCCAACCTTCATATGGCACTGGGCCTGTCCCTCGAGGAAACCGTGGGCGGGGTGCGTGAGGAAATGGCCGACCGCAAGGTCATGGAGCGCATCGGCCTACCACTACCCAACTATATGGAGTTGAGGATTCAGGAGGCCCTGGTTGAATCGCAATCGGTCGACCTGCTCGCTATGGGGCGACCGGAGGGACCCGGGTGCTACTGTGCCGCCAATAACTGGCTCCGTGAGTTCATCGACCGCCTTGCAGGTAACTATGACTATGTGGTTATCGACTGTGAGGCGGGCATGGAGCATATAAGCCGGCAGACCACGCGCGATGTGGATATCCTACTCCTGATCTCGGGTCCAACCATCAGAGGGATCTCCGCTGCCACGCGGATGAAGGAACTCACCGCTGAGCTGAGAACCCATGTGGGTAGGATGGCCCTGGTGGTCAATCGGGTTAGCGATGGACTGCCACCTGAGATCGGTAAGGCGATAGAAGAGGCAGAGCTTGAACTCATTGCGCTGCTGCCCGAGGATGGGGATATGATGGGGCTTGAGGTAAGGGGAGCACCGCTAACCGGGCTTCCCGCTGATTCCCCGCTTCGACGGGGGGTTCTGGAGCTAGCGGGGAAGCTGGGTTTAGCATAAAAAGGAGGGCAACCATGTTCATTAGCATCGGGGAGCGTATACAGATAATCAACAAGAATGTGAGGGCTGCCATCGAGGGGCGGGACAAAGCCTTCATTCAAGACCTGGCAAAGAAACAGGTAGAATCAGGCGCAAAAATGCTCGACCTGAACATCGGCCCCCAGAAGAAGGCGGGGCCCGAGGTAATGGACTGGCTGGTGAACACCGTCCAGGAGGTAGTAGATGTCCCGCTTTCCCTGGATACCACCAATGCCGAGGCAATCGAAGCCGGGCTTAAGCTGTGCAAGCAGAAGCCGATCATAAATAGCACTAATGCCGACCCGGCACGAATGGGCGTTTTGTTCCCCCTGGCCGCCAAGTTCGATGCCAACATTATAACGCTTACCCTGCGCGCCACCGGCCTGCCGGTTAGCGCCGATGCCCGGGTAGGGATCCTGATGGAGGACCTGCTCCCCGCCGCTGAGCAGGTCGGGCTTAATATGCAGAATATCTATGTTGACCCCCTGGCGATGACGGTAAACGGCACCCAGGAGCATGCCCCCGAGGTAATCAACGCCACCCTTGTCACCAAACAGATGATGGAGCCCTCGCTTCACATGACCTGCGGTCTCTCTAACGTATCCAACGGTGCCCCGGAGGATGTCAGACCGGTGCTCAACCGCGTCTACCTGGTGATGCTCATGGGGGCAGGGATGGATTCGGCGATCCTGGATCCCTTCGACAAGAAGCTGATGGAGACGATCACTCTACTGGAGAACCGCGATGATTCCACCGCACTGGGCAAGGTCTATCTCGCCCTCTACGATGCCTGTGCCACGGGCGAGGAACTCGACCCATCGATCGTAGACATGACTGACCCGGAGCAGGCTGCAGTCGCCAAGACCGTCAGTGTGCTGCAGAACAAGGTAATCTACGCTCATAACTACTTGAATCTATAAAGAGCGGCCGAACTCCCGCTCCAGTTGGCGGCAGCTAAGGTGGATTATCGTTGGTCTGCCATGGGGGCAGGTGTGGAGTGAATCAGTTTGCTCCAGATCCTGCACCAGTTGGTGCATCTCCTCCGAGCTTAACACCTGGCCGGCCCTCACTGCGCTGTGGCAGGCAAGCGTGATAGCGATCCTCTCCTCTCTTTTTCCCCACGCTCCATCCTCACCCAGAGTGTCCAGTATATCTATTACAGCCTGAGCGATATTCCCTTCTCTGAGCAAGGCGGGCACGGTGCGAAGCAAATAGGTTCGCGGCCCGAAGGGCTCAATTGCAAAACCATAGGAGTCAAGCACCTCCGCGCCGGTCTTCAGCAGCTCATCCTGGCGAGGGGTAACCTCGATGGAAAGCGGCTCAAGCATCCCCTGAACCTCCACTGCCTTACCTGCCTTCTGGGCACGCACCTGCTCGAAGAGGATGCGCTCGTGAGCAGCGTGCTGATCGATGAGATAGAGCCCATCGGGCCCCTCGGCGATAATATACGTCGCCGCGAGCTGACCCAGGACGCGAAGTATGGGCAGGGGTGACCCAGCTGGTGGCTTTGTCGGGGTGGAGAATAGCTGGGCTGAGGGGGAACCCTCAAATAGCTCTTCCTGCCTGGCCAGATACCCCGTCGTGATAGCGGTCTCGCCAATCGAGCTGACCTGCCTCTGCACCTGGGGCACGGTCATCCCTTTCATCAGGGCAGCGCGCACCGCCCGCTGGACAGCGGTGAACAGATACTGCTCATCGCGGAACTTCACCTCAGCCTTGGAGGGATGGACATTGACATCGATATCCTGAAGGGGGAGGGAGATATTGAGCACGGCGATGGGGTGCTTTCCCACCATTAGCAGTCCCTGATATGCATCCTCGGTAGCACGACTGAGAAGCCCGCTACGCACCCAGCGGCGATTTACAAAGAAGCTAAGGTGGCCTCGGCTGGAGCGGTTAAGGGAAGGGGGGCTAACAAATCCCCAGACCTGAGAATCCCTTTCCCCCACCGGGTGCATTGCCTCGGCCGTCTCCACCCCATAAACCTTGACCAGCACATCGCTCAGTACGCCACTACCCACGGTCTGAAGCACCATCCGCCCATCTATGAACAGGCTAAATCTAACCTCCGGAAAGGCAAGGCTATACTGGCTCACCAGGTTTGAGATACGACTGCTCTCTGTTGCCAGCGACTTGAGGAATTTGAGGCGTGCCGGGACATTTTGGAACAGGTGGCGCACGGTGACCGAGGTTCCCTGGGGAGAGGCTCGTTTCCCCGTTTCATCCGCCACACCATTTTTCAGCTTCAGATAGTATCCTGCGAGCTCCTCGGGGGTGCGTGTTAGTACCTCAACCTGGGCTACAGCAGCTATGCTGGGAAGCGCTTCCCCCCTGAAGCCCAGGCTAGAAATAGTATCTAGGTCTGCCGCGCTTTTCACCTTGCTGGTGGCGTAGCGCTCGAAAGCGAGGGCAACCTCGTCAGCAGGTATGCCTGCACCATTATCAATAACACTTATGAGGCTCAATCCCCCGCCGCGTGCCTCGATGGAGACCTGTGTGGCCGCAGCATCGAGGGAGTTCTCGATAAGCTCCTTTACCACCGAAGCAGGCCTCTCCACCACCTCACCTGCTGCGATCTGGGATGCCACCTCAGGCGCTAAGACCGTGATGGGCATTTCTTACTTAATCCACTTTGCACTCTGGAAGAAGAGCTCCGAGTAGCCACAGTCCCTGCAAATATAGACGTCGAACCGATAATCTGGCCCCATGAAGCCCAGCTTGCCATACATGGAAAGCTCTAATCGCCTGAGTTCTTCATTCCCGCACCAGCCACATTTGGTTGGTATTTTATACTTTCTTTCTGGTTTAGCCATCAGGTTACCTCCCGTGCTTCTTTTACGTTATTATTCGTTACTCGCCTTCTGCTTTAGCTCATAGAGCTTGGTGAGCGCCTCTAGCGGCGTCATGGAATCCACCTGCAGTTGCGCTAGCTCATCCAAAACCGGCGATGAATCCGCAAATAGGGAGATCTGCTGCAGATGAGGTCCTGTTCGTTCTCGACGCTGCCCGTTTCGCTGCCGGTCGCTTTCCAGGCTGGAGAGCACCTCCTCGGCGCGGTGAATCACCGATCGAGGTAGGCCGGCAAGCTGTGCTACATGGATACCATAGCTCTTGTCAGTGCCTCCAGGCAGGATCCGGCGTAAAAATATGACCTTGCCGTCTTCCTCAGCTACAGCAACATTGTAGTTTTTCACCCTCGGGAGGAAGTTTGCCAGCCCCACCAGCTCGTGGTAATGGGTGGCAAATATGGTTTTTGCCCCGAGCATGGGGTGGTGGTGAATGTACTCGGCAACAGCCTGGGCGATGGATATGCCATCGTACGTGCTGGTTCCCCTCCCGATCTCATCCAGGATCACCAGCGAGCGTTGGGTAGCATGGTTCAAGATGTTCGCGGTCTCCTCCATCTCCACCATAAAGGTGGAACGACCCATCGCCAGCTCATCCTGTGCCCCGACACGGGTAAAGATGCGGTCGACGACGCCAATAGTAGCTGAATCGGCAGGAACAAAGCTGCCCACCTGCGCCAGGAGCACGATAAGCGCCACCTGCCTTAAATAGGTAGACTTTCCCGACATATTGGGGCCGGTTAGGATCACCATCTGGACATCCCGGTTGGAGAGATGGGTATCATTGGGGACAAAGGGCTCATCGCTGATCACCTGCTCCACAACGGGATGGCGACCGCCCAAGATAACGATCGCATCCTCATTGGTCAGCTCTGGTCTCTGATAGCCATAACGTGCCGCTACCTCGCCCAGGGAGGAAAAAACGTCTATCTGAGCCAGGGTGGTGGCTACCTCCAGGATGCTCTCGGCAGCAGCGCCTATCTGGCCTAAGATCTGGCTAAAGATATTCCCCTCAAGCTCAGCGAGCCTCTCCTGGGCATTAAGGATAAGCGATTCATATTCCTTAAGAGGGGGGGTAAAGAAGCGCTCAGCGTTTACCAGCGTCTGCTTACGAATGTAATCGGCAGGCACCTGAGGTAGATTGGGCTTCGAGACCTCGATATAGTAGCCGAAGACCTTGTTGTACCCCACCTTGAGGGACTTGATCCCCGTCCGCTCACGCTCCTGTCGTTCCAGATTTGACAGGTACCGCTTCGCCTCCGCTGAAGAAGACCTGATCTGGTCCAGTTCCGGCGAGAAGCTATCCTTGATCACACCCTTACCCAGGTTAGTAGGAGGCTCCTCAGCAATGGCCCTCGAGATTAGGATAGCGATATCCTGGCAGGGTTTCAAACCCTTTAAAAGGCATCCTTTGGGGAGAGTGGTTTCTTTCGCCATCACTTCACCGAGTTGGAAGGCAGCCTCAATGCTGCGTCGCAGTCCAATAACCTCCCTGGGGGTGGCGATGCCACTCCTGATGCGGTTTACCAGCCTTTCCATATCAGCGATTTGGCTGAGTAAATTGACCGTCCTGGCACGTCGTCCTGCACTATCATAGAACCATGCCACAGAATCAAGTCGCTGGTTTAAAACTGTTATGTCAAGCAAAGGCTGCCCCAACCACCTGCGCAGCAACCTACCTCCCATAGCTGTTTTTGTCAGGTCGATTACGGAGAGTAGGGAACCGGCAGTTCCCCGGCGGAAGGATTGAAATAATTCCAGGTTGCGCCGCGTCTGGGGGTCTAGGGTCATGAAGGAATCTGTAGTGTAGGTGGCAAGCCTGGTGATTTGCCCCAGCGCTCCCCTCTGGGTCTCACCAAGGTAATGGATAATGGCACCCGCCGACCGTACTGCCAAAGGCAGGTGAGCACAGCCGTATCCCTCCAAGGATGAGGTCCCAAAGTGCTCGCGAAGAAGCTGGCTGGCAGTTTCCAGTTCGAACCACTGCTCGTCGAGGAGGGTTAACGGAGCACCATTTTCTGAGAAATCGGTAAGATCGCAGCCACGCGGGACCAGAACCTCCGAGGGCCGCAGGCGCTCCAGTTCCGCCAGGGCACGCTCACGTGAAGGCTGGGTGGTTTGGAACTCGCTCGTCGTAATATCGACATACGAGATGCCCACCTGCTCCCCATCAGGAACAGCAGCTGCGAGATAGTTGTTCACCTTCCCCTCAAGTAGCCCCGGTTCGACCACGGTGCCCGGCGTTATTACACGAACCACATCCCGCTCTACCAACCCCTGTGCCTTTGGCTCGCTGAGCTGCTCGCAAATGGCCACCTTATAGCCCCTGTTAATAAGCCTAGCCAGATAGTTGTCCAGGGCGTGATAAGGGATACCCGCCATCGGGACGCGCTGCCCCTTGCCCATCTCCCTCTTGGTGAGCACGATCTCAAGCTCCCTGGAGACGATCCTGGCATCCTCATCGAAGGTCTCGTAGAAGTCACCGAGACGGAAGAAGACGATGGCCTGCGGATACTTCCGCTTGATCCTCAGGTATTGCTGCCTTAAGGGAGTCATCTCTACACCCTTTCCCCCTTGGCGCTATTCTACTAGAAAACGTCTCGGCAAACAACAAAAACCCCGCCTTAGCAAGGCAGGGTTTTTCCAATCTCATTTATAAACGGTGAGTCTTTCGCCACCTCAACCCATAGCTATCCCTTTGCCTTCTCCACCCTTACCGCACATACCTTTAGCTCGGGGATCTTGGAGACGGGATCAAGCGCGGGATTGGTGAGAAGATTCGTCCTCGTTTCGGTGAAATGGAAGCTCATCGTCACCACGCCCACGGGTGAAGCTTCAGTAACTCTTGATTTTGTCTTCACTTCTCCCCGTCTCGATATGACCCGTACCCAATCGCCACCGGTGATCCCCAGATTCTGGGCGTCCTGTGGATTTATCTGAACCAGTTCCTCTCCTTTAAGAACATTGAGCCCCTTCACCTTCCGCGTCATGGTTCCTGTGTGGAACTGATATAGGCTGCGCGCAGTGGTAAGGACAAGTGGGTAGTCATCGTCGGGCTGCTCTATCGGCGGCTTATATTCAAGAGGCAAGAACCTCCCCTTGCCCCTGGTGAAGAACTCAGTGTGTAGGATCGGTGTTCCCGGATGGTCATCCAAAGGACATGGCCACTGCAGGCCGCCTTTTTCTAGGCGCTCATGCGAAATACCACCATATGATGGAGTAAGCTCGGCTATCTCTTCCATGATCTGAGAAGGGTTTTCGAAATCGAAGCCTTTTCCTCCAAGCCGCTTTGCGATCTGGCAGGTGATCCACCAATCGGGCCGTGAGTCCCCCCTAGGCTGGATGGCCCGGTGCCCCCGCTGCACCCGGCGCTCCGTATTGGTGAAGGTGCCATCCTTCTCAGCAAAGGTTACTGCAGGAAGAACGATATCGGCAAGCTGCGCCGTCTCCGAAAGGAAGATGTCCTGCACAATAAAAAGCTTCAGCTTCTTAAGCGCCTCCTCGACGTGTCTGGCATCAGGGTCGCTCAGTACCGGGTTCTCCCCTACCAGGTATACCGCCTCTATATTTCCCTCGTGTGCAGCATCTACCATCTCGGTAAGGGGCAGACCCGGCGAATCGCTTAATTTGGTTCCCCATTCCCTCTCGAACTTCTCTTTAATCACGGGGTCAGCCACGCTCTGGTAGCCAGAGTATACATTGGGCAGAGCACCCATATCGCAGGCCCCCTGCACATTGTTCTGACCACGGAGGGGATTCACCCCGGTCGATGGCTTACCCACGTTTCCGGTGAGCATCGCCAGATTAGCGGTAGCTATCACATTGTCGGTTCCGTGGGAGTGCTGGGTTATCCCCATACCATAGAGGATCGTTGCCGGGCTGTTCTGGGCGAAGATTCTAGCCGCCTCAGCGATATTATCCCGAGTGACGCCGGTTATCTTTGACACTCTATCCAGGTCGAAGTTTTTAAGCGACTCTTGAAACTCATCGAAATTCTCACACCTTTCTTGAATAAATGCGGTGTCAGCTAGCCCTTCATCGATAATGACCTTCATTATACCCATCAACAGGGCAACATCGCTCCCCGGCCGGTGCCTAAGCCAGAGGGTGGCGAAACGGCATAGATCTATCTC
>DAOUEU010000027.1:0-12430 GCA_034430255.1 Dehalococcoidia bacterium | reverse complement strand
AACCAGGTCAACCCTGACATTTAGAAACTCGCCGGGGCTGACCTTATCCCTTCCGCCATGGGCAGCGAGAATCTTCTCTGCCAGGTTTGCCCCCATCATTCCCCACCTATCTTTTTAGGAATCCTCAGCACGATAATAACAACCAGGGTTGCCACGGGAGCTAGGATATACAGCCCGGCACCGGCGGCAAGCCCTATGGCGGCAACTGCCCAGATGCTGGCTGCAGTGGTAAGCCCGACCAGGCTTCCCTCTCTGGTACTTACGATGGTACCCGCACCTAAAAATCCAACTCCGGCTACTATACCAGCGGCTACCCGAGCGGTGTCAGCCTCTCCTCCAAAGCCGTATATTGAGGCGATGGTAAACAGGGCGGCCCCGATACAGACCAGCAAGTGGGTGCGAAGCCCGGCCGGTTTTTTAGCGTGCTGTCGCTCTATTCCTATGAGAGCTGCCAGTCCCACCGCCAGCAAAAGACGTAAAACCATCTCCAGCTCTGTTGACAAGATTCACCCCCCACCTGTAAAAGTTAGGCCACTAAGCTTTTAATTTTTCTAAGTTTTTTCAGGTGTACGTCCCCGTGTCCCGGCTCGAGGAAGGCGAGCTTTTCACAGCGTTCGAAATCATCGCACTGGGCACAGCTACCGTAGCCACGCTTGAGGCAACACTTACGTATCTTGCAAAAGGGGTTACCACCCCCCTCTAGGCAACCCCCGCACCTGAGTCCGGCGAGGGCGTCGAGATGCTTCTTGAAGGCATTGTAGTCACCCAGGAAGGGGATAGTGGGCCATACTTGCTTTATCTTCTCGGCCCGCATGGTGCGCCGCAGCTGCTTGGCCACTTCGCTCACCGTCTTGGTGTAGCTGAAGCATTTGCCGCAATCGAGGCCGCAGTAAGCTACGAGGTCATCGCCTTTTGTCTCCGCCATGTCCCTTGCCCCTTATCTGCCAACATCCCATCCACTATCTGGCAAGCAGCACAGCGATGACTATTATGAGAGCAAAAAGACTGCAGGACAGGTTCACCAGGACCAGCACCATCATTATCTTGAACGTTCGCTCCAGGTTTTTCAGACGACGTTCCATCTCTTCTTCAGCCATTTGTAGCCTCCTACCCTCTCTCTTTCGCTGCCAGAAGCCGATTCAGTGCGTTCATGTAGGCTTTAGCTGAGGCCACGATGATATCGGTGGCAGCACCCCGACCGGTGTAGACCCGGCCCTCGCTCTCGATCCTGATGGTCACCTCACCGATGGCGTCGATGCCCTCGGTGATCGACGTGACGCTAAACTCGATGAGTTTATTGGGAACGCCCACCAGGCGATTGATCGCCTGGTAGACAGCGTCCACCGGCCCCATGCCCAGAGCAGCATCGGCCAGCACCCGGCCATCAGGTGCTACGAGCTTCACCGTGGCCGTGGGCACGCTCTTGTCACCACAGGAGACCTGCACCTGCTCCAGATGGTAGGCTTCCGACGTGGTACGCATCTCCTCCGCCACCAGGGACTCGAGGTCGCGGTTGGTGACCTCCTTTTTCTTGTCGGCAAGCTCCTTGAAGGCGGAAAAGGCTCGATCGAGGCCCTCTTCATCAAGGCTGTAGCCCAGTTCCTCGAGCCTCGCTTTAAGCGCATGGCGCCCGCTATGCTTACCCAGCACCAGCGTGCTTGAGGGCAACCCGATGGTCCGAGCATCCATAATCTCATAGGTTATAGGCTCCTTAATTACGCCATCCTGATGAATCCCCGACTCATGGCGGAAGGCATTGGCTCCCACGATGGCCTTGTTGGGAGGGATAGAAAAGCCGGTGAGTTCGCTCACCAGGCGACTGGCCTTATAAATCTGGGATGTATCGATATTGGTGGTCAGGTCGAATAAGTCCTTGCGGGTGCGGAGCGCCATCACGATCTCCTCCATTGACGCGTTCCCTGCCCGCTCTCCAATTCCATTTACGGTACATTCCACCTGACGGGCGCCCGCGGCCAGTGCCGCCAGGCTGTTGGCTACCGCCAGCCCGAGGTCATCGTGGCAGTGAATGCTGACCACCGCCTGTTGGATATTGGGCACATGCTTAAAGATACCCCTGATAAGGCTACTGAACTCCTCGGGAGTGGTATAGCCAACGGTATCGGGGATATTTACCGTGGTGGCTCCCGCCTCGATTACCGCCTGGATGATTTGATAGATGAACTCAGGACTGGTGCGCGTAGCATCCATCGGGGAGAACTCCACATCCCCTACATGCCCCCTGGCGCGAGCGACCATCTTGCAGGCCAATTCCAGTACCTCAGCCTGCCCCTTTCTCAGTTGATAGGTGAGGTGGATATCCGAACTGGAAAGGAATACATGGATGCGGGGCCTCTTCGCCTTTTTTATTGCCTCCCAGGCACGGTCAATAGCCTCGGCATCGGCATGTGCCAGGGCGCAGACCGACGACCCTTTAACCTCCCCGGCAATGAGGCGCACCGCCTCAAAGTCACCCGGGGAGGCAACAGGGAAGCCAGCCTCGATGACATCGACGCCGAGCTTTTCCAGCTGCCGGGCGATCTCCAGCTTCTCCTCGAGGTTAAGCGTGGCCCCCGGCGCCTGCTCCCCATCCCGAAGCGTGGTATCGAAGATAATCACCCGCCCCGTCTTTTGGCTCTTTTTGCTCTTCTCGCTCATTTTTTCGCTCTACCTAACAGTTGGCTACTGCATTCTATTTAATACAATATAAAAATACGAACTATCATGGATTTTGTATATCTCTACTCTTTTAAGGGCTTTTTAAACAATTCTACCCTGTGAGTTCAATCCTTAAGAACTTCGCCTCCCCTTTTTATCTCTTGAGCCAGGGCATCATCGCCCTGAGCTTCTTGCCTACCTCCTCGATCTCGTGCTCCGCCTCATGGCGGCGGGAGGCGTTGAAGCTGGGTCGCCCCGCCTGATTCTCCAGTATCCATTCGCGGGCGAAGGTGCCATCCTGAATCTCTGATAGGATCTGCTCCATCTCCTCCCTCACGTAGTCATCGATGACTCTGGGCCCACGTGAGTAGTCGCCGTATTCCGCGGTATCGCTCACCGAATAGCGCATATAGGAAAAGCCACCCTGGTAGATGAGGTCAATGATAAGCTTCAGCTCGTGGCACACCTCGAAGTAGGCGATCTCCGGCTGATAGCCGGCATCTACCAGGGTCTCGAAGCCGGCCTTAATTAGTGAGGTTACGCCACCACAGAGCACGGTTTGCTCCCCGAATAGGTCAGTCTCCGTCTCCTCGGCGAAAGTGGTCTCCAGCACCCCCGCCCTGGTGCAGCCAATGCCCTTGGCATAGGCCAGCGCCATCTCCTTGGCCTTTCCCGAGGCGTTCTGGTGGACGGCCACCAGCGCCGGGGCGCATGAGCCTTCGGTGAAGAGTCGACGCAGCATGTGTCCCGGGCACTTTGGAGCGATCATGGTCACATCGATCTTCGGGGAAGGGATAATCTGGTTATAGTGGATGTTAAAACCATGAGCGAACATCAGCATATCGCCCTTTTTTAGGTTCTTCTCGATTGAGCTACTGTAGACCTCTTTTTGCAGCTGGTCAGGGACAAGCATCATGATTATGTCCGCAGCCTTGGCCACCTCATCAGCGCTGGCCACCTTGAGCCCCGCCTTGGCGGCTGCTTTCCACGGCTCGCTATTCTTGAGCTCGCCCACCATGACCTGGCATCCGCTATCCTTGAGGTTCTGGGCGTGGGCATGGCCCTGGCTGCCGAAGCCGATTATGCCTATGGTCTTTTCCTTAATGAGCTTTAAATTTGCATCCTTGTCGTAGTAAATTTTCGCCATGATCTTCTCCTTATAGATTTGATATCTCGCTGATGCCTTTCTGCTTCCTGGGTCGTGCCTGCTCCCTCCTCGTCCCTTCCTCCTCTATCAGGATGGGGCCAGCAGCCCCTCGCGTTATCGCGATCCTTCCAGTGCGTGCGATCTCCTTGATGCCGAAGCCTCTCAGCAGGCGAAGTAGCGATTCCAGTTTGTCCTCATCACCGCTGACCTCCACCACCACAGAATCGGCAGAGACATCCACAATTTTAGCCCTGAAGATGTCCACAATCTGGATAATCTCACTCCTGGTGAAAGGGGTGCTATTAACCTTGATCAGAGCCAATTCCCGCGCTAGCATACTATCTTCAGTGATGTCGGTAACCTTGACCACATCGATGAGCTTATCGAGCTGCTTTCTAACCTGCTCCACCAAGCTACCAGTGCCATCGACAACGATGGTCATCCGTGAAATCCCATCCATCTCGGTATGGCCAACTGCTATGCTCTCGATATTGAACCCC
The DNA here is from genome assembly GCA_034430255.1 of Dehalococcoidia bacterium. GTDB lineage: Bacteria > Chloroflexota > Dehalococcoidia > E44-bin15 > E44-bin15 > DATKYK01. Next base: position 8,128 of record DAOUEU010000027.1, on the reverse strand, counting down.
CTCCTTCGGAAAAGGCTGGCAACCCGGTTCAGCACCCCTGGCTTGTCTTCCACCATGGCTACTATTGTATGCTTGGCCATTACTTTGCTCTAACCTCCTCCCTGGGCTGCTCAAACATCTCGGCTAGAGCAGCGCCTGGTCGTACCATAGGGTAAACGTTCTCCTCAGGCTCGACCTGAAAGTCGATAAGGAAGGGTCCCGGGTGGGCCATGGCCCGCTCGATGGCGCCGGTCACCATAAGCCTGTCCGTTACCCTCTCGGCAGCGATGCCATAGGCATCGGCAACCTTAACGAAGTCCGGGCCGCTTAGAGGCGTAGCCACATAGCGCCGTCCGTGGAAAAGCTCTTGCCACTGCCTTACCATCCCCAGGAACCCGTTATTGAGAATCGCTATCTTGACGGCGAGGTTCTCCTGAGCGATCGTGCCCAACTCTTGAATAGTCATCTGAAATCCGCCATCGCCAGCGATACACCACACAGTCTCTTCAGGGCATCCCACCTTGGCACCCATAGCAGCGGGAAGCTCATACCCCATCGGACCCAGCCCACCGGCCGAGAGCATGGTATTGGGCCTGTCAAACTTAAAATAGTGGGCAGCCCACATCTGGTTCTGACCCACCCCGGTGACTACGATGGCATTACCCTGGGTCACCTCCCATATCTGGCGCACCACAAACTGGGGCAGGAGACTTTCCGTCTCTCTGATCGCCGTTGAGGGGTGCTCCCCCTCCCAATCCTGTATCTGTGAGACCCACTCGACATGGTCCTGAGCATCGACCGCTTTATTGAGTGCCATGAGTACATTCTTCACATCGCCAACTATGGGCACATCCACCTTCACGTTCTTCCCGATCTCCGCAGGGTCTATATCGATATGAATTACATGGGCATTGGGGGCAAAGCCAGATACATTTGCCGTAGCCCGGTCATCGAACCTCATACCGATAGCGATAATGAGGTCTGCACCATCTATCGCCATATTAACATGGGCCAATCCGTGCATCCCCAGCATACCAAGGCTCAAGACATGTGACTCGGGGAAGGAGCCAATACCCAGCAGCGTCGTAACCACCGGGATCTGAGCCTTCTCCGCCAGTTCCCTGAGCTCCGGAGAGGCCCCTGAGATTAGCACGCCCCTCCCGGCGATGATTACAGGGCGCCTTGCCTCACTTATGAACCTTGCCGCCTTCTTTATCTGTGCCGGGTGCCCTTGAATTGTGGGCTTGTAGCCCCTCAGTTTTACCCTATCGGGATAGTAAAACTCCGCCTCTTCCATAAAGACATCGCGCGGAATATCTATTAGAACCGGAGCCGGTCTCCCGGTCGTGGCGATGTTGCAGGCCTCCCGAACCACGGTAGCCATATCCGCAGCCCCCATTACCAGGTAATTATGCTTTGTAATGGGGAGGGTTATACCAGTGATATCGATCTCCTGGAAGGCATCCTTGCCGATAAAGGGCCTCGCCACCTGGCCGGTTAGAGCCAGCATTGGAGCCGAATCGAGATAGGCATTGGCGATCCCGGTGACCAGGTTGGTGGCTCCAGGTCCAGATGTAGCCATACATACCCCCAGTCTCCCCGAGGCGCGCGCGTAACCGTCGGCCGCATGGGCAGCCCCCTGCTCATGGCGACACAGGATATGGCGAAGCTTTGGGTACTGGGGCAGGGTGTCATAAAATGGCAACAGCGCCCCACCGGGGATGCCAAATATTACCTCCACACCCTCCTTTAACAGGCTTTCACAAAGAATCTGTGCACCGGTTAGCTTCATAATATCTACCCTTTCTAGTTTAATTCACCGTCCGCGAATATACAAACATATGGTATAAATATCCCTGACACCCTTACCTCAATATGATTTTTTCAGCATCGCCGGGGTAATAATTGTGTTTGCCGCCCATCAAACTGAATTTGTTAACCGCTCGCCCCTCACCGACGAATAATAATCTCCATCCCTCAAATCACAACAGATGTAAATCTAAGATCTATCCTCCACCCGCCTAATCCTCGAAAACCGCTCCCCTACCCGCTGAGGTTACCCGCTCAGCATAGCGTAGAAGATAGCCTGTCTTTATCTTGGGCTCAAACCGTGGAAGCTGAGAAATTCGCCTGCCAATCTCCTCTTCACTCAACTCCACATCGATCCGGCGATTGGTAATGTCTATATTTATCGTATCACCGTCCACGAGCGCCGCGATGGGACCCCCTGCTGCTGCCTCTGGAGATACATGGCCGATAGCCGCCCCCTTTGTGGCCCCGGAGAAGCGGCCATCTGTAATCAGACCTACCTTTTCATCGAGGCCCATGCCGCTCAAGATGGCTGTGGGGCCCAGCATCTCCCGCATCCCCGGCCCTCCCTTGGGCCCCTCGTAGCGGATTACCACCACCTGCCCCGGCTTGATCGAGCCGGCGAGGATGGCCCCGGTAGCATCCTCCTCGGAGTCGAAAACCCGCGCCTCCCCCTTGTATGACATCATGCTCGGTGATACAGCTGCGCTCTTCACCACTGCCCCCTCCGGCGCCAGATTGCCAAAGATGATGGTGAGGCCCCCCGTGGGGGAGTGAGGCTGGGTGAGGGGCCTGATGACATCCCGATCACGAACCCTCGCCACTGACAGCTCCTCTCCTAGCGACTTGCCCGATGCCCTCGTCACCCCCATATTGAGCAGTCCATGAATCTCCTTCATCACTGCACCTATGCCACCGGCCAGGTCAAGGTCCTCAATACGGTAGTCCCCCGCCGGGCTTAACCTGGAAAGATGCGGCGTCTTACCGCTTATCTCGTTCACTTCAGAAAGGGGGAAATCGATCCCCGCCTCGTGGGCTATGGCAATGAGGTGCAGTACCGAGTTGGTGCTACCGCCCAGTGCCATGTCCACCATAAAGGCATTCTGGACCGCCTCCCTGGTGATAATATCTCGGGGACAGATGTTCCCTGCCACTAGTTCCATAACCTGCCTTCCCGCTTCCCTGGCCAGCCCGATACGCCGCGAATCTACAGCGGGGATGGTGCCGTTGCCCGGCAGCGCCATACCCAGCGCCTCGGTAAGGCAGTTCATGGTGTTGGCGGTGAACATCCCGGCGCAGCTCCCACAGCCTGGGCAGGCAACCCGCTCCAGCTCTTCGAGCTCCTCCTCGCTCATCTCACCTGTATTCACCTTGCCGACCGCCACAAACATGGTGTTCACATCGAGTTTAGCTCCGGCCAATCTCCCTGCTAGCATGGGGCCGCCACTAACGAAGATAGACGGAACATTGAGCCTTGCCGCTGCCATAAGCATGCCAGGAACAATCTTGTCGCAGTTAGTAACGAAAACCATACCGTCGAATGCGTGGGCTTGAGCCACGATCTCTACCGAGTCGGCTATAAGCTCGCGGCTGGGCAGGCTATATTTCATACCCAGGTGCCCCATAGCGATGCCGTCGCAGATGCCAATGGTATTCACCTCAAAAGGGGTGCCCCCGGCGCTTCTCACCCCACCCTTCACCGCCTCAGCGATGGAATTAAGATGAATGTGCCCCGGGATCAACTCGTTGAAGCTGTTCACTACACCGATAAAGGGCTGATCTAGCTCGCGATCGGTTAGCCCCATTGCACGCAGAAGTGAACGGTGGGGGGCTCGCTCTACACCCTTCTTCGTGATATCAGATCTCAACTTATCCCTCCTGATTCATTCGAAAAAGTATCATAGCACTCACCAACTTGTCAAGGAGCTTTGGCCACGCCAATCAGCCCGGCAATATCCGCCACCCCCTCCCTCTCCATAAAGCGCTCGATGCCTGAGAGAATCTCCAGCGGTGCACCAGGATCAACCATGCCCACCGTACCGACCTGCACCGCGCTGGCCCCGGCCATGATGAACTCAATAGCGTCGTTGGCAGAGGCGATACCTCCACAGCCGATGACGGTGGCCGTAACCTCTTGAGACACCTGATAAACCATGTATAAGGCAATTGGCTTGATGGCAGGCCCCGAGAGCCCCCCGGTGATCCCCCCCAGAAATGGCCTTCTCTCCGTTATGTCGATCGCTATACCGCGCAGGGTGTTAATCAGGGATATAGCATCTGCCCCCGCCTCCTCAACAGCAAGAGCGATCCTTGCGATGTCAGCTACATTAGGGGACAGCTTGACGATAACAGGTAGGGTGGTATGCTCTCTCACCGCCCGGGTTACCTCTGCAGCGGCTTTAGGGCTTATGCCAAACTCCATCCCCCCCCGAGTGACATTAGGACAGCTTATATTTACCTCGATTCCGCTTACCCCGGCTACGCCATCAAGCCTGCGCGCCAGCTCAGCATATTCCCCGATGCTTTCCCCTGCAATGTTCACGATCACCGGGGTCAGCCAGGTAACCCAGATGGGCGCTTTATCATTGATCAGGGCATCCAAGCCAATATTTTGCAGCCCCACCGAATTAAGAAGACCCGAGGCGGTCTCGAAAAGGCGCGGTTGCGGGTTGCCCGAGCAAGGGCTCAGTGTTGTCCCCTTGCTGACGATAGCTCCCAGCTTTTCGATGTCAACCAATTCGGCATACTCCGTGCCATAGCCAACCGTCCCCGATGCCGTCATCACCGGATTTTTTAGTTTGAGCCCTCGCTTATTATTGGGTGCAATCTGAACAGAAAGGTTCAAACAAGAAACCTCCGATTCTAATTACCACATGATACTCCTTCCCCATCCTCGCTTCAACCTATTGTTTGAGATATCGCTAGGGGAGTGAGTAAGTTGTTCCAGTTCGTGCGGCTTCAAAAGCTCATATAAAACTCATGACACACCTTGAGTTGAAACCTAATAGCTCTAGATTAGGTGCTTATTTTTCACGCTACTACTTATATGGATTATGCCCTCGGCGCTTATGAAAGCCACTGCCATGGATGGCTATCAAGAAGGCCATGATGTGAGATGCATCGATAAAACGGTTAGCGGATACACCCCAAGGAGCTCTATATAAAACGAACTAACGAGCATCCTGGTGGAAGATAGGACATATGAAAGGGAGCATCGGGAAAGTGGATATACCTGCGTTAGTCTCTTGAGCAACTTAAATAACGACGCCGAAGACGGGGATTTTGGCACCGCATATGTCCATATTGGGTATCCTTGAGACATTGCCCGTTCTATAGCCGATTTTTAAACTGTGGACCAGGGCTTATCCTCATCGAGCCACAGAGGAATGACGAAGTAGAGGCCCACAGCAGGAGAAGCTACACCTGGGAAAACGGGTATGATGAGCCGGATTGCGACGACACCATCACAATTGAGAAATACCATACATGCCCAACCCCAATACCATACCGATAATAAGGGCGACCACCAGGTATACAACACCTCCCACCAAAACGGTGCCAATTGCACGCCCTGTGGTGAAGTCCAGGGCTTGCCTTACCGCAATGACCATGGCGACCAACATCCATATCCATACTAGAAACGATATAACTCCCCCGACAAAGGGAATGAAGACAAATATCAGTAGTACCCCTGGTGTTGCCGCGAAACCAATGGTGCGCAGCAGCTCACCGTAGGTTGCTTTTGTCTTCGGCCCCTTAAAAAACGTGGTGCCGATTAGGTAGGTGATGAGGGACCATAACAGCCAGAACACGAGGGCAATTATTAGCCCCACAAATAGGCTCAAGAAGAAACGCCCCACACCTTCGTCCCACACCATGGCAAGGCCGGACCCTATTCCAGCACATATGCTGTAGATCAAGACCACGAGGAGCGCTTGACGTGTCGCAGTTTTATCGGCCTCCACCTCTTCATAGAGGTTAACATCTAGCCTCGCTGCTCTGATCATCCTGTCAACCAGTTTACCCATGTGGCACCCCTTTCCCTATTCGACTTATATTGAAGAAAAATAGCATGTTTGCCCAGCGATGTCAATAGAGCCATCAGTATAAAGCTATTGCCGCCACCAAGGAACCTTACCTGCCATAGTATATTCACCTTCTCTTCCAGGTGGCAGCATTTAGCCGGGAGGGAAACTCCCTGGGTGTAAAGCCCATCTTATCTTAATTGCAAATCCTCTACCATATATATATGATATAGGGCTTTATCTAAATCGCCTGGTGAAGCCCTATCCACCCCTGCGGTAACCACAGGGCTAAGACCGGTGACGTTAGGCCAATATATGATAATGCAGCCTAACTCCGCTCTCTAGTCTCAAAATTATAGTGCCATTGCAACCTATTACCACTGAACATACATTGGGATGTCTGATTTATTGTACTTACGGTTGGCCGAGCGGGAAAGAGGCTGTGAATATTATTCCCGGAAGATGCTAGCGCGTATTATTCAGAGTCATTGTCACTTTCGTGGTAAGATAGATCGGATGAATCGTCACTACCAAGGAGGTAAAGATGCCATCAGTAGATGTGGTGAGTAAGGTGGACCTGCAGGCACTGGACAATGCAATCAACAACGTGAAGCGTGAAATCTCCTCGCGATTCGATTTCAAAAAAGTGACGTCTGAGATCACTTTCGACCGAAAATCTAAGTATATTCATATTGTTACTGGAGACGATTGGAAGATTAAAGCAGTTACAGAGATGCTCATTGGTCAATGCGCTCGGCTTAAATTGGATCCCAGGTGTCTGGACCTCAAGGAGATCGAACCCACCTCCCATGGCACAGCAAAGATGGATATCCTCATAAAAGAGGGTATCCCCAAAGAGACCTGCCAGAAAATCGTCAAACTCATCAAGGGTCTTAAGATCAAGGTTCAGCCAACTATTCAAGACGAACAGGTCAGGATCACCGGCAAGAAGATCGATGACCTCCAAGAAATCATGCGGCTGCTTAAGGAGCAGGATTACAGCATTCCTCTGCAGTTTGTCAACATGAAGAGCTGATGTCCCCTAACTTGGCACACTGCAAATAGCTAGACATAACGGAATTCGCCAGGAGCCAGACTATTGCATAAATATCGGGATGTCTGATTGTCTTTAAATCGGCATCCTTTGTGATATACTACTCATCGACGCCAGCATAGCTCAGGGGTAGAGCAGCGGTTTCGTAAAGACAGGAGTAATCAGCAGAAGGTGACATTAGGGACATTAGACCGGTAAGGGGTGGTTTCTTAAGACTGTTTTGGCAGCGGCTGGATTTGAACCAGCGACCAAGAGATGTGGAACAACGTTTCGCCACGAGCCACGCTATTTAAAAGGTAGCCCGTAATGTTATTACCATCACTCTGCCCGTCATTTTATGCTCAATCTGGCAGCAGAGATGCTCCGCAATCTCTGTGACTGGGTCAGCAACTTCTTCCTCAGCCTGATATTCTCAGGTGTTACTTCCACCAGTTCATATCTATTTACAAAATCGATTGCCTGCTCCAGACTCATTTTCAGGGGTGGCATCAGTTTGATGGCAATATCCGACGAAGACGCCCGGATATTGGTCTTCTTCTTTTCCTTGCAGACATTAACCGGAATGTCCTGCAGCCGTGAACTCAGTCCCACAATCATGCCTTCATAGACATGGGTGCCGGGTTCAATGAAGGTCAGCCCGCGTCCCTGGGCATTGTTCAGGCCATAGGTAACCGCGACTCCTTGCTCCGAGGCGACCAGTACCCCATTGCGGGTGGAGACAATTTCCCCCCGCCAGGGTTCATAGCCCACAAACATGGTATTCATGGTACTCGCTCCGCGGGTGGAGTTGAGAAAAGAGCTGCGAAAACCTAGGAGACCCTGCGTAGATATCCGAAACACCAGACGTACATTGTCCTGACCGTCATTGCGCATATCAATCATCTGGGCTTGCCGCTTGTTCAGCATCTCAGTTAAAACCCCGATATATTCATCTCTGGTATCAATGGTAAGCACTTCTACCGGCTCAACAATCTTGCCATCAATTACTTTGGTAATCGCTTCCGGTTTCGAGATTTCGAATTCGTAGCCCTCGCGGCGCATGGTTTCAATCAGGATGGCCAGGTGCAGTTCCCCTCTCCCTTTGACCAGGAAGGTGTCCGGGTTATCCGTATCCTGCACCCTGAGACTGAGATTGGTCTCCAGCTCCTTATAAAGCCGCTCCCGTAACTGCCGCGTGGTGCAAAAGCGCCCCTCCCGGCCGGCCAGCGGCGAGGTATTGACCCCAAAGGTCATCTCCACCGTCGGCTCGCCAATCTTGATG
>DAOUEU010000026.1:0-2759 GCA_034430255.1 Dehalococcoidia bacterium | reverse complement strand
CGGGCCCGCACGATCGCCTCGATCCAGGTGGAAACGCCGTTGAACATGCCCAGGCCGATGAAGAAGATTACCAGCAGCAGGATGAAGTTCCTCTGGCGGACCATGGCCTTCAGGCCGTCGAACATGAGGGTTCGCTCTTCCTGTCCGGACGCGCAGGGCGGGGTCGGCGGCTCCGCTTTGGCCAGGAGCAGGAAACCCAGCGCCGCCGCCGCCGCCAGCACCCCGTAGAGCCAAAGCATCCCGACGATGCCGATCCTGAGCGTCAGAACCGGCGTGGCGATCATTCCCCCCAGGATCCCGAGATAGATGGCCAGGGTGCCCAAGCCGGCAGCCGTGGCCCTTTCGTTCACCGGGAACCATTTGGCAGCTATCTTGGTGATGGAACCGAGCACCAGTGGTTGGCCCAGGGCGATGCCGATCTGGGAGGCGAAGACTAGGGCAAAGTTGGAGCCGAAGACGCCCCGGGTCAGAGCGCACACCGCCGTAAGGACCGAGCCTATCCCCACAGCCCGACGGAATCCCCAGGTATCGATGATCCAGGCAGAGGGAAGCACAACGAGTATGTACACCGCCATAAAGCTCATGGACAGCAGCCCGATCCAGAGATCGGATTTTCCGTAATACCGCGCCGCAGCGCTGGTGATAGGGGCGAAGGTGATCCAGAGAAGCTGGGTCATTAGGGTGATGAGCATGAATGAGACCAGGACGATCCATCTGTACGGGTATATTTTTATCGTGTCGCTTTGCATCATCGAACTCTCCTGCGGTGATAGTTCTCATTATTAATAGCTTTTGGCCTGGAACTGTCAATCGGCTTTGTAGTTCTCCATTCCCAGAATGTCAAATGTACCTTACGCGCCTGGAAGCTATGATGAATCCGGCGGATATGACTGAAGACATATCATTGGTACCTCAAGAAGAACTACCATGGTAAGATTGATGCCATGAATTGGGAATCGGTTGGAGATGGAGCATATCGCGTGCTTCTTTACAGGGGTGGAGAGAAATCTGTTCTGGTACTCCCGAAGGAAGAACTTCAGAGTTACATCCTTAAAGGATGGGAGAGGCGTTTTCAGAAAAAGCTGAGGAGTGTTGTAAAGAATGACCAGTAGAAAAGCCATTTGGATCGTAGTCTTCCTCATTTTGATCGCTTCTACAGCGCTCTTCGCCGAAGATCCGCTTGACTATATCACAAAGATTTGTACTGTAGATCTTTGATTTTGGAGGGATTTAAAGCACTCGAAAGGAGCTCAAAATGACGTTAAGAATATCGCCTATATGGTGGCCCCTTATTATTGCCTTTTCACCCATACTAGTTCCTTTGATGCTTCTCAAATACTCTCGTTTCAGAAAGAACAGCCTTCGGGCTGCCAGTACTAACGAAAGTCGAATAAGTCGCGCAAACAAAATAGATATGATAGAGATAGATTCTCTAGAACTGACCGCACTTGTTGAGTGGAAGACGAATGAAGGATTCATGGGCGATGCTGGTGTTTCATATTTGTTAAAAAGTAATCTTGGCAAAATGCTATTCGATGTGGGTTTTGGGCCAGCTAGACCGGCATTAACGTATAATGCATCTCGATTGAAGTTTGATATGAACCAAGTTGATGCATTAACAATCTCGCATCTACACTGCGATCATATGGGGGGAATACCTGCACAACGTTCGCGTCAGGTAGCGGTACCGGTCAACCTGATGTCTCGGGATATCAAGCCTTGCTTTTTACCTGATACAGCAGATGCACAAGGATTCCAGGCTCAGGTTATAATAAATCCCCAAATACTGGTTCCCGGCTTCGTTTCAACAGGTCCCCTATCGCGGAGCTTGTTCATTTTTGGTTATACGGAGGAACAAGCATTGCTTGCATTGATAAGAGGAAAAGGACTTGTTGTCATCACAGGTTGCGGACACCCAACCATTGAAACAATATTGAGGATGGCTAGACGTATATCGGATAAACCATTATATGCTATTTGTGGTGGGCTTCATTTTCCTATCAGTGAAGGAAGAGGTAATCGGGCTGGAATCCAGTTACAGACAATATTGGGTACAGGTAAGCCTATTTGGAAACGAATTACAGATGAAGATTTAACTCATACAATCAACGCAATAAATGAAGCTGATCCTGAAAAAGTTCTTTTATCTGCGCACGACACTTGCGATCATGCCATTAGTCGTATGCAAAAAGAACTGAGAGCAAAGGTAGAAGTGATTAAAGCAGGCGACACATATTCAATCTAGTTTCCTGTTTTACCTGCTCACAGACGACGAAGTACTTGGCACTCTCGAACGTTTCGACAACTTCCGGGACGACCCTAATATTTTTACAGGATCTGCTTCTCTGGAGGATTACTGTGGATCTGGCTATGATCGCGGGCATTTGGCACCAGCTGTAGATATGAAGTGGTCTGAGACAGCTATGAGAGATTCGTTTTTCATGAGCAATATGAGCCCACAGAAACCTATCTCCGGACTAACACGCCGGTATCTCTATACGTATGGGAGTATGACGAGAATATCCCCGTGGAGCTTGAAATCGCCGCGGTGTGAGGTGTCATCGCCCGGAGCCCCGTGTGAATCGTTATTTCAGGACACGCAGGGACGAGGGAAGGGTGTGAGTCCAAGATCTTTCTTGGTCTTCGTCTTGGGCTATACACAATATCGATTTATCGGTTTTCTAATAGTGACCTTGGGCGCAGCCCACTATTTCGATAAAGTTACTCTTCAGGGAAATGAACCCCGCTGCCGCTTGCGG
>DAOUEU010000025.1:0-4357 GCA_034430255.1 Dehalococcoidia bacterium | reverse complement strand
GATCAAGTGAAGGCTTATGTCATGGGAACAGAAGACGGCATCCCCAAGACACCTGAGTGGGCCTCCCCTAAATGCGGCGTTCCTGAGTGGACTATCAAGGCACTGGCGAGAGAGTTTGCCTCCAAGACGACATCGATAGTCCACTATTTTGGGGGTGGTATGGCCCGTGGGCCATATTCCCATGAGCCGGCAAGGCTGGAAGTCATATTGCTAGGGATGCAGGGACTGGGAAAACCGGGAGTTCATCAATCCCAGATAGCCTATGAGGGGATGCCCCGAAATATAATAGGCGGCAAGGGCCAGAGTCATATGGGCATGTTTCAGAACCTCACCAAATCTCCCGCGGCGGAGCGGCTGCTTAAACCCCATAAGGTTACCCCTGTAGCCTGGGGTAAACAACTTATCCCCAAGACTCTCATCCATAGAGCCATCCTTAACCCTCCGGTTACCTTCTGGGGTACTGGTGCTATCGAGACAACTACTGAAGACCAGTTCGTGAAGTATACCTACCCTATACCCGAAGAAAAGGGCGGCACCGAGATACATATGATCTGGACCGATACTCCGTGCCGCACTACCTGCTGGAACTGCGGTAATGAGATAATAGAATCCACCAGAAACTCCAAGATAGAGTGTGTGGTCGCGCAGCACCCCTGGCTGGAGAACGATTGCCTCTTTGCTGATATCATTCTGCCCTCTAATACCACCTTGGAGGTGGACGATATCATGCCCTGCATCAGACAGGGCTGTCATTTCCAGAGCGTATTGCTGATGAGACAGGCTATCAAGCCCATAGGAGAGTCCAAGAGCGACTATGAGGTGGTTTGCGAGGTAGCCAAGAAGCTCAATAAGTACGACGAGGTAACAGATGGTAAAACTGTGGAGGAATTAATCAAAGCTGTTTTTGACGGCATGGGTTTCAATAACTATGTAAGCTGGGAAGAATTTAATGAAAAGGGCTATTATGTATTCCCGGTCGCCAAAGACTGGGAGCAAGACCCGGCCGGTCTTATCAAGTTCTATAAAGACCCTGAGACCAACCCCTTACCCACGCCATCGGGCAAGCTGGAGTTCTACTCGGAGAGACTAGCCCAAAACTTCCCTGACGATAAGGAAAGGCCGCCGATACCAAAGTGGATTGAAAAGGGTGAAACCCATGACGAACGCCTCTCTAGCGAAAGGGCAAAGAAGTATCCTTTGCTCGTAATGTCCAACCATGGTAGGTGGCGAGTCCATGCCCAGTGCGACGATATCTCCTGGACCAGGGAAGTCCCGACCTGCAAAGTGAAAGGCCCGGATGGTTATATGTACGAACCGATCTGGATTAACCCGAAAGATGCAGAAAAGCGGGGTATAAACGATAGAGACATAGTCAAGGTATACAACGAAAGGGGGACTGTCCTCGGAGGCGCCATTGTATGGGAGAGAATCATGCCCGGGGTCATATCCATGGACCACGGGGCACGGGTTGACTCAATCATTCCGGGAGAGCTTGACCGGGGGGGCGCCATCAACACCGTTGCTCCAAGTGGAATAATCTCCAAACATTGTGGTGGGCAAGCTACAAGCGGATTCCTGGTTGAGGTGGAGAAGGTCAGCATGTGGCAGATAGAAGAATGGATGAGGCAGTACCCCGAAGCCTTCCAAAAAGAGTATGATCCGGCGTCAGGTCTACGTTTCAATGCCTGGGTTGAAGGGGGTGCGCAATAGATGAAAGTATTTGTTATAGACCTGTCGATATGTAACGGTTGTTACTCCTGCCAGATAGTATGCAAGGACGAGCATGTGGGCAACGACTGGACTCCCTATGCCAAGCCACAGCCGGATACCGGCCAGTTTTGGGTGAAGCTTCTTGAGGAAGTCAGGGGCACCGTTCCCAAAGTCAGGGTGGCCTACCGGCCGCATTTGTGCATGCACTGCGATGAAGCACCCTGCATCCCAGCCTGTCGGCGCAACGCAATATACAAGAGGGACGATGGGATAGTAATCATCGACCCGGAGAAATGCGCCGGACATAGGAATTGCATTGATGCCTGCCCGTACGGTGTAATTTACTTCAACGAGGACCTGAACATCGCTCAGAAATGCACCGGTTGCGCCCATCTGCTGGATAATGGCTGGAGCAAACCGCGGTGTGCCGATGCCTGTCCCACTGAGGCCATAAAATTCGGGGAAGAGTCTGAATTTGCCGATTTATTTGCCGGGGCTGAGGTTATCAGCCCCGAGTTGGGCCTGAAGCCGCGAGTTTATTACTTAAACATCATGAAGCGCTTCGTTGCAGGCACCGTTTACGACCCAGAGCAGAAGGAGGTAGTTGTCGGAGCTATCTGCACCCTGACCGACACCAGAAGCGGTGAAAAGCTTACGGTCTCCACCGACAATTTCGGCGATTTCTGGTTCAGGGGCCTGCCGGAAGACGCCGGCTATGACCTGAAAATTGAAAAGGATGGTAGAGTAAAAACATTCCACGACATCCGCACCAAAAAGGATGTCAACCTGGGCGATATCCCGCTGACTTGAGAAAAAACCGGGCTGGCATTGTCGGCGATCCTTTCAGAGTAATTGATATGGGGAATACCACTTAGAATAATGAGTAGCTATAGGATAAATGTGTGCCGGACATCGACCAGTCAGAAGCCTCGGTCTGAGTGAGCAACAAGGTGAGGGAAGATGGCCACAGCATGGATGTGTCGAGTCTTTGATGCTCTCCGCGGACCGAGACTGTTTGAGACTATTTGGCATGTCCTTACTAGGGTTAGGGCTCTAAGTGAAACTGAAATCGACGCCACTTCCACGGTGCTAGGCACAACTGCTATCCGATACAGTGCCGTACGAGTTGCAGAGGATGGGCTTTTAAGGGTTATCTTCCGGCTCAATAGAGGGAGAGCGTTCGCTACCTTCCATGCGATCAACCTCCCCAGTTCTGGTAGACATTCAAGGTCGCATCTTGGCATCATTGTGCATGAAGTGACCCATGTATACCAATTTGAACTTGTAGGTAGTGTATGTTTCTGGCAGGCAATTCGAGCCCGACGGACAACCGGCTATTGGTATGGAGGATGGCAGCGGAGACTCTCCCAGGTTACAGCATTCGCGCAATAGTCTCACCCATCATAACTATAAGCGCCTAGGAAGTGCTATGTATTTCTGGCCGTCGTTTTGCTTAGCAGTATCTCTCCCAGATACATATCGATCTTGGTGTTGACCTTCATCTTCCTAGCTCTATAGCCACTATGCTCAACCAACAGCGTATAGTCTTTGTCCGCATCCAATCCCTCAAACTCAAACTCCCCGTAATTGTCTGTCTTTGTTATCCCATCAGCCTGCCCTTTACTGGACAACGTCACCTTCACTCCCGCAGCACATTCATCTTTCTTGTCTCGGAAAACAACTTCTCCGGCAACAAACCTCCTGGGTATTCCTATATATTTCACGTTTGTCACCAGTCCGTACTCAGGATGCAATATCTCCAGTTTACCTTTTGCAGCCGCTATGATCTTCGATATTTCACTATCAGGATCATTAACATCGCCGAAAACAAGTGCCTTGGTAGGACAAGCTTCTACGCACCTCGGCTCCTTCCAGCCCTGGTCCAGCACGTGAGCGCAAAAGGTACACTTCTGGGGAATATTTTTCTCCTCATTCCAGTATATTACACGATAGGGACAGGCATCCACTATCTGTCTCTGCCCTTTAGCCTTTTCGGAGTCTATAATCACTACGCCGTCTGCCCTGCGGTAGACGGCACCATTAAGAGATGCATCAACGCAGGGGGCGTTTTCGCATTGCATACAGGGTATCACTGTATAAGCGACTTTTACTTTTGGATATTGCCCTCGTTCTTTCTCAATCACTCTTACCCAGTCCTGTCCACTAAACGGCTGTGCAGCAGAATACCCGGGATAGTCATTACCGTAGAATTCGTCGCGGCATGCTAGAAAACAGTTATAGCAGCCGTTACATCTGGTGACATCCACTATCATTCCATATTTCTTGACCATTTTATGCTACGCCTCCCACTTCTCAATTTCTATCAAGCAAGAGTTAGGTGCCATTCCCGGAGCATTCTTTGATAGCATCCGCGCTGATGTAAGCAAGTTGACGCAACCACCCTTATCGATACAATAAGCTTTTCCCGGCTCCATAGGATCATATTTTCTTGATGAACAGTAGCTGTGGACAACGCCGGGTTTACAGCGCTCGGTTACCTGAGCTATGCACAGTACGGCTCCACGATCATTGTATAGTTTAACTATGTCCCCCTGCTTTATGCCCCGAGGTGCAGCATCATCCGGATGTATTCTGGCCACCCAATAGCTGTAACCATCTTTTTGAATTCGATGCCCGGGTATTTCTG
>DAOUEU010000024.1:0-22311 GCA_034430255.1 Dehalococcoidia bacterium | reverse complement strand
TTTAGCCTCTAGCTTCTTTTCCGCCTTTACCTCAGCCACGGCTTTCTTTGGTGGCTGAGCCCTTACCTCGGCGGCTTCTTTAGCCTCTAGTTTCTTTTCCGCCTTTACCTCAGCCACGGCTTTCTTTGGTGGCTGAGCCCTTACCTCAGCAGCCTCTTTAGCTTTGGACTTTTGCTCGGCCCTGGCTTTCTTTTCAGCTCTAGCAGCTTCCTTGGCCTGGGCCTTGGACCGCGCTATCTCCTCCGCCCTAGCTTTTTTTGCAGCCCTGGCGGCCTCTTTTGCTTTAACCTTCTCCTCCGCCCTAGCTTTTTTTGCAGCCTTGGCGGCCTCTTTAGCCTTAACCTCCTCCTCAGCCCTGGCTCTCTTTGCAGCCTCGGCAGCTTCCTTGGCCTGGGCCTTGGCCCTGGCCTTTTCCTCAGCCCTGGCTCTCTTCTCTGCCTCGGCAGCCTCTTTTGCCTTAATCTCCTCTTCGGCCCTGGCCCTCTTCTCAGCCTGGGCAGTTTTGTTCGCCTGAGCCTGAGCCTCAGCCTCAGCCTCTGCCCTGGCTCTCTTCTCAGCCTCGGCAGCTTCCTTGGCCTGGGCCTTGGCCTTGGCCATTTCTTCGGCCCTGGCTCTCTTCTCAGCCCGGGCACTTTTCCTGGCCTTAGCCTTTTCCTCCGCCCTGGCTTTCTTCTCAGCCCGGGCACTTCTCTTGGCCTTAGCCTTTTCCTCCGCCCCGGCTTTCTTCTCAGCCTCGGCAGCTTCTTTAGCGCTGGCCTTTTCCTTCGCCCTATCCTCTTGCTTTGGTTTCTTTGGGGGTGTCATTTTATGGCTCCCGGACAAACTGAATAGCTAATTCTATTGGTATACGATAATTATATCGAAATTAAGTGACCATACGTCGGGGCCTGTAAGCTCTATATTGTCGTTTCTAAGGGTGTTATACTGCTCTTTCTCCAGAAGCTCTAACAACTTGATGATTTTCGAAAGGGGTTCATCTTTACCGCATACATAAGTTGAGTAGTAATTGGTATGATAACTGTTCCCTCCGATCGTCGTTGTGCCGGGATCACCAGGTTCATGATAAAAAACTTTCAATCCAGCCTCTTTTTCTATTCTAATAAAGAGCTCTATCACGTCATTATTGTCGATCTCATCGGGGAAGGGCGCATCCTCTTCAAGTTTGCGCTCTACCTCGGCTAACTGCCTTTCCAGCTCCCCAATATTGTAGCGGCCCTCCATACTCGCAATTGCTGCCTCCTTCTGCTTGATCTCTTTTTCCAGGTCTGCCCTGGTGCTTAATGTATTGAAATAGCCTATAGCAACAAATACGATCACTACTATAAGGGCTATGATAACTGGAACGAGAATGAGCAAAAGCCGCGGTATCTTCTTAAGAATATCAGGCGTCTTCATTGGCCTCCCGCTCCACTTAATTCTATATCAATGGTAAATCCACATTTGTCTTCGGTATCGGGACAGTCCCTATATTCGATGACTGCGTCGGAGAAATACTTGCTCTCCTTGAGGTCCAAGGTGTATTTATAAGCGGTTTCCAAATCTTCAGTATTGCCAACGAGCGTTACACCGGAATCTGTCGCCGCATCAATGCTAGTGAGGGTAATAGCGGCGGGGAGAAGGTCATCGATCTCCTCGATTATCTCAGACCACAGCACCAGATTCTCGCGGAAGGTATCGTAATCCTGCTCCATTCTGTTTAGCTTGTTATCGGCGGCATCGATCTGGGCGTCTAGCGCTGTAGCCTCTGCTTGTTTGCCGTATAGCTCGCTTAGCTCCGCGTTGCGCAGGCTGAGCGTGTCTTCAAGGGGGTCTATCTGGGAAGAGGCATCCATCTCCAGTATAACGATGGGTGCTATCAAGACGGCCAGCACGATAGCTACCAGCACCAGTATCAAGTTCAGTCTTACAGTTTTGGGGGGCTTAAACTCGGAGGGAAGTAGATCTATGTCTATCTTCGCGGGGCGTCGCTCAGGTAGCTTCTCGGGTGTCATCAGTTTGCCTTCGAGATATGTTGGTGGAGTTTACCACGATAGTCACTAAAAGTCAACCTTTTATAATCATCCCATACATTAGTGATGCGAAACCATTCACCTGATTTTCCCCGTTGCTGCTGTTTATCCTCTTCATTTTCCCTCAGGATTAGTATTAAGGCACTGTTTTGGTTAAAACCAGTTCGTCTACCGTAGCATAGTCCATGGCGCTGTTAGAGTAGCCATAGAACCTTATCCTGAAATTGGAGATGCCGTAGGTACCGAGGTCGATGGGCACATTGTTCCAGTGTAACCAGGTGCTATCGCCACCTTGGGCATCTAGCGAAGCTATGAAGTTATATGAACTGCCGTCGTAGAAATATAGCTCGAATTCATTATTGTTGAGATACTGCTTATTGAACCAGAAATCGAGGTCGGCCGCTATGGCATTCGATAGGTCTATATCATCCGATGTCATGTAGCTATTAGCGTAATTATCGCACTCGGCGCTGTGGGAGCCATGGTGTACATGGTCGCTTTGAATCGTCCACTGGGTAGCGCCATTATCATCCCATTGGCTCAAACCGCTTTCAAAGTCATCGGAGAAGGCAACCTCTTGATGCGGCGTAGGCGTAGGCGTAGGCGTCAGAGTAGGCGTTGGCGTCAGTGTAGGCGTAGGTGGTGTATCGGGGCTCTCATATTCATCAATCCGCCAGGATATTATCTCTATGGCTTGCTTCTTCCACCATCCCGAGGCACCTGGGCTCTGAATGACATAGCATGTTATTTTGGTATTATCTGTGCCGTCGCTATCTTCTGACACAGATGTAATTATATACTCCTGATAACCTGGTGATATCCTTAGCCAGGTATAACCGGAGTCACCGGCATGACTGTTAGAAAAGGGCATGGTGTATAAATACCTATAAGAATCGTTATTTTTAACCCAAAAATCAGCAGTATAACTGCCACCACCGAGCTCGGTGGCCTCTAAAACGGCTTGGCTGCCAGTGCCCGATACTACCCCCGGAGGATCAACGATTATGCCATCTTTCTTAAGCGATAGCTTCCAATCACAACTTCCAGAGGGGGGATTTGGGAATAGGACCCAGTTAATCTCTACAGCCAGTCCGCCAATTCCCGTGGGAAGATCGAATTCGAAGCTGCAACTACTCTCTCCGCCTGGAGGTACGTCGTGTATGTCAAAGACAACGCCGGGGTCAAGGTAAAGGTCAGGGGGTCCGTAGGTGACTACAAGTTTGACGTAGTCAACCTGCATCCTTTGATCGCTATAACTCGCAGACACCCCCCAGGTCAGAATCCCATTCGCGGATATATAGTCGTCACAGTCGGTTGTTATCGAGCGGGTCATGGTGGAGTCCGAGCCCCCCGGGATGCTCATATCGGTTCCTACCGATTCCCAGGTAGACGCGGCGTCATTATATGCCCACATCCTGAAGGTGCAAGTACCGCCAGAGGAATACCCTTCAAATACCAGGTCAATATTCATTATCTGCTGCCCCTCTTGAGCGATAGTCTGGTCAAGCCACAGGAATACCTCATCGCCAGAGCCCGGGTCGCGCGTACTCCACCTTGCATCGTTGCTTGTAGATATATCTATATAGTCTTGATCTGAGGCCTCATCCTTACCGTTAAGGTTATAGCCTGTTGGAGACTGGTCCCAATTATCAACGTCGCAGTCGTATACGCAGTTATCACTACAGGGGTTTTCGACGCCTACGTAGTCCCAGGTTATTATCTCTATATTCATGGGGTTTTCTGGGATGGAAATTGCAATATCGACGGGATATCCACGAACGCTCTTCTTTAATGAGTAGTCACCGGCATCACCCTCGACCAGGGAATCGGCTGGCGGGTAATCACCGGCAAACAGGTTATATCCCTTAAGTAGGTCTGCTAGGACAGCGTCAACTCCTGCCTCTGCGGCATAGTAGGCATCGGTATCGCGGACATCCTTTCCGGTCAGACTTAGGCTGATGTCGAGATAGGCAAGAAGCGGTCCAATTACTATAGCCCCTATAAACAGTATCGCCAGGGCCATCAGCAGGATTTGTCCTCTTTCCCTTCTCATTTTCATAAATCCCTATAAAATATTGCGATAACCTCACATAGTCCTTGAGTAAACATTTAACTATACATTAGTGATACGAAACCGTTCAACTGATTTTCCCCATTGCTGCTGTTTATCCTCTTCATTTTCCCTCAGGGATTAATATTAAGGCACTGTTTTGGTTAGAACCAGTTGATCTATATAAACCGTTTCCCCGTAACCCAGAGTGGCATCAAACCTTATCCTGAAGTTGGATATACCGTAGGTACCCAGATCGATAGGTGCGCTGTAGTGAATCCAGGTATAATCTCCACCCAATCCATCTAATTCAGCTATTAGGTTATAAGAAAACCCGTCGTAGAAGTACAGGGTGATATCCTCGTACTCGGTATCCCATTTATTGAACCAGAAATCGAGGTCGGCCGCTGTCGCATCGGAGAGGTCTATATTGTCCGATGTGAGATAGCCATCATTATAGTTATCGGCCCTGACACTATGGCTGCCATCGTGGTACATATAACCAACGATATCCCAGTATGTATATCCATTATCGTTCCACTTAGACAGGTCTCCTTCAAAGTCATCGGAGAAAGCAATCTCTTCATGCGGCGTAGGCGTGGGTGTAGGTGTAGGCGTTGGCGTCAGTTCATCTTCTGTATAGGCGATTCTTGACTTTACGTAGATTTCTAGCTCCTTTGATTCATCGGCAACACTTGAATTTATATAGACCTCCAGGTATGAATAATCACCCACAGATGAGTTAAATGTAACATCGCTATAGCTATCTATATTTCGGGCTATGGCCAGGCCATATTGGGAGTCAAGTACCCACTCTTCATTTTCCCAGCGCTCCACGGTCTCATCACGGACCAGTTTGCCACTGTCCCAGCGGTACACCACTTCATAGGAATAGACTATCGCCCCGCTGCGGTCCTCCCAGGAAAAGGTACAGTAAACCGGTTCGTCACCGTAGGTGAAGTCTGCTGCTCTCATTGCGTCCAGGGTGATCCAGTCAGCAGCACTGCGCACCTCATTTGTGGCAGTAAGCTCAGTTCTCTCGTTATCGGGTATTATCATAAGCATATACAAGACTCCTCCTATTGCAGGCAACATCAGTGCGGAGATTGCCATTGCAACAAGCACCTCTATTAAATTGAACCCTCGATTTTTTCTTAGCAATTAAGTCCTGCCTTGCTTATAAAATTAATTGAGATAGTGCTTACGGAGCCTCACTATAGAAGCTCAACGATGCCCACTCGGTCGCTACCGTGAAAACCCTCGGATTTGTATAATACTGTGGAGCCCCCCAGTAATTATAATGAATAGGGTTGGAATTGTAGAAGAATATGGTATACCACCCTTCAGGAATAATCTCAATTCCGTACAATGTGGCATTGGGAGTATCCGTGCCATTATCTTTTGAAGGTGTAGTCAGGTACAGAGTGGTATCCGACGATATATAATCAATCGTGTACCACTCTTGTCCGTTGGACTTCTTTATTAGGTTTCCCGCTTCTAGTTCTGTGGTGAATGAGGTGCCAGAGCCTGTAATCTCCTTGCTGTCAAGCGTGAATGTCACGGTTCCGCTGAGTTTGCCTATTTCTCTCGTCAGTACCGTGGTGAGGACATTCCCGGTATCGGGGTCTGGCCATAGCACCTCATCGTGGGCGATCCAGCCCGGCTCCGCTGGAGCAGGGGTTATCTCACCCGGGTTTTCACTACAACAAAACCATGGTGTGCTCCACCCTGGCACTTCCTCATCATGACAGTACCGAGCATCCTGCGTATAACAGGTAGGATTATCCATTAACACTACACGGGGGTAATCTTCATCGGTATTATCATCCCAATTTTTACCATTGGTGCAATCGGCACACTTGCAACCTTCCGCGCAATTCGCGCAAGTAGTAGTGGAGCCGTAACCTAACTCCTCATTGTAAAAGGTTGTATCCCAGCTGTAATCGTAGTCCTCACTGAAGAAGGGGCCGTCAGGGCGGCCGTCTCCGTTGGGAAAGTCGGCGTTACGATAGAGGTATAGGTCTATGAGGTTCCCACTTCCATATGACTCATCGTCGTCGATGTACCAGGTAACGGCGAGCGCACCTGGTCTGGTTACCTCAAGTACATAGGGATATCCGTAAAACAATAAAAACCTGCCATCGTAGCAAGTGCCATCTCGCGAGGCGTCATGAGCATCGGTTCCCGGTAAAATGGGGACGTATATGTCAGTAGTTTCCACAAAGGGAAGGTCACGTAAAGTAGGCAGCGCCCCACTATTTGTTTTGTAGCCCTCCAGTTCCACAGAGGTGGTTCCATCTTGAGAGGTTGCCGTAACTGTTATATGCTGCAGTATATCTGCATCTGCATCCTGGACTTCACAAACTATAGTATTAACACTATAGCCTGATGGTATTTCTCCGATTGTCATGTACGGTATCCCCAGGATAGGATTGCACGAAGTGTTATACACTATATACTCCTGCGATTTTACATACTCCATTTGGGAGCGAGCTAAATTTAGTGCTGTAGTGCCAGTATCCACCCAGTGGGTGCCCATAACACCCACACCGAGCGCCTGCATGAATGCAACAGCCACCACGCTTATTATAGCTATAGCGATGAGCACCTCGATTAAGCTGAACCCTCCCTTTTTCATGTCGGTCACCTACTGGAGCTGTCCGGCGATACCGTATATCGGCTGATATACCGAAAGGGCGATAAGGGCGACCATGCCTCCCAGCCCGATGGTCATTATCGGCGTCAGCATCCCCGTTGCCCTGGATACCGCTGAGTCTGTCTCCCGCGCATAGAAATCGGCCGTCGATTCCAGATTGGGTTCCATCCTGCCGGTTAGCTCGCCTACTCCTATCACCTGATGCATCATCGCCGGAACCAGGGGTTGGTTCTTCATCGCCTGGGAAAGCAATTGCCCCTTGCTGACATCGCTACGAATCGTGGCGAATGCCTCTCTAAAGTGGACATTCTCGCTGGTTTCGACTATTAAGTCCAGTATATCGGTTATGGTGACGCCGCCACTGATTAGAAGAGCCATGTTCCTGGCGGTTCTGGCCATGTACCCCATGACGACCACCCGACTTACTATCGGGATCTTCAGTATTATTGTGTCTTTGGTCCTCTTCCCACGCGGCGTCCTGAAATACATGAAGCTGCCGCCGATCAGTAAAACTGCGCCCGCGAATAGAATCAGTTTGTTACTGTTAAAGAAGTCGGATAGTGCCACCATCATCCTGGTGGTGAAGGGGAGTTCCCCTCCAAACTGTTCAAAAAGCCCGCTCATTGCGGGGACGACGAAGGTGATCAGTGCAACAATGGCGCCGATAGCAACAATGAGCACAAGAGCGGGATAGGTCATGGCCCCCTTGACCTTCTTCTTGATTTCATCCTCTTTTATCATCTGAACGGTGACCTGCTCAAGCATGTTCTCCAGGTTTCCTACCTCCTCCCCCACCTTCATCATGCGAATATAAAAGGGGGAGAATGTGCCCGAGTGCTCGGCGCAGGCATCGGAGAATTTCCCCCCTGTCTCCACGGATAACAGAAGCTCACGGATAAGCTTCTTCATGCTGGACTTTGTAGTCCTCTCGTAGAGCATAGTCAACGCGGGGTAGATGCCGATGCCAGAGCCAAGTAGAGCATTCAAATCTCGGCTGAAATTGATAATGTCCGGGCGCTTCACCCCGAATATGCTGGGCAACTGTTCCTTAAGTGAGGCGCTGGCTTTCTTCCCCTTCAGGGTGAGAATGGTCATCTCAGATTTCCACAGTTTCTCCTCTGCACTTTGTTCCGAATCGGCCTCCAGCGTACCCTTCACCATCTCACCGCTGGGTTTATAAGCAACGTATGTGTACTGCATCTTTCCCTACTCCTCGCTCTTTCGGAGCTTGCTTCTATCTAAACGAACCAGTCGTTGTGCTGCCCTCCTACGTATCATGGCATTTGCCTATGGATTAGCCGATGGTGAAGACATTGCGTGCCACTTCGCTCGGGGTGGTCACCCCTTCACTGGCCAGTTTCATGCCATGATGGCGCATGGGGAGCATCCCGTCTTTCTGCGCCTGTGCTTTTAGCTCATTAACCCCTGCCTGCCTTGTGACCAGGGTCCTTATTGAATCGGTAACCGGCAACAGCTCAAACACGCCAATCCGCCCGTGATAGCCGGTAGAAGAGCACTCATTGCAGCCGGCGCCGTAGTAGAACTCGTTTTTTTCCTCTCCGGTTACTTGCTTATAGGCCTCTATGTCGACTGGGGATGCCTGCTTAAGCTCGGCACAGTGGGGGCAGATCCTCCTCACCAGGCGCTGTGAAGCGGTAGCAATCACCCCGGAGGTAACCAGGAAGGGCTCCACCCCCAGGTCCACCAGGCGAATCAGTGCTCCCACAGCATCGTTGGCGTGGATCGAGCTCAGCACCAGGTGACCGGTTAGGGCGGCGGTTATAGCCGTCTGTGCCGTCTCCCGGTCACGGATCTCTCCCACCAGGATGATGTCCGGGTCCATCCGCATACAGGCCCGCAACCCGCTGGCAAAGGTGATCCCAGCGGCAAGATTAACCTGAATCTGGCGAACCCCTTCAAACTTATACTCGATGGGATCCTCAATGCTCATGATATTTAATTCTTTGGCATTCAGCTTGAGTAGAGAGCCATATAGTGTGGTAGTCTTCCCTGAGCCGGTTGGTCCGCTCATTATGATCATGCCAAAAGGGGAGGCGAGGGCTGCTTCATAGGTCCCCCTGAGATATTCTGGCATCCCTATCTGCTCCAACTCGAAGAGGTTGAAGGACTTGTCCAGAACGCGCAGCACTGCTGATTCCCCCCAACTAGTGCCTATAGTGGCAACGCGAAAATCTATATCTTTGTTATCAATGGTATCGCTGAATGAGCCGTCCAGTGGGCGCCTGCGCTCTGCGATATTCATATCAGCCATCACCTTGATTCTGGTGAGTACCGCCGAGTGGATCGATATAGGTAAGGTAGCGGAATCACGCAAGACACCATCGATCCGGTAGCGGATTTTGAGAACATGCTCTTCGGGCACGATGTGGATATCCGATGCCCTTTCCTTCACCGCCTCGCTCAGCATCCATTCCACCGCTCTAACTATAGGGGCATCAGAGGCTACCTCTGCAAGGTCGGTAACATCCTCCGTCACCATGGTCTTGTCGATAGAGGCTATCATGTCCTTGAGTGTTCCCTCCATATTTTCAGTTGTATTGTAGTGGTGGTTTATGATATCACGAAGATTACCACCCATGGGCATTACCGCCTTTATCTTCTTATTGGTGAGCACGGCGAGGGTATCGATGAGCTGAAGGTCATCGGGGGACTCCGTGGCAACTGTCAGGGTACCGTTCTCCAGGGTTATGGGCAGAACACTATACTCCAGAGCCAACGATGCGGGAATTAGTGCCAGAGCCCCGGGCTGAACCTCTATATTTTTCAGGTCAATGGTTGGCATATTGAACTGGAAGCTGACCACTTTTTGTTTCTCTTTTGTGTTTTGCGGTTTATCCAAAGTATCTCTAGCCATCTCCGTCATCCCCTTTCTTTAGCATCCGCTTAGGTGACACGCTTAGGTTTTTATTATTGACACCCTGGCATCTCCTTATGCACCGACGATGTTATCCTGCTGTTAATATATACTTATCTTATCTTATATTATCTTATATTAAGTTACAATATGTAATATAACACATATTTGCATATTTGTCAAGTAAAAATAGAGGCGTAGAAGAAAGTAGGTGTATAGGAGAATCTTAAGATTAACCGAAGGTGTTTAAGATACGGCCTGGTTACATTTACGAGGGTTTAAGACAGGCTACAGCATGTTCGATTTTGATTGGTTGTGATTGACACCACTCATCAAAAAACAGTAGGATGTGGCGGTGAATGCGCTCAGGGCTTCGACTCAGGGCTCTGGCTCAGAATGACAGACACTATCGATTTATTATAGTGGTAATGACATGAGAGCGAAGGAAACTCTAATTATATTCCTAAAAGGGCTGTTTATGGGAATGGCGGATATTATTCCTGGTGTTTCCGGTGGAACAATTGCACTGATAACCGGTATATATATAAGGCTGGTTCGTGCGATTAGCGGAATAAATCTGAGGTTTATCTCTCGTCTGGTTAAGGGTGATTTCGAGGGGGCAAAGAAAAGTATCGGGGACATCGATTTCAAGTTGTTCATCCCACTTCTTACAGGTATTGGTTTAGCGATATTCCTTATGTCAAATTTACTTGACTACCTCCTGCAGAACTTTGAAGCCTCAACTTACGCTTTCTTCTTTGGTTTAATACTCGCATCGGCGGTTCTGCTTTACAAGAAGATAGGAGGCTTATCGGTTAAAATCATGATTTTCTCAATCGCTGGATTTTTAGCTGGCTTCTTTTTCGCCGGTTTAGCTACTCAACAAATCGGGCACTCATTACCCGTTATTTTTCTTTCAGGTATGATAGCCATATGCGCTATGATCCTGCCCGGGATCTCAGGTGCATTCATGCTGCTGTTCTTGGGCATGTATGATTATATGATCGATGTTCTCAAGAATTTGCAGTTCTTGGAAATGTTCATATTTATTCTTGGTGCTCTCATTGGTATTCTCGCTTTCTCCAGAGTATTAAACTATATATTACAAAAATATGAATCCATTACTATATCTTTTCTAATTGGTTTGATGCTGGGTGCATTGCGGCTCCTTTATGACAATATAGCTAGCAACATGGATTCTATAGTGCACGTTGTTATTGCGGGCTTGCTTGGTTTTCTCATTATCCTCATTTTAATTAAATTTAAAAAGCGCGTTGCGGCATCATAGAACGTTTCTGAACTGATTCTCTTGGATTTAGTATCCATGAGGAGGCTTTTAAATCTGGACTCACGGATTAGGGCGTCAGGGGGACGCCTGACAGGCGAAGTATTTTGATAAATATAGCGTGAGGGCGTGCTAGTTACATGGATGGCCGCTCATTCAAGGGTAGTCACCTTTGTTTGCCTGTTATTGGTGATTGAGGCGAGAACATCTGCCCACAGACATATCACCCAGTCGATGCAATAACAGTCGCCTTGTGTCATGACATATGGCTTTCTTTGCTCCATGCCATAGTCGACCAGATAGCTATCGATGGTCTCGGCGTCGTGAGAGAACCACAATTTACTGGATGACTACGAAGTGGTCGCGGGTTATAGTGGTATGGTATAATTAATTATACGCGGGTGGGAGTTATGAAGAGTGATATAATTACGGTGCTGCGTCAGAATCATGCCCTGGAGCATGCCACTATCTCTCTGTTGACCAGGAAGCTTGACTCAAGCATTAGGATAATGGGGATGACCACTTTTGATGGCTTCTATATCTATGGGAATCTTCCCAGCAAGGCGGTTCGCGAGGCAGCCACAGAGGGGTTGGTACGCTTGCAGGGGGGTGAGCGAGAGCTTGCGGTTTCTCCCTTCTGCGGGACCAACATTGTACTAGCAGGGATTATAGCGGCGGTGGCTTGCCT
Source organism: Dehalococcoidia bacterium (assembly GCA_034430255.1). GTDB lineage: Bacteria > Chloroflexota > Dehalococcoidia > E44-bin15 > E44-bin15 > DATKYK01. Next base: position 10,748 of record DAOUEU010000024.1, on the reverse strand, counting down.
TCTTGCGTTGGGGAGTAAGAACCGGGGACAACGGCTGCCACTGGCCATTATGGCGGCAGTCGGGGCGATCATTATTGCCCAGCCTGCAGGCAGGGCCGCTCAGAGGTATGTTACCACCTGTTCAAGCCTCACCGATGTTACCATTAGGCGAATCACCCGCCGTGGTTCAGGTAGGCGAATCCTCTACAAGGTAGAGACAGACCATCGATAGACTTGCTCTCTGGCTTAGCCCGCCCGCTATTGCTTTGACCAGTCCATCACTCCTAATATATGCTATCGCTATGCTACTCCTATGCCAGTTTGGGAACTGTTCATGGTTGATGGTTTATGGTGATGGCCGATGGGTGATAGCTGAATATACACCTTTTAAACCTGGGGATTGCCACGTTACTTCGTGCATCGCAATGACGCATTAATACTCGCCACAATGTCGGGGTCTTCAGAAGGGCGGATGAGAACTTTACATTGAAAAGCATAGCTTCATAGGCTATAATCGACATGATATTTAAGGGGATTTTATGTTTAGGACTCATAGTTGTGGCGAGCTGACCGTAGAGCATATCGGCGAGCGGGTAACCCTTGCAGGATGGGTGCACCGGCGGCGGGACCACGGCGGTCTGGTATTTATTGACCTGAGGGACCGTGCTGGCCTGGTACAGGTGGTATTTAGTCCTGAGGTATCGGGGGCGGGACACGGGGTTGCTACTGATTTGCGCAATGAGTATGTGCTTCAGGTCATCGGCGATGTGGCGAAGCGCCCGCCGGGAACGGAGAATCCGAATATCGCCACAGGGGAGGTGGAGGTCCTTGTACAGCAGGTGCAGATCCTCAATCCGTCAAAGACACCGCCATTTAACATTAATGAGGATATAGAGGTAGAAGAGAATCTCCGCCTCCGCTACCGCTATCTCGACCTGCGCCGCTCTGGAGTGAAACAGAATATCCTGTTGCGGCATCGGGTTATCAAATTCATGCGCGATTTCTTGGACGAGCGGGGCTTTATCGAGATCGAGACCCCGATACTGATCAAGAGTACCCCTGAAGGGGCACGGGACTATCTGGTGCCCAGCCGGGTTCACCCAGGCAGGTTCTATGCCCTGCCCCAGTCCCCCCAGCAACTGAAGCAACTATTGATGGTGGCCGGCTTCGAGAAATATTTCCAGGTTGCCCGCTGCTTCCGCGATGAAGACCTGCGTGCCGACCGCCAGCCGGAGTTCACCCAGCTCGACTTGGAGATGAGCTTTATCGATGAGGAGGACATCCTAGTTCTCATGGAGGAGCTTTTTACCTCACTAGTAGAGAATATTACCCCCAACATGCGGATTTTAAAGCCCTTTCCACGCCTTAGCTACCGTGATACCATGGAGCGCTATGGCACGGACAAGCCGGATCTGCGCTATGGTCTGGAGATCAGGGGTATCTCTGACATCGTTGCAGGCTCCGAGTTCACCGTGTTTCGCTCTGCCCTGGATGCAGGGGGAGTGGTGAGGGGGATATGTGCCCCCGGTTGCGCCCATTACTCCCGCCGCCAGCTGGATGAGCTGGCGGAGTTTGTCCGCACCTATGGGGCAAAGGGACTTATTACCCTCCCCATTGGGGAGCAAGAGGCGAAATCGGTTCTGGGCAAACACCTTACCGCTGACCAGATAGGGGAGATGGCGAGGTGTTTCGAGGCAAAGGAGAGGGATCTCCTGCTAATGGTTGCAGGGGAGACCCAAATAGTTGAGGAGTCGCTGGGGGCACTTCGTGGTGAGATGGCACGTCGCCTGGGGCTTTTGGATGCCAATCTCCTTTTCTTCTGCTTTATTCTGGATTATCCCCTTCTACAGAAGGTTGAGGGTAGCAGGTGGGAGCCGATGCATCACCCGTTCACTGCACCCAGGGACGAGGATATTCCCCTTATCGATAGTGCACCGGAGAGGGTGCATGCCAAACACTATGACCTGGTATGCAATGGGTGCGAGCTTTCCAGTGGCAGCATCAGGATACATAACCGCGAGCTTCAGGAGAAGGTTTTCAAGCTGTTGGGTTATGGCAAAGAGGAGGTTAAAAAGCGGTTCGGATACCTCCTTGAGGCCTTTGAATATGGTGCCCCGCCCCATGGTGGAATAGCACCGGGCATCGATCGGGTGGTGATGCTACTTGCTGGTGCGGAGAGCATCAGGGACGTTATCCCCTTCCCCAAGAACAAGAGCGCCGTGGATGTTATGTTCGATGCCCCCTCCGAGATATCGGAGGAGCAACTCAGGGAGCTTCATCTCAGATTGAGGCTCGATTGAAGTGAATTTTGAACCGAGGGTGAGCCGCTTTATTCATATGGTGTGGGGAGACAGGGGGGGGGAGCGAAGCAGTAGAACTGCCATTGCCCTGGTGGCGATGGCCTTTTTATTAATGGCTTTAAGTTGCCGCTTTTTACCTGAGAGCGATGGTTTTAACCTCTCTGGTTCCTCTCCGTCTACCCTGGACCCTGCTCTTTGCGCTGATGCCTTATCTGCAGGCTACATCGTGGAGATATTCAGCGGTCTGCTCACCCTCGATAGCGACCTTAATGTGGTAGAGGATATCGCTGAGAGCTACGAAATTAGCACCGATGGCGTGACCTATACCTTTCACTTGCGCGAAGGGGTGATGTTCCATGACGGCGGGGAGGTTACGGCCAGCGATTTCAAGTATTCGATAGAGCGCGCCGCTAGCCCCGCGACCGGCTCTCCCGTGGCGGAGGCCTACCTCGGTGATATAGTGGGCGTTAAGGAGAAGCTGGGAGGCAAGGCAGATGAAGTCAGCGGGGTCAGTGTGGTGGATGAAGAAACCCTTGAAATCACCATCGATGCCCCCAAAGCATACTTCCTAGCCAAGCTGACCTACCCCACTGCCTTTGTGGTAGATGAGGAGAATATTGCGTCGGGAGATGACTGGTGGCGGCATCCCAATGGGACCGGGCCCTTCAAGCTGGAGGAGTGGCAGGCAGGACGGCGCATCGTTTTGGAGCGGAACGAGGATTTCTATGGTGGTGAGGTCAAGCTGGATAGGGCGATCTTCTACCTGAGCGGCAACTCGATGACGATGTACGAGAATGATGAGATCCACATTACTCAGGTGGGTACAACCAACATCGAGAGGGTGCTCGACCCTATGAACCCGCTGAACCAGGAGTTGGTTGTCGTCCCAGAGCTTTTCGTTTCCTATATTGGCTTCAACAACGCAGTGCCCCCCTTCGATGATGAGAAGGTGCGTCAGGCATTCTGCCATGCTGTGGATAAGGAGAAGATTATCCAGGTACTTTTAAAGGATGCCGTAGCGACAGCTGACGGCATCCTCCCTCCCGGCATGCCAGGCTACAATGAGAAACTGGAGGGCTTAAGCTACGATGTGGCGAGGGCACAGCAGCTTATCGCTGAGTCGAGCTACCATGACGACCTGCCGCCCATTGTCCTCTCAGTGTCAGGCAGTTGTCCTGGGGTGTCCGCTGTGGATTCTGCCATTGCATGGATGTGGCAGGAGAACCTGGGGGTTGAGGTAGCGATTGAGGTGGTGGAGTTGGAGACCTTTCTCGATGATATGAGGGAAGGGAGATTTCAGGTGTTTGAGATTGGCTGGATCGCAGACTACCCAGACCCCGAAAATTTTCTGGACCTCCTATTTTTCAGCGAAAGCCAGGAGAACTACACCGGCTATAGCAATCACGAGGTGGATGAGTTGCTTGAGAACGCGCGCGTGGAAAGCGAGATCGGAGCCAGGCTGGCAATATATCAGGATGTAGAGCAGATCATCGTTGATGATGCCCCCTGGCTTCCTCTATGGTTCGGGCAAAGCTACTACCTGGTAAAGCCTGAGGTAAAAGGATTCTACCCGGCACCTATGGTGATGCCCGTGCTCAGGGGTGTGTGGATAGAGGATTGAGCCTCTTATTTCGTTCACTAAATGGGGGTTTATACCAGGGGTCAGGAATTTGCATCGGTTATCATTGTGACCACCACGATAACCGGGCTTGAGGGATCAGGCAACCTTATGTCACGTTTGGGTAGGTCGTCCATTCCACGCTCTGGATTTCACCGGGCAGGATCATAGAGGGAAGCTCATTAGAGGTTTCCATATGGAAAGGGTATATACAATCTGTGGGCGTCGCGGCAGAAATGAGTCTCGGGGCGTGCAGGTCTTAGGAGTGTGAGATTGTATTAAAACCTCTCAGTGATAGGCTAAAAGATTTGTGTGCGATTGATCATAATATACAGGACGAGTGCGGCTTCTTGGATAGGTCTCTTTTTCATGTTATAATGGGGCGCGGTGAAGGTTAAGGCAGAGCGAACAGAAAATAGCCAGATGGTGCTTGAGGTGGAGGCGGAGCCTGAGGAGGTAGAGCGCTCTCTGGAACAGGCCTATCATCGCCTGGTAAAGCGGGCTGAAGTACCCGGTTTTCGACGCGGGAAGGCGCCCCGGGATATGCTGGAGCACTATGTGGGCAGGGGGGCACTCCTGGAGAATGCACTGGAGAAGCTGGTTCCGCACCTGCTGAAACGGGCTATCGAGGAGCAGGGGATCGATGTTATCGCTCAGCCTGAGATCGAGATTACCAAGGCTGACCCCGTGACCTTTAAAGCTACCGTACCATTACGTCCCACTGTGAAGCTGGGGAGCTATCGGGAGCTTAACATCGCTCCGGAGACGGTTACCGTCTCCGAGGAGGAGGTAAACAGGGTTATCGAGCAGACTCGCTACCGGCAAGCCCCCTGGGAGCCGGTGGAGCGCCCTATTATGTTTGGCGACCTGGTGGTTATCGATGTTATGGGTAGTGTGGAGGAGAAACCTCTACTGGATAGAAAAGACCTTGAATTTCAGGTGCAGCGGGGATTACCCTTTCCCGTCCAGGGGTTTGCCGAAAAATTGGAAGGAGTGGAGCAGGGGCAGGATATGGAGTTCAGCATTTCTCTTCCCTCTGATTACGGGGTGAGCGAGCTTGCCGGAAAGGAATGCTACTTTAAGGTACGGGTTAGCGAGATAAAGGAGAAGAAGCTCCCTGAACTCAACGATGAATTCGCTAGGAGCATTGGGCAGGGCTTCGATACCCTCGAAGCGCTCACCGATAGCGTAACCGAAAATATCCGGCTTGTGGCTGAACAGAGCGCCAGGAAGCGCCATGAAGAGAAGGTCATCGATGCGGTGGTGGAGTGTTCACATGTGGAATTCCCGCCGGTCTTTGTGGAGCAGGAGATTGACAGGTTTATGGCGGAGCAGGAAAGGGACCTGAGTCAAAATAGGATGAGCCTGGAGGACTACCTCAGGATTACCAAGAAGAGCAGGGAGGAGTTCAGGGAGGAATTGCGGCCAATGGCCAGCGTTCAGGTGGCTCGATCTATCGTAATTTCCAAGGTAGCAGAGGCGGAGGATATATCGGTAAGCGATGAGGAGATCGATGGGGAGGTGGCGCAGATGGTTATGGGGGCGGGGGAGCAGGGGGAGGCATTGGGGAAGCTTTTCCAGTCCGCGGAAGCCCGTCAGTCACTGGAGAGGATGCTGATTAGCAGGAAGACGATTGAGCGGCTGGTGGAGATCGCCTCGGGTGGGGCGGAATCTACACGGGGGATTGATGCAGCTACTTCGGGCGACGATAAGGCCACATCGGGGGAGCCCGAATTGATATCAGGCCAACCGGAAGTTATGTAAAGACATAGTAGAGAAAGGAGTTAAGAAAGTGGAGCCAATAGGGATAATACCTTTTGTTACTGAGACCAGTGCTCGAGGTGAGCGCACCCTTGATATTTACTCGCTGCTCTTAAAGGAGCGGATAGTCTTTCTGGGCACGCCTATAACTGACCAGATAGCTAACCTAATCATCGCCCAGCTTCTATATCTGGAGCGGGATGACCCAGAGAAGGATGTCAGCCTCTATATCCACTGCCCCGGCGGGATAATCAACTCTGGTTTTGCCATCTACGATACCATGCAGCTCATCCGCTGTGATGTGTCCACCATTTGCGTTGGCCTGGCGGCAAGCATGGGGACCCTCTTACTGTGTTCCGGCACTAAGGGAAAGCGCTACACACTACCCAATGCAACCATCCACATGCATCAGCCGATGGGTGGTGCCCAAGGGCAGGCTGCAGACATAGCTATTGCTGCCAAGGAGATTATAAGGATGCAGGAGAAGCTGCGCACCATTATCGCCGAGCATACCGGTCAGTCATATGATAAGGTGGCCAAGGACACCGACCGCGATTTCTATTTGAGCGCAGAGCAGGCGGTGGAGTACGGGCTGGTGGACGAGATACTGGCCAAGGAAAAGCCCAAAGAGTCCAAGGATTAATCGAAAAGGGGGAGTTAGTTGGCAGAAACAATAATCTATGAGAAGAAGGGACATATTGCCTACTTTACCATAAATCGCCCCGAGGCAATGAATGCATTTGATTTTGCCACTATAAGGACATTCAGCGAGGTCACGTTAAGGTTTCGTGATGATGATGAAGCCTGGGTGGCGATAATCACCGGGGCTGGCGATAAGGCGTTCTCTGCCGGTTTCGATCTTAAGGAGCTTATTCCGGGGCAGGATAAATTGCCATCTCCAGGCGGCGGGCCACCGCTCATCCAGCGGGGGCTCTATATCTGGAAACCCTTTATTGCAGCCATTAATGGCGTTGCCATGGGGGGCGGGCTGGAACTGGCTCTTGCCTGTGACCTGAGGATCGCCGCCGAGAATGCCACCTTCAGCGTTCCTGAGGTCAAGTGGAATCTGATCCCGGGCTGGGGGGGTACCCAGAGGCTGCCGCGGATGATACCACGGGCTTAGGCTGCCGAGATGCTGCTTACGGGCGACCGTATCGATGCCACCGAGGCCTACCGCCTGGGGCTGGTTAATAAAGTGGTTCCCTCCTCTGACCTCATGCCCGCTGCCGAGGCGCTGGCCAACAGGATTGCGCAGAACGGTCCTCTTGCGGTCAGGGCAGCCAAGGAGGCCATGATAAGGGGCACCAGCATGACACTCGACGAAGGTATGGAGCTGGAACTGAGCCTGGTGGATTCACTTCTGGATACTGAGGATTCTAAAGAGGGTCCCAGGGCCTTTGCCGAAAAGAGGAAGCCAGAGTTCAAGGGAAGATAGCATTTTTTACCATTTCGACATCATTTCATCCCAGAAAGCATAGATGCCTTTCCCATGCCGACCGCCGGTATACCCTGCCCTCACCATAGTCCGAATAAGGGGGTGTAGTTGGCCTTTCTCCGGGCCCAATTCCCGTATAGCGTCTTCCTCGGAAACAGCGTATGTGCCCCACGCGCCGCTGAAATCCCCCAGCTCCAGGGGTCCCATGGGCAGGTTGAATCCCAGCTTTAGCGCCTTATCGATATCCTGTGGAGAGGCGACCCGTTCCCAGACCATTTGCAGGCTCTCCCACCTTAGTGCCCGATAGGCTCTGTTGGCGATGAAGCCATAGCTAAAGTCCTTGCACACCACGAACTCTTTGCCCAGCTTCTTGACCAGGGCGCAGCCCAGCTCTACCGTTTCATCGGAGCTAAGCGTGCCCCTGACCACCTCCACCATCTTCATCACCCCCACCGGGTTGAAGAAATGTATGCCCAGCACCTTGTCGGGCCTGGTGGTGGCGCTGGCTATCTCCGTTATGTTCATCTGAGAGGTGTTCGAGGCAAGGATCGCGCCCGTTGGGGCATTCTCATCGAGCTTCTTGAAGACATCCCGTTTAATTTCCAGATTCTCGGCCACGGATTCTATCACCAAGTCCGCATTCCTTACTGCCTCGGAGATGTCGGTTGTTCCCCTGATCCTGCCTAATATCTCTTCCATCTCGGGCGTGGTCATTTTCTCCTTGTCGACAAAGAACTTCTTGAGCCTCTCTTCGATGGCGTCAAGCCCTCTCTTCACCGTTTCATCTCTACGTGACCACAGCATAACAGGGTACCCTCCAATATTTGAGAGAAGCTCTGCTATCTGAGATCCCATCGTCCCTCCGCCTATAACCGCAAAATTTCTGATCTCCGCTAGCTTCAACAGTGTACCTCCTTACGATAATAGCCTGACTATAGTGCATTATATATCCTCGAACCTGCACACGCAATGTAGTATGCCGGTCCAGTGCACTGGTGAGAGCATACTTAGATCATTGATCATGTCTCGCGAGGTTTTGGTGCACCCTTACCTTTCAAAACCTACCTGCCTGATGTGTTGCCGCAGGCTCAAATATCACCCTGCTATCTGGACGCTAGAACAGAGCGAGGATGCTGGGGAAGGAGCTATTGCTCACCATTACAGGCGGAAGAAGGCAAAAAGAACATAAAACTCATAGTATCTTTCCCTGCAGCTTTCCGTATCTTTGACTCAGCCTGCGCAGGGAAGGGAGACCGGCCCTTGCCCCTGGGCGGGCGACAGAGAATTGGGCGACAATATGCCCCAAATAACCACACTCCTCCAGGTTTTTCCCCTTCATAAGGCCGAAGAGAAAACCGGCGGCGAAGGCATCGCCGGCGCCGGTGGTGTCTCCCGCTACTCGTTTTACTCTTTTGGCTTCTATTATATATTCCTGGCCGCCGGTCGCTACTATATAACAGGCGGCGGAGTTCACTTTCCTTTTAATCCCCTCACCCAGGGTAACGACCACGATCTGACAACCTTGCCTTAAGCAGCTTTGGGCTCCTTTCTGGAACTCCTCGCCGGTCAGCTCCTCTAGCTCCATACGATTGAGGAAAATAATATGAGTGCTCTTTATTATCGCGGATAAATCAGCCAGCCCGCGGGCAGCATACATCGAACCCGGTGCGAAGCTCACCTTAACGGATGCGGGTATCCGTTCCATCAGTTGCTTTTGAATCTCTAGTTGCCTTTCCCCAGCGAAGGACGAGAGGTGAAGAATCTCGGCTTTCCTAATATAGTCAAGCTCTATATCATCGCTCTCCAGCAGGCTGTTGGCGCCAGGTGATACATATATGGCTCGCCGACCTCGCTTATCGGCGAGACACAGTGTGGTGCCTGTTTTTGCCTGTTTTACCCTGATCTGCCCGGTATTTATGCCGACTTTACCGAAGTCTTTCAGGATTAACCTACCCGCTTCATCATCGCCTATCACGCCAACGAAGCCACCGCTAACTCCGAGCTTAGCCAGGCCGTAAAGGGTGTTTGCTGCCGAGCCCCCGGGTGACAGGTGGAACTCGGTCACGGGAGCCTCACCATCGCTCAGGATACGCGACACACTATATATTTGGTCTATGTTCAACGCTCCAAAGCCGATTATCTCAATAGCCACCGTCTCCTCCTAGCCAAGCCTGCCCGCTTCCTGCCGAACAATCCGTCGAATCCTCTTGTGAATCTGGATTGCCTTATCAAGGTCGTCTGTCCCTTCAAGCCACAGAAATTCTACTTCCATCCCTTTTTGTTCTCTCCTCTCCCGGTCCCACCGCTCAATAGCCTTTCTCACTGCCTCCTTCCCCCCTTCTTCCCAGGCATCGAGGGCCATCTTGAGGTCACCGATGTTACTAGATGCGAGGCCCATAGTGGCGTAGGGCAGGGCATACTCATTGGCATTGAAGGCGACGGCCAGACCGCCGGCGCGATTTACCGTCTCCAGCATCCTGGCATCGGTGATGCTGTCTCCAACAACCACTACCTGTTCGGGGAATTGACCGCGGGCCCTGGCAAATCTTCGTAGCGCTGCCGCTTTCCTCCTTCCTCCCATGGGCTTCACCTCACTAAGGGCAAGGCCCAAGCTGGTTTGAGGCAGTTCCTCCCAGAAAAAGCAGTCAAGGCGTTTTTTAATCCTATTATCGTCGCCGGCTTTAAGTGCCAGGATTTCTTGCTCTATCTTGGTCATCATGGTGAGATCCTCTTCGCTCGCCAGGCTCCGATAGCGGTCGATAGGAAATCGGGTACAGGCAAGCTTCTCAGTGGCTATGCCTACCCGCTGCATGATGCGATTGGCGTATTGCTCGTAGCTGGTGCTAATGCAGAAGACCTGCCAGTGCTTCAGGCTGGCGATAAGCTCCGTGGCACCCTCAACGATAGCTGCACCCTCGGCAAGCCCACTGATATCCTCCTCTGCGATGCCGTGATGGAGCAGGAAGGGAACGATGAGTGCCAGGGTATCTCCCGGTTCATAGCCCTCCCTGCCTTCCATGGCGAGGAGGTCATCATAGCGGCTTATGACCTCGAAGATGTCCCCACCATTTGGGAAGAGCCTCATCAGCTCATAGGCGTTATCCTGAATCGATAGGGGTCCTTCCATATCGAAGAAGATGAGGTTCATTTTTAGATCCTTTGTCATCAACCCACTTCCTACAAAGTTACTCTCACATGATTGTCTATTTCCTTGGTCAAATTGTATCCTTCAATGCCTTTGCCGTTACAGTTAACCACCATTCCCCTCTTGATCCTGACCCTGCCCTCGCTAAAGGCTTTTATAGTGGCAATGATTAGCGGGAACTCTCGTGCCAGGCCATGCCTTCGGATCTCCCGGAAGAGGGGATTTCTCTCCCCCTCCTGCTCTTTAACCTCTTCTATAGAGTGCCCTTTTATCTCCTTCCAGTATCTATCGAATGGCTCGCCCCGGATCGAAAAAGTACAATAAGTTACCGCAGGGCCTTCATCGAGCTGGGGGGTGACCCGGTGCATCATCGCTCCGCTTTCTTCTGCCTTGCTTTCTATAAGCTGCCAGATGACCTCCTGCCAGGTCCCTTTGGGACCGCCGGGAGCGGCGGGGTGAAGATTTATCATGGGGTAGCGTTGGCACATTTCCTCGCCGACGATTAGCATG
>DAOUEU010000023.1:0-2166 GCA_034430255.1 Dehalococcoidia bacterium | reverse complement strand
GAGGGAGGTCAATAACAAAGGTAGGTACCGCTAAGCCCGAGGTATGGCCGCGCATCCCCTCGATGATGTTTATACCAGTTTCTACCGGCGTACGCAGGTGCTCCGTTCCCTGAACCTCATCACACTGGTAGAGGTAGTATGGACGAACCTTGATCTTGAGAAGCCCGTGACATAGCTTTGTTTGAGTCTCTACACTATCGTTTATGCCGCGCAGGAGCACCGACTGATTGTTTACGGGAACACCGCACCGCAGAAGTCGATCGCACGCCAGTGCTGACTCGGGAGTTATCTCATGGTAATGATTAAACTGGGTATTAAGCCATATCGGTTCATATTTCGATAACATGGCGCATAACTCGTCATCTATGCGCTGGGGCAGCACAACCGGAAACCTGGTGCCGATACGTATTATCTCTACATGCGGGATATCCCTCAGCCTAGAGATAATCTCCTCCAGACGGTGGGTTGAAAGGGTCAGAGGGTCGCCACCAGATAGGATCACATCCCTGATGGCTCGATTTTGACGGATGTAATTCAGCATAACCTCCACCTCGGCAGGAGTGCGCACCCAGCCACCGTGGTGCCACTCTCTTTTTCTCGTACAGTGGCGGCAAAGCATCGGGCATAGACTGGTTAGAACTAACAGTACACGATCTGGATATCGATGTACCAGACCCGGGACTGGAGAATAGCTAGCCTCAGCGAGGGGATCCTCCACACCCATTCCAGCCATAGACATCTCCTCAAAAGTCGGTATCGCCTGTTTCATTATAGGGTCGTTGGGATCGTGCCGGTTCATAAGGCAAATATAGTAGGGTGTTATCGATAGGGGATATCTATTGCATACCAGCTTTAGACGTGCCTGCTGCTTCGATGAGAGAGTAGTGAACTTCGATAGCTCTTCAACAGTAGTGATGCGGTTGCGGAAATGCCATTTCCAGTCTTTCCAGCTTTCATCCGGGATATTGCCAAAGAAAAGGGCCCTGTTTCTCAGGGCCATGGTACCAGGAGGTTCTTCTTCCGCCTTGCTTGGATGTTCCTCCTGCGCCTCGTTTATAGTACCGTCTGTGCCCGGTGGTTCTTCATCCTCCTGACCTGTAAAGTCGACTTTCTTTGCTTCCGCCATTGTTGTCACCTCCGCTGCCTCCTTTTCTTACTTTTTTTCATGATTAGCATTAGCTAACCCAACGGACATCCAACGTGTTTTCATTATCGATTTATATCTATTCAATATCGGTTAACGATGTCAAAACAGCTACTTATTCACCTTCACAAAGCGCCCCACCCAGCCTCTGGTGGGGTCAGGGAGAAATCCATCCTCATTCATTACTATCTTCCGCGGACCAGCAGGACACCCATCTATACAGTAGTACACCCCTGCGTTTACCCACTGTCCAGCGAAATAGACGTCTACCGCCTTCCTTCTAGATCCCGACCTGAGTGTAGATCCCAGAGACATTTTGTTATTACCTATTCAGCCTTACAATATGGGTTGATTTGCTCTATTGCTTTCATTAAATGTTCATGCGGTTTAACTGAACTTTATTATCCCTCAGCCAAGAGCATCCCAGCTTCCATGCAAACCCTTTATTTATCAAACCTATAAAATGCCGGAGTTGCATTTTATTATCACTTATACTATAAAGGATATACTATGAATATGCTAGCATGATAATACATACATGTATTGTATATCATTATTATGATAACATGACAATTCAATTTGTCAATAGATTTTTAATGGTTTCTGAAAAATTCAATAGAGGAGTCGTGAACTATGGCTGAGTGGACATTTCTTACTAACCATGCTCGTGTGCTCAGTTTTATAGCGAAGCACCCGAGTATAACGGCCTTGGAGCTTTCCAATTCAATAGGCATCACGGAGAGGGCAACGCGTAAAATAATTGCCGATCTTGAGGCCAATTGTAAATCCAGTAATCTAAGGCTTTTACTTGTCCTCAAGTTGATCCTTCTGATGCTAATTATGTAGTCGATTCATTTTCATGCAGATAGGCTAATTTTGAGCCTCTAGTGATGAAAACCCCTTGGCAAGTTTGGTAGTCGGAGAAATTAGCTCTAATTTGCTAAGGTAACGTTGTCGAAACCGCTATTTTTCTAATTTATACATAGCAGAGATACCTACTGGAACTTCCAAGCAGGGTGTCG
>DAOUEU010000022.1:0-4149 GCA_034430255.1 Dehalococcoidia bacterium | reverse complement strand
GTTATAGTGCAACGAAGGTAACACCAATACTAGCTCATCGCTCGCTATCTAATCCTCAAACTCTGCGCACCGCCCCTGTAAATAGGCAGTAACCGCACGCTGTACATCTTTAGAAAGACCAATTGCCGCATTCCATGTCGCCACGTATTTAAGACCTTCATCCACAGTACGGTCACGACTATAAATTATAGTCTCTTTGATCCCGCGTATGGCTAATGGAGACTTTACCGCTATCTCAGCAGCTAATTCCTTAACCCCTGCCAGTAAACTCATCTGATCGGGAAATACCTTATTAATAAGACCCATCGAATGGGCTCTTACACCATCAAAATCAAGCCCGGTATAAGCCAGCTCTCTAAACAGGCCATCACCGATAATCCTGGGCAGCCGCTGCAACGCGCCTGTGTCCGCGACGATGGCTAGATCCACCTCTTTGATAGAGAAGCGGGCATCGGCTGTCGCATAGCGTATGTCGCAAGCTGTAATTAAATCGACTCCACCGCCCATGCATGCCCCATGAATGGCAGCGATCACGGGTTTTCGGCAACGCTCTATAGCCGTAATACAGTCCTGCAATCCAATGATAATTTGACGCAGACGCTCCTGCTTTCGTCCTTCTGATAGTCCGCTTATCTCATTATACATAGACCCTAGAAACTCGAAGTCGATGCCTGCTGAAAAATGTTTTCCCTGACCACTTAGCACAGCGACCCGCACTTCTGGCGATTCATCAACCAAATCGAATACATCCTTAATTTCACGCCACATAGTGGCATTTATTGCATTGGCCTTTTTGGGTCGGTTTAGCTGGATATTCGCAACGCGATTCTCTGAAATAATCGTCAGAGTTTTAAATTTGGGCATCACTTTCCTCCCACAACGTTTGATTTATACCTCTATCAACATCCCACGATTTATAAAACCTAGCCCTATATATACTTTATATTTAAATCAGGCTATTTCAATCTTCCAGACCAGGTGAACTATACGCTAATCGCTGGTGCGCACATCGTAGATGCTGGCGAGATTGTTGTCAATGGTTGCTCACATGTTAATGACAAGGCTCGTGACAGTGCAACTGTAAGTTTGTGAATCTGTTCTCTCCCTTATTGACAACGGCACTGCCTGGTGTTATTCTAAGCCAATTCAACACTCATTTGGGACTGAGCAGGGGTGTTGTGGGCTTGAAAGCGCTTTGCGTTATCGATGAAGATATGATTGGCCTGGGGGCACAGGGAGAATGTTCTAGATAGGGTAATTTCGCCTCAAAATCCCTGGAAAGGGGGTGATGGTAGCGGACAGGAGACTGGAGAGCGCGGTCAGGATTGGAGTAAATTGAGGAGGTTCAGGAGATGAATAGAGCAATGAAGGTGGCCATTATCCCGCTACTTGTATGTCTAATAGTAGTGGGAGTGAGTGGCTGTTCGTCGGAAGAAGCAAACGAGATAAAGATAGGGGTAATCGGCCCGATGTCTTACATACAGGGTGAACACCACTGGGCCGGGGCTCAGATGGCAGCCGATGAGATAAATGATGCAGGCGGCATAATGCTAGGAGGCGAGTCGTACCAGATAAAACTGGTCCAAGCTGACTCCAATGAAATAGTGAGCCCTACAGATGCCGTCCTTGCAATGGAGAAGCTGATAACCGTTGACAAGGTGGACTTCGTAGTTGGTGGCTTCAGGAGTGAGTCAGTAATTGCGATGCAGGAGACAGCCATGGAGAACGAAATGATTTTCCTCGGTTGCGGTGCCAGCGACCTCCTGCTATGTGAAAATGTGGCCGAGGACTATGAAACGTACAAGTACTGGTTCAGGGTTACCCCGGTTAATGGCCAATACCTTACTACGATCAGTTTCATGCTTGCAGGAATGGTGGCCCAGGACATCGGTGCGCTCGGGGTCATACCAAAGGTGGCCATACTGGCCGAGAATAATGTGTGGGCAAATCCTCTGGTTGCTGCTGCTGAAGCGAGCTTTCCCGGCCTGGGCATGCAGGTCATTGGGACATGGCGGCCCTCCCAGATGGCTACCGATGTAACGGCTGAACTTACGGCCATAGAACAGGCCGGAGCCAACATGATATACACCGTCGTCTCCGGGCCACTGGGGGTTGCCTACACAACTCAATGGGGCCAGATGGAAATCCCGGCTGCTTCGGTGGGGATTAACGTTGAAGCCCAGAAGGGGAATTTCCTGGATGTAACGGGCGGATTTGGCGCGTATGAGACGACTCTAAATACCTACGCCCGGGTCGAGATCACCGATAAAACCATACCCTTCTTCGACAGCTTTGTGGCAGAGGTAGGAGAGATTCCCATATATACTGCGGGCACCTATGAAGCGCTATACATACTGAAGGCAGCCGTTGAAAGTGCGGATACTCTGGATGCCGATGCCGTTGTTACTGCACTTGAAGCTACCGATCTCAGTGGCGCCGCCGGCAGAATGGTATACATGGCAGCAAATACAACGACTCCTCACGATATAACCTGGGGCCCGGGTTATGCAACCGGTCTCGGCGTCCAGTGGCAGGACGGGGTACTGGAGTGCGTTTGGCCTAACCCCATACAAGCACTGGGGGTAGTCTACGAGGGCACTGTGGATTACATACTGCCACCGTGGGTGGTAACCGCATTGACCGAATGACGCTTTAGCCCGTTCGCTGGTCAATATCTTCGATTTTGCCTTCGTCACAGGTTGACGAATGGAGTCAGGTGAGGTATACCCCCTCGGCTGGGCACGTGCCTTAAGAGGGGGTATATTCCCGTATTTATAGACACAATTTGAGTGAGCCATGATAGAGGGCATAATAATCACCGGACTAATAAGCGGCGGCGTGTATGCCCTACTGGCGGTCGGTTTCTCCCTCATTTTCGGGGCAGCCCGTATCATCAACCTGGCCCACACCGCATTTTACATGCTGGCCGCCTATTTGATATTCACCTTTGCCAGTCTCCTCGGTCTAAATCTCCTTTTATCCATCGTCCTCTCGATAGCAGCTGTAACCATCATAGGAGTAATCACCTACCAACTGGTCATTGACCGCGTACGTGGGCATGAGACCACGGCATTGATAGCGACCCTAGCCCTGGCCATCATTATTCAGGAGATCATGCTCCTGCCGTGGACGTTTGGTGGTCACTTTCTGAGGGTTCCCGACCTGGTTTCAGGATACACAACGATACTGGGGGTCAGGGTTACCTATCAATACATATTAACATTTGGGGTGGTTCTGATCATCCTTCTGGGCACATGGGCTCTCTTGATGAAAACCCGGCTGGGAATCGCCATTAGATCCACAGCTCAGGATAGAGAAGTTGCCAATCTGATGGGGATAAACGTAGCCAGAACAGGAATGATAACCATGGCCATATCGGTGGCACTGGCGGCCGTCGCCGGCGCACTGGTGGCTCCCCTAGCCATTTTATCGCCCCATATGTGGATGAATCCTCTGGTAATGATCATGGCCATTATCGTCCTCGGAGGGTTGGGAAGCATCAAGGGGAGTCTGGTGGGGGCCTTTATCCTAGGGTTTGCCGAGACCCTGGTTGTTTTCCTGGCTCCTTCAGGTTCCTTCTTAAAGGGGGCTGTGGCGCTGGCGATCATGTTAGCCGTCATCCTGATAAGGCCTGAAGGCCTGTTTGGAGTAGCCTTTGAGGAAGAAAGGTAATGGGCATTATAAGCGCCTACATCGGCAGGGCATATAAAGGGTTGAGAGGGGAGGTACTGGTCCTTCCCAGCAGAACAATAGTTTTGCTTTTCTGCCTGATACTATTGTTGCTACCCCTGATAACAGCGCATCCGTACTATCTTGGCATCCTGTTTCTGGCGAGCATATTTGCCATCTTCGCTGCTAGCTGGGATCTATTATCCGGCTTCACCGGCCAGATGAATTTTGGCCATGCCCTCTTCTTCGGGGTTGCTGCCTACACCGCTGCCCTTCTAAATCTACACTTTGGTTTGGCCCCGTGGCTAACTATACCCCTCGGGGCGCTTGCTGCGGTACTGGCGGGGCTTATCATCGGTGTGCCCTGCCTGAGGTTGAGGGGAATTTACCTGGCCCTTGCCACCCTGGCCTTTCCCTTAATCCTGATCGCAGTTCTATACACCATTCCGAATATCACTGGTGGTGAGATGGGCGTTTCCG
>DAOUEU010000021.1:0-3076 GCA_034430255.1 Dehalococcoidia bacterium | reverse complement strand
GGCAGATAGCATGCCCGAAGGTGCCACCCCGCCCGGTGGCGAAGACAACGATATGTACACCGGCTGCCGCCATATAGCTCATCGCTGCAGGCTCCGAGTGAGTACCATCCTGCAAGTAGAACCCTCCTCCAGGCGGTACAGTTTCAACGTAGTCCTCCGTGTTCTTAAGCACTCCCTTGATCGGCCTGTGACCACTCTTATGTATGGCACCCAGAGATTTTTCTTCGAGGGTTGTCAGTCCACCCTCAATATTCCCACGGCACATGAAGTCCATCTCAGCACCTGGCACTGTCCACCGCTTCTCCTCGTCACCGATCCATTTCAGAATTTGCTGTTTAACCTTTTCATTTACAGCACGCGCGGCCAGCGGCTTCTCCGCACCTAGGGCCTCTATAGGCTCAATCATCACTACTGCAGCACCGGCATCCACCAGCATGTCGGACATTACGCCTATGGCTGGGTTGGCAGCAAGACCGCTGGTAGTATCAGAGCCACCACACTTTACCCCAACAACCAGTCTGCTAACATCAAACGGCTTTCTTTGCTGTTTCTTAGCCTGCTCCACCATGCCTCTTACTAGATCTCGTCCGCGGGATATAGCCCCGCGCGTGCTTCCAATCTTCTGAATATTTACCACATCCACCGGTTTGCCCGTCTTAGCGATCTCGTTTATCAAAGGCTCAGGCTGTATGCCTTCACACCCCATGGCTACTAGCAAGGTTCCAGCCACATTGGGATTCCGGGCTACCCCGACCAGCGTCGGCACCACATCCATGGCAATGCACCCATGATCCTGAGTCACTGGTACTGCTCCTTCCATGCCCTCAGCAATCATCCGTGCTGCCGGCTCGGTGCAATCTGCTATTGCCATTACCAGCACTATGCTACGCACTCCAACCAGGTCCTTAGATCTTTCAAACCCTAGAAATTCCATGACCGTTCCTCCTTTCCTGCCTATTTTCTATTTTGAGCGGAGCATGTGCTCTGTTAAGGGAAGTCTGATACTCTCAACATTGTGTATGTGTACGTAATCACCCACCGAGATATCCCTTGATGCCTTGCCGATAGTTTCCCCGTACTTTATCACTTCATCACCCTCGGTCATATTCGCTAACGCAATCTTGTGCCCTAGAAGTATGGCATCCTTTACCATTACTTGCTCCAGGACTTCCTGCGCTGATGAGACTACCTCCACCCTCTCACCTGCGACAATGCCTACAAGGGCAGTAGCCACATTGTCCTTTAAATCCATCATTATAGCTCTTTTCATAGTACCTCCTTACGCACGCGATCT
The DNA here is from genome assembly GCA_034430255.1 of Dehalococcoidia bacterium. Lineage (GTDB taxonomy): Bacteria > Chloroflexota > Dehalococcoidia > E44-bin15 > E44-bin15 > DATKYK01. The sequence continues at coordinate 1,782 of DAOUEU010000021.1, read as the reverse complement.
AAGTAACCCGCCCGGTTCGCGACTCAAATATCGCACGATTGTTGCCGCACCCGTCCGGCTATCACTTTCCCCGGCAATCACAAAATTACCTCAGCGAATCTGATGCACCAGTCCGGACTGGTAATAAGGTGCGCTGTGCAAGCTCCGTGTCAGGTTTAGCCTGCCCACAACCTTGCTGGTGAGCAAACAGGGCACATCCCAGAACCTGCTCGGCAATCCATCGAGCCACATCGTCGGCATAGGCCACTGCGGAGATTACCCCCTCATAGCTTCTAGTGCCTGCGTCACCATCCGGGCGAGGATAACCCCGGAAACTCATTCCTTCACCTACCTGGCTACATCGCCGCGACCCCGAGTACTGGCTACATTGTGCACATGGACATGCTGCCCCGGCTTAATATCTGTAGTAGCCTTGCCAATGGTTTCACCATACTTCATTATGGCTGAGTCAGACTTTATATCAGTGAGGCTAAATTTATGCCCAAACGGTATGGAGTCGACCAAAGTCACTGAAACGGCACCCTTATCCACCTCCACCTCCAAAACCTCACCTGCCTCTAAGTCAGTCAGCGCAGTAGCGACATTATCCTTGCTGTTCAATACAACTGCCTTTCTCTTCATTGCTTTCCTCCCGTTAATTAGTTACCTTGTCACGTGTATTCTTCACTCAGTCCCTTGATATGTTCTTGCTGAATACTTGGGATTGTACGTTAGTTTGAGTGTATTATAATTACGTGGATAGTATATATTCTGCATAGATTCCCAGAGATTGACAGCGAGCCTTTCCAGTTCTGCGAGAGAGCAGCCTAGTATCATCTCCTCTTCAGTAGCGAACCCATGCCATCGGTCCCCTTGATCCGCGATAGCTAGTCTTACCTTACCGGTAAGATAGGGAACCGCCAAGACCTCATTGCAGCTAGCGCCATGCCCATTTGTGCTTAACTCCAATTTATCGCCGCCATCCCAAACACTTGCGTAAGCAAAACTCTCCATTTGATATGGAAGCCCCCATACCTGCACAACATCAGGTTCAATGGACATAATTTCAAGTGGTGCCACGCCCATCGCCTCAAATTTGCCTTTCTCAATCGCCATCCTATCCGTAGCTTGTCTTAACCCAGCTTCAGGCGTCTTCCCCCATTTACCTGCGGAATCATCAAGCCGTTTAGGGAGATCACACATACCTAATGAGAAACAACCCACCGGGCAAGCGGTTAGCTCCTCTTTTACTGCAGCTACCGCTTTCTCAAGATATCTTGCCAGCCCAATAACTTGGCAAACACTGCACTCTTCCTCTACCATCTCAAAGCTCTTAGGTATGTCTGATCTTCTTTCAAATAACTCGATGCCCACTGGTAACGTTCTTAGCCTCAAGAGTCGCATTAGCTTCTGGCTCAATTCAGCATATTTTGCCATTTTTCGCTCCTTTCTTCAGGCAATATGTTGACAGTTACTTACGTCAGCTTCACCTTATCATCTAACGCTTTCCACTGGCTATGACTAATCGGTCACCATCAAGCTCCGCAATTCATTGCTGGTGGTCAGACTGACGGCGCTCAGTCTTCCATAGATGGCGAGAGCTACATCATGGGGGCGGTACTGTACATTTCCATGACCTCTCGATAGCGCGGAAACATTTCCAGTTTGCTGGGCTTGCCCGACGCTACAGCTATAATCTCCTTAAGCAACCGTTCTCCTACCTCAGAGATAGACTCCTGCCCCTCAATAATGGTGCCAGCATAGATATCGAAGTACTCCTTCTCTTTAGCGTCTTTAGGGCTG
>DAOUEU010000020.1:0-11594 GCA_034430255.1 Dehalococcoidia bacterium | reverse complement strand
AGGCAAAGGTCCTCTTTTAACCTGGGAGATGTAGGATCTGCTTAAATTGCTTAACTCCGCTATCTGGGAAACAGTCAGTTTATTGAGCAGTTTTAATATGTGAGGTGAGGACTTCAAATCCGTTGGTGGGCACCTTGCGGTGTCTACGGTAGGTTCGAATCCTATGCGCTCCCGCCAATATCTACCTCAACACCCGCTCATCGCCGACGCGGCGGGTTATTTTTTGCGTATCCAGGTATTCCATCAGGGCCAGGGCATATTTCCGGCTGGTGTGGAAAAGGTCGCGGACCTCGGCCACGGTTACCTTGCCCCGTGATTTTATCTCGGCGATTATGTCATCCACCATCTTGTCATAGATAGATGCCAGGAAGATCACATCGTCGCTTACCTTCACCACCAGACGCTTCTCTATGAGCAGGTTAAGGAGGTCCGGCTTAGGTAGAGGGTCGACGGACGGCAGGTAGGGATCGCGTGTCAGCCTGTCCAGGAAAGCGTCGACCTCTGCCTGCTGTTTTGGCGTAGGCTGAGGCTGGTGCTCCGGCAGGCGCACCGCTGGCCCCACCTCGATTAGGGTGCCTTCCCGTATAAGCTGCTCCAGTATGCGGGCGAAGAACCTGGTACGGGCCTTCAGCTTGCCTTTTAGTTCCTCTTTGGGGGGGCCGTGGCGGAGCGGGAACTGCTGGTGGTATCTCCGGACAGCCTGCTCTGCCTGCTTTGCCAGCTTCTCCCAGCCCTGGGCTGAGAAAAAAAGCCCCATATCTCCCAGTGCTACAACCTTCCCCTTCGAGGCCAGTGATTTTATGGCTTCTTCTGCTTCCCCTTGCCTCAGATTGCATAGGGACAGCAACCTCGCAAGCTCGAGAGGCTCCTCTTCCTGTAAGGTGACCAGGATTATCTGTTCAGCTGTACCCGTCTCCCTTGTGGCGAGCCTCTCGATGACATCGGGGCGAAAGCGGCGGTGCCGTTTTGCCCGTGGGCCGACTATTTGCCCACCGCCTAGGGTCTCCTGGGGGGAGCGAATGATGAATCGGTCATCCTTAACCGCTGCAATGGGCTGAGCAAGCAGAAGCTGGGCCCATGTCGTTTCCCCTGGGTCAATCCTGTCCCTTTCCAGCAGGCGGACCTTCCCCAGCACCTCGGCGGCCCCATGGTGAAAGGTAACGGTGGCATTGTGGGGGAGGGGGCGGGGTGCGGAGGGCAGCAGGCGTAGCTTAACGTCGAACGCTCTTGTCGGCAGGAGCCAACCGGGGGTGGTCACCACATCGCCCCGCGCAAGCTCAACGGTAGAGAGACCCGACAGGTTGGCCGCAACGCGGCTGCCCGGAGGGGCAGTGTCGATCTTCTGCTTGTGTGATTGCAGCCCGCGTATACGTGCCTTAAGGGCGGATGGCAGGACCTCTATTTCTTGACCCTTGGACAAGGAACCATCGATCAGGGTTCCGGTAACCACGGTGCCAAAACCAGTCATGGTAAAGACACGGTCTATGGGAAGCCTTGGCCTGCCGATGTCCTGCTTGGGCGTGGCCGAATCTAAAACACGGTCGATGGTGGAGACCAGCTCAGGAAGGCCCTCGCCGGTGACCGCGGAGACGGCGAGTATCGGTGCCTGGGACAGCGTTGTATCCTCCAGCAGCTCGTTTAGCTCCAGTGTCACCAGTTCCAGCAGCTCATCGTCCACCAGGTCTTTCTTGGTGATTACTACGATGCCATTTTCAACCTGTAGCAGGTCGAGAATGGCCAGGTGCTCCCTGGTCTGGGGCATTACCCCTTCATCTGCGGCGACAACGAGCATGGCGATGTCGATGCCTCCAACGCCGGCGAGCATGTTCTTTATAAAGTGCTCATGTCCGGGTACGTCCACAATGCCTAGAGCTCGACCGCTGGGCAGCTCTAACCAGGCAAAGCCGAGGTCGATGGTCAGCCCTCTCTCTTTCTCCTCCCGCAGCCGGTCAGGGTCTATCCCGGTGAGGGCCTTAACCAGAACCGATTTCCCGTGATCGACGTGACCTGCGGTGCCCAGGACAAAGGACATACTTCACTCCCTGATGATGATTTTCCCCTTCGGTTTGCCTGTTATCGCTCCAATGATGGCAGCATCCTCTATGCCACTGCGGTGCAGGTTTTTAAGTAGCGCCTCAGCCTCTTCACCCGGGACCGAGATCAGCAGTCCACCCGAGGTCTGGGGGTCAAATAGGATGCTCCAGATCTCATCACCCATCTCATAAGCCAGCTCTATCATGCCGATGCGAAATTCCTTATTACGCTGCGTCCCCCCAGGAGCCAGACCCATCCCGGCGAACTCCTTCGCCTCTGGGAATAGGGGAATGGCACCAACATGGAGCTCCATGCCCAACTGGCCATCCTCTATCATTCCACAGGCATGCCCCAGGAGGCCGTAGCCGGTTATGTCGGTACAGGCGTGTACTCCAGCTTCCAGCATTAGCTCCGATGCCCTTCTGTTCAATGTAACCATAGAGCTGGCGATACGGCCCACAGCCTCCTCTCCTGCGAGTCCACCCTTAAGGGCGGTGCTGACCAGTCCAGTGCCCAGGGGCTTGGTGAGGATCAGCTTATCCCCTATCTCGGCTCCCTCTTTGGTAATCATCCTATCTGGATGTACTACACCGGTTACCGATAGCCCATATTTCAATTCGTTATCCTCAACGCTGTGTCCGCCGACCAGGGCACACCTTGCCTCCCGTAGCTTATCGAATCCGCCGCGCAGGATCTCAATGAGCACCGATATATCCTGGCTCTTAATGGGGAAGCAGACAACGTTCATTGCGGTGAGGGGCCTGCCCCCCATGGTGTAGACATCACTCAGGGCGTTGGCAGCAGCGATCTGCCCGAAGGTATAGGGGTCATCGACGATGGGCGTGATGAAATCGATGGTCTGGATGATGGCCAGCTCATCGTTCAGCCTATACACAGCAGCATCATCACCCCTCTCCAGGCCGACAAGCAGGTTCGGGTCATCGACCAGGGGCAGGCCACACAATACTTTATCCAGGTCCGACGGACCTATCTTGGAGGCTCAGCCGGAGCCGCGAACGGTCTCGGTGAGCCTTGGCCTCACTTGGTCGTCCATTGTCCTCCCTTCATTGTGGAGTGCAAATGGTAGTTGAATCATCATAGCATCTTGGCTGAAGCAGCACAACTTTTTTCACAGTGAACGATGCTCGGGTTTTTTGGCTCTGCCCCTTTTAACCCTTAGTAAGGGTTAAATAAAAATCATCCCCCTTTCGCTCCACAGAGATGGCACACCCCTTGCTTTTTGCCAGGCGAGTAACGTTATCGCGCGCTGTAGCGTCATTGACGATGACTACCACGTCCCCTGACTCTATTCCTTCCAATGCGTTCTTAGTCTTTATTACCGGCATCGGGCATGATAGCCCGCGGGCATCGACTTCAGTCATTTTCCCCTCCTCCTTGAGCGCAAACCCCGCTCCACTCACAGAGGTATTCCTTAAACACAGCGGGGAACTGTTTTACGATTTCAATAACCTTGGTTGCCGGTGTTGGCTGGGCCAACTTTCCTGCCATACGGTTTGCTTTGGCTGAGATTATTGCTGCTTCATGCGGTTCCAGGCCAGCGTAGGCGAAGGCGGAGACCAGGCCGGTAACGGTGTCGCCGGTCCCCCCAATAGCCTCCAGCTCAGGCACATCCGGTTCATCCACCGTTTCCAGAATCTCACCATCACGAATCACATAGTCGACTGCTCCCTTGACTAGGAGCAACCTGGCTGCACCCCTGTTACGGTAGGCGGCAGCAGCTAGATCCGGTGTCTTTGTGATATCGTTATCGAAGAGATGCCTGGCGATATAGGCAGGGTGGGTGGCTGAGGTGTCGGCGAGGAAGGCCATTTCAGCAGCGTCCGGGGTAAAGATGTCGAAGCATGAGGCCAGCCCGGCTGCCTTGGCGGAATACATCGAGGCCGCATCGGCGACTATGACCGGCCTGCTCTCACAGTTATCTATGGCCTGGCAAAGTCTCCTCGTTAGGGCCATATCGGGCAGCCAGTAGTGCAGCGTGAGCACCCTTGGCGAGAGAGCCCTTATATTCTGGATGAGGTATTCGTAGATCGCCCGGCTACCTTCACCCTTGCCGATGTCGCCGGCGATAACAACCTGGGGCCGGTCGAGCTTCAGGTAGTCAGTGACTGCCAGCGCCGCGCTGATCATAGAGCCGGTGCCCTGCATACAGGGAAACCGGTACCCAGGGACCGCCAGGTAACTGTCCTCCATACTGACGTCACCAACAGTGAGCGGCACGCCCTCATCGGGAATTGTCCCGGCGATAAGCATCATTGTTGCTCACCCCCCTGCCATATGAGAAGGCTCTCCTCTAAAGCCCGGTTAAGCATCAGGGAGCACAGGGTAAAGCCGATCTCCTTAGGTTTGGGTGCCTCGGTGAGCTTTCTACCGACCAGCTCGGCGTGCATTAAGGGGATATCGGGGCATCCCCCGCCGGATGTGTTTACGATGACGCCGGTCTCCTTGTCAAAGGTGAGCTTCATGTTGCCTGCTGTGACCATCAGCCAGCCCCCGAAATCTGTCACCTTTACGATGTCCAGAAGCTTGGAGTGCCCCACTCCAAGAGGAACGATCTCCACATAGAAGACGTCGTTCTCATCGAAGACCCGCTCAATGACCGGTTGTTCTACCAGGTTTATTTCAACCGCCAGATCGCAGCCTTTTCGCAGTTCCGGTGGAGGGGCGATCAGCTTAACGGCGTGCCCGGCACCCTTTAGTACCTTCTCGGCCTTCAGGGCAGCCTGAACATCCATGAACAGAACCAGTCCCCCCCCCTCGAAGGCTGATTTTTTCTTCCATTTTAAAGGTGACATCCATGCCTCCTAGAGTTATATTGTCTTTCTCTCCCGCAGCAGGAATCCCAGGCCTATACAGAGCACCAGCCCGGCGACTACTGCCCAGGGTCCCAGCCCTGACGGACCGGCAGGAGAACTGGCAAAGGTGAAGTTATGTGCTACAGCGGCGCCGACGAGCAGGCCGAGCACGGTCATGCCGGCATCGGTATCCCCCTCTCCGCTGAGAACCAGTTGACGTAGCGGACAGCCGCCGAGCTGGGTAGCAGCCAGTCCCACCAGCGCCATGCCGAAGAAGTTCCACAGGTGATTGTCATGAGCTACCGGCTGGTCTGCGAAGCCCAGCCTGAAGAGGCTATCGTCAAAGCCGTAGGTAAGGACGAGGTTGACTGCCACCGCCCCGAGGAAAAGGCCGACTATTGCCTTGAACAGATATGTATCCCTGACAAGGAACAGGTCTCGCCAGCCTCCCACAAAGCACATCCTCGTCCGCTGGGCAAGGAAGCCTACCAGCAGGCCCACCGCCAGGGAAATAATCAACGCTGCGTGCATAGAGCCGGGTCCTGATTCGCTCTCGATGAGGAAGCTGGGCTTAAGTATCGCCATGATCAGGAGCCCGGCCATGACCGCCGGTATTATCCACCCTGCCACCGTGGGCCTCTTCACCGCACGCCCCAAGGTAAAGCCTCTCTTTAGCAGGATCACTCCGGTAAAGGCGCCGAAAGCAACACCCACCAGCCCCGTTATGGCATTGAGGTCGCCGCCGGCAAGCCTGAGCAGCGCCCTCACCGGGCAGCCGAGGAATACCAGTATCCCGATCATTACGAACATACCTAAAAAGAATCGGACTAGCGGTGCGGAGCCACCCCTAGCCCGAAATTCCTTGAAGGCATAGGCAGCAATGAAGCTGCCTAAGACGAAACCTATGATCTCAGGGCGGAGATACTGTACAACCCCGGCCCGGTGCAGGCCTATCGCCCCTGAGATATCTCTCAGGAAGCAGCCTACACATATACCCATGTTCTGTGGGTTTCCCCACTTCACCAGGAATGCCGCCAGGATACCTATCACCAGCGCGGAGGCGAAGATCAATGTACCCGGCGTCATTACGCGTGAAACGCGCATAAAAACATCCTCCTTCTCTACAGGTCGTACCCTTCTTTAAGAGCCACGCTCTTAGCCGCTTCACGGCTCATGTGCGTCGGTTTACCATCGATCTCACCCCCTCTCCTAGTTAGTTCTCGGTATTCAACAAATTATTATAGGGTACAGGAACGAGCATTGTCAAATCTGGTTAATTTTAACGCAATAGGTCAATAAAACCTCGTTTGACAGGCTTTAGCTGGATATGCTACATTGCCTTCGCCATGGAAAGAAGCCTTCGCAGCCTTCCCAGCGTCGATAAGTTACTCTTGGATGAGCGCATACGCTCTCTTGAAGAGGAATACTCTCACGAATTCGTGCTCCGGGGGGTGCGGCAATACCTTGAAGAGGTGCGCCGTGATATCGCCGGGGGCCAAACTGCCCCGACTTTTAACGAGATAGTTGGATCGATATGCAGTCGAATAGCTTCTCTGGCTGAGCCCAGCCTGCGCCCGGTGATAAACGCAACCGGTGTTATCCTGCATACCAACCTGGGGAGGGCACCGTTAAGCCGGGAGGCTATGGCAGCTATGGAGCAGTGCGCCGGGGGCTATACCAATCTGGAGATCGATCTCGACAGTGGGAAGCGGGGCTCCCGCCAGGTTCACATCCAGTCCCTGCTGTGCCAGCTAACCGGGGCCGAGGCTGCTCTTGTCGTAAACAATAACGCTTCAGCGGTGCTCCTGGCCCTGAGCGCCCTCGCTAGGGGTAAGGAGGTGATCGTCTCCAGGGGGCAGGCGGTGGAGATCGGCGGCGGCTTTCGTATCCCAAGTGTTATGCGACAGAGCGGGGCCAAGCTGGTGGAGGTGGGGACAACCAACTGTACATATTTATCGGACTATGAAGAGGCGATCACCCAACGAACCGTCGCCTTGCTTCGAGTCCACTCCAGTAACTTCAGATTGGTCGGTTTTACCCAGTCAGCGGCTATCGAGGAGTTGACTCAGCTCGGGGAGCGATACCGGCTTCCAGTGCTCGATGACTTGGGCAGCGGCTGTCTACTGGATACCGCCAGGTTCGGGCTGGATGCCGAGCCTATGGTGCAGCAGAGCATCGCGGCTGGCGTGGGGCTGGCCATGTTCTCTGCGGATAAGCTCCTGGGCGGACCGCAGGCCGGTATCATTGTAGGCCAGGGCCAACTTATAGCCAAGCTGCAAAGGCACCCCCTGGCCCGCGCGGTGCGCATCGACAAGATAAGGTTGGCTGGGCTGGCAGTCACCCTGCTCCACTACCTCAAGGGGGAGGCGGAGGTAAAAATCCCGGTATGGCGGATGATTTCGGCATCCCTGGAGGAGATAGAGAAGAGGGCCCAGAAATGGTGCCAGTCACTCGGTGGTGCTGCCTCCATAGTGCAAGGTGAATCCGTAGTAGGGGGCGGCAGCCTCCCCGGTGGCACCCTGCCTACCCGCCTGGTGGCTATCGGAAGAGGGGGCAAAGTTAAGCAGCTGGCTGACAGACTGCGCAGAGGGTCGCCTCTGGTCATCGGGCGGTCTGAGAATAACCTCCTGCTTCTCGATCCTCGTACCGTCCTCCCTGAGGATGAAGAGGCACTTCTGAGTAGACTGCGAGATATATTGGTGCCCTAGTTTTACCGAGTGTCGATTTTAGTACCGTTCACATTCATTCTCTTCAAGGGAAAGGCAGGGCCAATAATCCTTGTGGTGGTAGACTCCGTAGTCTTGACTTACTATACCCTCTAGCTAGCAGAAATTGCTAGGTACATCTCACCCGAGGAGGTTTAGCTCAACACCACGCTCGGCCTATTCCTGGTCACCGACCCGAACCCGGCCCCAGATGGCCACAACCCGCGCCAGAGAATCTACACCAGTCTTATCTTTTTGGTCACCTTTGCTAAAACATAGCTTCATATAGTTATTCAGCATCAATGCGCCAACGCCCTCCACGGCAGAACGAACCGCAGCCAACTGGGTTATAAGGCTCTCACAGTCGCGGCCATTAACTATCATTTTCTCAATGCCGCGCACCTGCCCCTCGATCCGCTTTAGCCGCTTAAGCAACAGCTCTTGCGATACCGATTCTTCAACCATGTCGCCCTCCACAATAATTCCTCTTTTAATATTGACATACTATACCCCCCTAGGGTATTATATCTGGTGAAAATTTTTAAACCTTCTTAGGGAATCTATTCTAGCATCTTCTGGCTTAGATGTCAGGTCAGAGTGGAGAAAGGAGAAGAGTAAAGCAATGGAGTTAACTCGAAGGGGATTTATCAAGCTTTCTGGTGCCAGCACTGCTGGCTTTCTTTTATTTAAGGGGGCTGGTTGGAAAAAGGTTTTAGGTTATTCCCCCATCCCACTGCATAAAAAGATCGGCGAGAAAACAACGATATGTCCCTACTGCGGGGTAGGCTGCAGCGCTATTATGGCTGTGGAGGACGGGAGGATCACCAACATAGAGGGTGATCCTGAGTCTCCTATTAGCGAGGGGTCTCTGTGCCCCAAGGGTGCCTCTATGATTCAGGTGGGTAGTAATGAAGAGCGCCTGCTCACCGCCAAGCACCGTGCCGCAGGGGCTGATGCCTGGACTGACATAAGCTGGGATGATGCTATAGCGGCAATTGCCGCCAAGATAAAAGAGACCCGTGATGCTGATTGGATCGAGACGGATGCCGAGAGCCGGCTTGTCAATCGCATTGAAGCAATAGCATCGTTGGGAAGCGTATTCCCCAACAGCGAAGAGGCATATCTAATGAGCAAGATGCTTCGTGCCCTGGGCCTGGTCTATATCGAGAATGAAGCCCGCATATGCGTGTCAAGTGCTGTGGCCGCTGACGAAGAAACGGTGGGTAGAGGGCCTATGTCAAATCACTGGATAGACATGGTAAATAGCGAATGCATTCTTATCATCGGCGGTAACATGGCCGAGTCCTTCCCCGTTGCCTTTAAGTGGGTCACTCGGGCCAAGGAGAAGGGGGCCAAGATAATTCACGTCGACCCTCGCTTCACCCGCACCTCAGCCAAGGCGGACCTCTATGCCAGGGTAAGGCCGGAAACCGATCTTGCATTCATCGGTGGCATGATCAGATATATCCTCGACGATATGGAGGTTAATCCAGGTAACTATAACATGGAGTATGTGAAAGAGTATACCAACGCTTCTTTCCTGTTGAGTCCTGATTTCACGGGCCCTGCAGATACCGGGGACGGGTTGTTCTCGGGTTGGGATGGCAGTAAATATGATAAATCCACCTGGCAGTATCAGTTAAATAGCTCAGGTGCCCCTAAGATGGATAAGACCATTGAGGACCCTAACTGCGTTTTCCAGCTTTTAAAGAAGCACTTCGCCCGCTATACCGATGACAAGGTTGTCGAAATTACCGGCACGGATAAGGAAACTTTCAAGCAGATTTGCCAGGCCTATGCCAGTACCGGGAAGAAGGATATGGCGGGAGCTATCGTTTTTTCATCCAGTGCCTGTCAGCGCAGCACCGGCGCCCAGACGGTGCGTGCATTCGGCATATTACAGCTTCTCTTGGGAAATATGGGGGTGGCTGGCGGTGGGCTGAACGGTATCACCGGGGCGGTAAATGGTCTGGGCGGCACCCTGCAGGGCCTGGTCAATCACTGGGGGCCTGGTGGTGGTAGTGTCCGAATGGCCAGCAGCAGCGAACAGACCCTTTCCGCCTATGGGGGGACCACGGTACGGTTTGCCAGTATCCTCAAGGCATGGTATAGCGATACAGACCCCAGTACCAGCTTCGACTACCTGCCTAAGAGGGGTGGTAGCTATGATTGGCAATCGCTCTTCAAGGCGATAGACGAGGGGATAATAAAGGGTCTGATATGCTGGGGAATCAATCCAGCGGTGAGCGGGCCAAACAGCGGAGCGGCGCGCGATTCCCTGAGAAAGCTGGACTGGTTACTGGTCATTGACCTCTGGGAGACGGAGACTGCTGCGGTGTGGCAGTTGGCCGATAGCAATACCGAGGTCTTTCTACTTCCCGCGGCTAGCTCGCTGGAAAAGGAGGGTAGCGTTTGCAACAGCGGCCGCTTGAATCAGTGGCGCTACAAGGGGGCTGATCCTCCCGGTGAAGCTAAGAGCGACCTGTGGATAATAAATAAGCTGATGTTAAAGATAAGAGAGTCCTATAGCGGGCAGACTGTCAAGAATGCTAAAGCAGTAACCGAACTGACCTGGGACTATGGTGATACACCCGACGTGAGCAAGGTAGCCAAGGAGATGAACGGCTACGACCTGACGACAGGTAAGCTGCTGTCAGGCCCTGGCAGCCTTAAAAGCGATGGCACTACCAGTTGTGGCAACTGGCTGTGGTGTGGAATGTACACCGAAGACGGCAACAAGGCACAGAAACGGGGTACTACCGACCCTTCAGGCATTGGCCTTTACCCCGAGTGGGGATGGGCTTGGCCGGTGAACCGGCGCATCATGTACAATCGGGCTTCAGTTGATGTCGATGGCAATCCATGGAACACAGCTCATCCCGTCATTTCGTGGGATGGCAGCGGTTGGGTAGGGGATGTTCCCGATGGGGGCAATCCGCCTGTTAGTGCCAGTGGGATATATCCATTTATCATGAAGCCCCAGGGGCAGGGCCACCTCTTCGGGTCAGGCAGACCCGATGGCCCCTTCCCGGAGCACTATGAACCCTGGGAAAGCCCGGTATCGAATCCCATGTCTCCTCAGCAAAACAACCCTGCCATCGTTATCTGGGAAACTGCCGCTAAGGGAAATGCTGCAGATTATCCAATCGTGGCAACCTGTCACCGCCTGACGGAACACCTGAATGCCGCGGCAGTGACCAGACGCATACCCTGGCTGGTGGATTTAGAGCCAGAGATGTTTGTGGAAATCAGTCAGGAACTGGCCAATGAGAAGGGGATTGCCGGTGGTGACACCGTCACTATTAACTCGGCGCGCGGTGGGCGTGTGGAGGCAATAGCCGTGGTCACCGCCCGCCTTGGGCCCCTACAGGTTAATGGCACCAACGTCCATTATATCAGCTTGCCCTGGAATTGGGGGTACATGGGGCTGTCCAAAGGAGATAGCGCCAATTTGCTCACTCCACGTGTGGGCGACCCCAATACAGGTATCCCTGAATACAGGGCGTTCCTGTGCAATATAGAGAAGGTATAGGTAAGGCGAAAGGAGGGAAATGGCAGACAAAGCGATTCTATACGATGCGACCAAGTGCACTGCGTGCCGTGGCTGCCAGGTAGCGTGCAAGCAGTGGAATGATCTTCACGGTGTTAAGACAACCAACCGGGGAACGTATGAGAACCCCCCTGACCTTTCCTGGGATACCTGGATAAAGATGGAGTTTCGTGAGGTAGGGAATAACGGGGATCTTCGCTGGCTATTCAGCAGGCGGAGCTGCATGCACTGCACCGAAGCGGCCTGTGTTGAGGTGTGTCCCACCAAGGCCCTGTATCACCATGAGCTGGGCTTTGTTGCCTACGATAAGGAGAAGTGCAGTGGTTGTGGCTACTGTGTAGAGGCCTGTCCCTTTGATGTACCGCGGAGCGGGAGTGGGGCTATAACCGGGATACGCACGATGAACAAGTGCACACTCTGCCAGGACCGGGTCACAAATGATCTTACACCGGCTTGTGTCAAGACCTGTCCCACAGGGGCACTGCAATATGG
>DAOUEU010000019.1:0-24577 GCA_034430255.1 Dehalococcoidia bacterium | reverse complement strand
ATGTCTACCGCATTGACAATGGTGCAGGAGAAAGGGCTCGATCTGCCCTTCATAGTTGTCTCTGGCGCCATTGGCGAAGAGGCTGCTGTGGCAGCAATGCGAGCCGGCGCCCATGACTATGTCATGAAGGGTAATATCGCTCGATTGGCCCCCGTCGTTGAAAGGGAGTTACGAGAAGCAGAGATGCGCCGTGAGCGCAAGCGGGTGGAGGAAGAGCTCAAGACAGCACAGGAATACTTAACGCAGTCAGAGCGGCTGAGGGCATTGGGTGAGATGGCTAGTGGGGTGGCTCATGATTTCAACAATATCTTAGCCATTATCCTGGGCCGTGCCCAGTTAGCTTTGGAGGACGTGGAAGACGAAAAACTGAGGAAAAGCATCCAAGTCATTGAACAGACCGCTCTCGACGCCGCTACAACGGTGCGCCGCCTCCAGGGCTTCGCCGGGGTGAATGGTGTCCACGCTCTCAAAGAGGTAGACCTAAAGCACTTAGTGGAAGGTGCCATAGAGATGGTGGAGTCCCGCAGGGAGGAACTCGAGCAGACGCACGGCATTGCGATCGAGATTGGCGCCGAGCTTAACGAGGTGACTCCTATTGTAGGGGACGCCGCAGAGCTGAGAGAGGCGCTCCTGAATATCATATTCAATGCCATGGATGCCATGCCTAGAGGGGGCAAGATCACGATTAAGAGCAAGCAGGAGAATAGCTCCATTGTTCTTTCTATTAGCGATACAGGTATAGGCATCCCAAAGGAGATAAAAAAGAAGCTCTTCGATCCCTTTTTCACAACGAAAGCCTCTAAGGGTTCAGGGCTAGGGTTGAGTGTGACCTATGGCATTGTTAATAAGCATTGTGGGAGGATAGATGTCGAAAGCACCCAGGGAAAGGGAACCACCTTTCATATCAGGTTACCCGTGGTCAACGGTGTCGAAGAGGGACCGCGCGCTGAGCGAAAAACCCCTTCTGTCAAGCCTTCTACGGTACTCTTAATTGATGACGTGCCAGAGGTAATTGAGGTTCTCGGGCTAATGCTTCAACAGCTAGGTCACCGGGTCACAGGGGTTACCAGTGGTAAAGAGGCGCTTAGCGCCTTTAAAACTGGCGATTACGGGCTAGTAATTGCCGATTTGGGGATGCCCAACATGTCAGGGCGTGATGTTGCCAGGGCAGTTAAAGAGATAAAGCCCGAGACGCCAGTGGTGCTAATCACCGGCTGGGGGCTGCAGCTTGATAGGGAGGAAATGCCAGAGATCGACGGGGTGATTGAAAAACCCTTTAGCAAAGATGCTCTTATAACACAGATGGCTGAGTTGTCCGATTATTTCCCCAAGAGCTCAGCAAGCGGAAGCTAGCAGCAAAGAGATAAAGAGCTTCATAAACTAACCGAGGGCATGTTCCACGAGATGAGCCGCGGACACTAGCTTAAAAAAGAGTAGATTCTGAAAGTGATACCCACGGTTTTTTCAACAAGTTAATGCGTCGGAAATTCTTCCTGCGGCGGCCCCTCGACCAGCTTAACACATCACACAAGACTCACAGCCCATCATAGAAATTACAGAATCCTCGAAGCAACGCGTTAAGGTGTCTAAATCGCGTTTTTAATCTCCCTCAGATACAAAACACTGACCCCCTGGCTTCTGATCAGGGGGTCACTCATTAGATGCCCTTATTAATCCACCATTGACAACGGATCACCTAACCTCTAGGATGTGCACACAAGTAAATAGAACACTGTGTGCTATACGAAAAAAAGACGTTAGGATAATGGCAATGAACAATTATGACTACGACGTGCTCGTTATTGGTTCTGGTATAGCTGAATTTGTTGCATCGGTCACTCATGCTTATCCCACATGTGTTCAATCTTTGGTGGGAAGAGCGAGCCATCTGTCATATCTTGACAGATAGAATGGAGAATAACTTCCTTGCTAACCAGGTGTTGAGATTTTGGCCAGGATATGATAAATAAATTAGCACTTGCTAGAATGCAGCTCGCTGAAACTGCCGAAGATTTTATCAAATATAAAGCAGCTGTGGAGGTGAAAATACGAACGCGATAAAAGTCTCAGATAAGACATGCATCGTAAAGATGCCCAAAGAGGTTATAACTTATGATGAAGCTCCTCTCTGGATGGCGTGTACGCAACAAAGCCAGGTTGGTCTTCAGAATATCATTCTAGATTTCAATGCGGTAGAGCGAATGAATGGTCTCGGTGCAAGCATGCTGGTTAAATTAAGTGCCGAAACTAAAAATCGTGGCATCACACTTCTTGTGTATGGTTTAGGTAATCACTATCGAGATGTTTTTAAGGTAACAGGTTTAGAGCTCACTATAGGCATTTATGAAAAAGAAGCGGATGCCCTATTGGCAGCAGGTGAGATATCCACGAACATATCGACAGCAGGTGCACGTGAACATATCAATGATATAACAAAAAGAGACTCAACAAATTGGGCCAAGCCTCTATCGAAAATCGCTCTAGCCGAAGTACCAAATGGTGCCATAAACTTGAATGTGGAGAATCGTCGAGCCGTTGGACCGGTTGAGGGGTTCGGCCAAATGTGGGAGAAGATTTACCAACAACGTCTCACAGGAGTAAAGACAACACCTGTAGAGGCCATAAGGGTTATGAAAGAAAATTTTCCACAGTTACAACCGCCACAGAACCGCTTCTACCCTACAGCGGCCGGCATACAACCAAACGAGGTCGTTTTAATAAACTCGTCTACTCCCGGAGGGCCAGTTCATACAGGAGTGTTAATACTCTACTCTGACGACGAATCCTTTACCTTTATCACACCACAGGGGCATCCGGAATCCGGGTGGGTTTCCTTTCATGCTTTTGAACAGAATCAGAGTACAGTTGTACAGATTACTGGCTTAGCCCGCGCAAGCGACCCAGTATATGAGATGGCATTCAGATTAGTGGGCGCGAAGTTTCAAGAAAGAATTTGGCGTCACGTTCTGTCGTCGTTAGCCACTCATTTAGGTGTAGAGCCACAGGTACATGTAATAAAGACCTGTGTAGACAAGAAAATGCAATGGCGAGAGATAAATAATCTCTGGTACAACGCTCAAATCAGGAGTCTACTTTACACGACTGTCTCTCCTTTCCGGAGGCATCGTAAGCCTAAAAAGTAATGGGGCGTTCAGATCATGGGGCAGGGGATAGAGTATGATGCTGTAGTAGTTGGGTCAGGCCCAAATGGTCTTGCTGCCTCCATAACTTTAGCCCAACGAGGTTGCTCTGTCCTTCTTCTGGAGAGCAAAGAAACCATAGGTGGCGGCACGAGAACCATGGAGCTAACCCTGCCCGGTTTCCTGCACGACGTATGTTCAGCGATACACCCCATAGGTGCCGCCTCACCGGTATTTAGATCCCTCAATCTTACAAACCATGGGCTCGATTGGGTTTATTCACCTGCCGCCTTGGCACATCCCTTAGACGATGGCACGGCGGTAATCCTTGAGCGCTCTATTACTGAGACATCGGAGTCACTGGGCAATGATGGTAGGTCATATACACAGCTTATAAAGCCTCTGGTAAAGAACTGGGAAAAGTTAGTTTTCGATCTACTAGGCCCTCTACGTCTTCCGAAAAATCCGATCCCCTTTATGAATTTTAGCCGTAATACGCTTCGTTCAGTAAATAGCCTAGCAAAGAGCCACTTTAAGGGTGAAAGGGCTCAGGCGCTTATAGCAGGATTGGGTGCTCACTCGATAATGACCTTAGATAGCCGTTTCAGCGCATCCTTTGCGCTTATGCTTGGTTCCCTTGGACACGCCGTTGGCTGGCCTTTAGCGAGTGGAGGCTCACAAAAAATTGCCGATGCATTGGCTAGCTGTCTAAGTTCCTTCGGGGGTTCTATTAGGACAAATCAATTAATAGTATCACTCGATCAGTTGCCTTCATCACGCATATTACTTTTCGACATTACACCAAAGCAGTTAATAGAGATAACTGGCCCCTCCCTGAGTGAGAAACATGCAAAACGTCTTCGATCGCACAGATACGGGCCCGGAGTTTTTAAGGTTGACTGGGCTCTCAGCGATCCAATACCCTGGAAGGCCAGTGATTGTGCGAGAGCTGCAACTCTCCATATAGGTGGTACCTTCGATGAAATCGCAGACTCGGAGGGTATAGTAGGGAAGGGCGATCTGCCAGATAAACCATTTGTCATTCTGGCACAACAGAGCCTGTTCGACTCTACTCGTGCCCCAATGGGAAAACATACCGCATGGGGATACTGTCATGTGCCCAACGGTTCGACTTTTAATATGACCGAGCGTATAGAATCCCAGATAGAGCGATTCGCACCAGGATTCCAGGACTGCGTGTTAGCGCGGAACACGATGGGTCCGGCTGACCTGGAAGAGTATAATCCTAACTACTCAGGGGGTGATATAGCAGGAGGCATCCAAAGTTTTGGTCAAATCTTTTTAAAGCCTTCACTTAAGCGAAGAGGTCCCTACTCAACGGGATTAAAAGGATTATATCTGTGCTCGTCCTCCACTCCCCCTGGTGGTGGCGTACATGGAATGTGCGGTTACCATGCTGCATTAGCTGCCCTTCGACAGATATAAAGAGAGTTATTATTACTCTTTCCTGCTATCTCTCATATTATTTCTGCTTCATTTAAAAAACTTGTTTATAGTCAAATGCTCATTATCTCAAAGGTCTATGTCTACATTGGCCTCAGTGTGCTGGCGAAAACCTGCCATAAATTATCTTGACTTTTTATATAGTAGCCTGTTACTCTATACGATTGGCGTACCAAAAAATGTGGCTAAGTAAAACCAAGATAGGATTGGAATAACCCCGAGAGCGCTTATGGTTCCACTAAATGAATATACATCGATTGGCGAACTAATCAATCTTACCCACAAGAGAGCCATTGTCACCGGTGGCGCCATGGGCATAGGGTTTGCCATTTCGTACAGGCTTGCCGAAGCAGGTGCCAGCGTTATTATTGTTGATATAAAAAGCGAGAGAGCGCAGAAGGCAAGCCAAGAGCTGAGGAGATGTGGGTATCAGGCCACCTTTATCCAGACTGATGTAAGCCAAGAAAAAGAAATACAAGAAATGGTCAGAACTGCAGTGGAGGAAGTTGGCGGTATCGATATTCTAGTAAACAATGCTGGTATCTACCCAGCCATACCCTTGACACAAATAACTAGCGATGACTTTGACAAGGTAATATCGGTAAACCTTAAAGGAACTTTTCTCTGTAGCCGTGAGGTTAGCCGCTATATGATAGAGCAGAAACAAAGCGGATGTATCATAAATATTGCTTCTATAAGCTCCATCCGCCCGTTATCAATAGGGCTTTCCGCTTATGACGCGTCCAAGGGTGGTGTACATTCGCTAACGAAGAGCATGGCTTTGGAATTGGGACAGTACAATATCCGCGTGAATGCCATCGCCCCCGGGAGCATTCTATCAGAAGGCACGCTGTCACAGGGCGAAGGGCTCTCACAAAGCCAATGGAAGGCAGAACTGAAGCGGTTTATGGCTGGCACTGCACTGGGGAGGCTTGGCAGGGCTGATGATATTGGTCGAGCTGCCTTATTTCTAGCATCAGATTTGGCCAGCTATATAACCGGTAGCCTTGTCGTTGTAGATGGTGGTCTGCTATTATCATGAGCACCAAGTGGTTAACCCCAGATTGAACTGGCAGCAGACTCAAGTTTTGGTTAAGATTGTAGACTACGCCCGGGCAACCGGTATGCAAATAATAAACCTTCGGCTTGAAGTAACTCCAGCATTATCGTATCTCTGTAGGCCGATAGTGGAAGTACCGCTCCACATATAACCGATATTGAACAGGAGGTAATATCAGACTGCATCCACTCGAACGATTTCGTGAAGTCAACGACACTTTTCCCAAGACGTCACAGATTCTAGAACATAAGCGTCAGGGAAAGAAGGTGTTTGGCTGGCTATGTACCTATATCCCTGAGGAAATCCTACATGCTGCCGGAGCGCTTCCCATCAGGATTACCGGCTACTCAAAGGAGACAGAGCTGGAGGATGGTAATGCGTACCTATATATTAATACCTGCTCTTTCTCCCGAAGTTGCCTGCAGCTGGGCCTCAAAGGAGAATATGACTTTTTAGACGGCGTAGTCGGCGGGTCTACATGTGATGGAGCCCGCCGCCTGTTCGACCTATGGCGTAATTATATCGACACCCCCTTTTATCATGTACTTACGGTACCACGCAAGTACACGCAGCCAGCACATGACCTATATCACAGCCAAGTCAAACAGTTTAAGACACATTTAGAAGAATTCCTCGGAATTCAGATAACAGATGAGTCACTTTATCGGTCCATTGTGGTATATAATGAGTCCAGAAATCTCCTTAAACGTCTTTATGAGTTGCGAAAGTTAGATACCCCGCCCATTAGCGGTACTGAGACAATGGAAGTGCTCAATACATGCTTTCGTATGCCTAAGGAGTTGTTTAATGAATGGCTCAGGAGCCTTTTGGATGAGCTTTCCATAAGAGAGAATAATCATAAAAGCAGGGCCCGTTTGATGGTCGTGGGTAGTGTTATGACCAACCCAGAGTTTATTGAATCCATAGAGGAACTGGGGGGTTTAGTGGTAACAGATGAGCTTTGTACTAGTACCAGATACTGGTCCGACCCGGTAGTTCTTGATAGAAATATAACTCCTCTTGAAGCTATCTCACAGCGCTACCTGAATAATTTTCCCTGCGCCCGCATGTTTCCTTCCGATGAGCGATTCAATCGCATACTTGACCTAGCTCGTGATTTTAGAGTAGATGGTGTGATCAGTCAGATCGTCAGATACTGTGTGCCATACGCACATGACCTGCCTCTACTTACGGAGAGGCTAAAGGGGCAAGGGATACCAACATTAGCATTGGATGTTGAATATGGCACATCAGGGTCTGGTCAGATCCGCACCAGAGTGCAGGCTTTCCTAGAAATGCTGGAGGCAAAGAGAAATTGACGGTTTCCCAGGGCAAGGAAAACAAGCTTAATTCAATCATACGGGCGAGCCGCATAATCAGCAGGATGAACCAGGCGAGTCCTGAGGCGCGAAAAAGTAATACACTATATTACCAGATGATAGCCGATTACTATACCCGATTACTCGAGGCCAGCAAAGAAGGTAAATTTATAGCCGCACACACCGTCTTCTTCCCCACTGAGATCCTCTACGCTATGGACATCGTCCCCATGCATACTGAGACAACTACCTGGATGATAGCCCTGTTCACAGGCCATTCAGCAGATATGCTTTCGGCCGGGGTCGAGCTGGGGTTAGCCTCTGAAATATGTACGCCACATCGGGGCCTAGCTGGTGCCTTTGCACTAGGCGTCCTGCCAAGACCTAGTGTTATGCTATGGTCCAACCTAGTCTGCGATAACACGGCTAAGAGTGGTGAACTTCTCATGGAGATCAATCACTGCCCCGGTTTCTTCATTGATCATCCGTTCCAGCGTAGCGAGGATGAAGAGAAGTACTTAGTAGGCGAGCTAAGGGATATGATACATTTCCTAGAAGAACAGTCCGGCCGGAAGATGGACTGGGACCGGTTGGCCGATATCGTAGCTCGAATGGATCGTCAAATTGAACTCTTCCGTGAAATCAATGAGCTTCGCAAAGCTATTCCAACCCCTTTTAATCCCCAGGGCTTTTTACAGCTACTAACGATCGATTATTTATTTCCGGGTCGACCTGAGGCTACTAAATACCTAGAGACGCTTCGTGATGAATTGGTTGAGAGGGTGAAAGCTGGCCAAGGAGCAGTGTCCCCTGAGCGATTCCGCCTGATGAGCCTATTCATACCACCGATGTACCTCATTGGTTTTTTAGAGAAGATTTCACAGGAATATGGTGCGGTGAGTGTAACGGAGCCTTTCTTTACCTATTGGGGAGAAGGAGCTCTTGACCCGGCGAAGCCGCTAGAGAGTGTAGTTAAAAAGTCGTACATGCTTCCGGAGATGCGCATGTATGGCCCTCTGGACGAGCGAGCACTAAACGGTATTGTTAACTGCGCTGAGCAGTATAGGGTTGATGGCGCGGTATACTACGCTGATGTCGGCTGTCGGCACACATGTGCTACGATCAAGCTATTCAAGGATGTTCTGGACAGGATAGATGTGCCGGTTCTGACCTTAGATTGCGATGTCGTAGACCCAACAATTACTTCCGAGGAAGACGTGCGGGACAAATTGGAACAGTTCTTTGAGCTCTTAGAAGACCGTCAATAGTAGTCGCCATGAAAGCACTGGGTATTGATGTAGGCAGCCTGACCACCAAAGCAGTCATCTTGGGTAATGATGGCATCCTGGCTTCTTGTATTGTTCATTCCGATGATGAGGTCGAATCGAGCGCCAAAACTGCCATGGAGGAGGTTCTAAATCTGGCTGGTGTCAGCTTGAATAACGACCTATACTCTGTGTCAACGGGAGTAGGTGGTAAGTCTGTTTCGTTCAGCTATAAAAAGAAAACCATTACCACATGCCTTGCCCGGGGAATTAGCTACTTAGTCCCATCAGCTAGAACTACTATAGATATGGGTGCGGAGAGTAGCACCGTCATCAGGGTGAACGAACGGGGACATATAATCGACTGGGTTAACCATGACAAATGCGCTGCCGGTACCGGGGTGTTCTTACAACAGATGGCCAAGCTAATGCAGATCTCTACGGAAGAGATGTCAAAGCTCTCTCTTCAAGCTAAATCTAAGGCTGATATAAGCGGTACATGCGCCGTTTTTGCCGAATCTGAGGTGATATCGCATGTACACCGCGATCCACCAACTCCCAAGGAAGAGATAATCGCCGGCATACATTTTTCCGTGGTAAGCCGTATAATATCACTATGCAAGAGAATCGGTATTGAAAGGGACGTGGCAGTTGTTGGTGGTGTGGCCTTGAATAGGGGGTTGGTAAAGATTATTGAGGAAGAGATGGGTTTCGGAATTCTGGTTCCCGACAGGCCACAGATTGTAGCCGCTTTGGGAGCAGCTGTAATTGCTCGAGAAAACATAGAAAAAGGTGCCAAATAGATGATATTCGCCGGGATAGACATTGGTTCCCGAGCAGCCAAGGCTGTGCTGCTAAATGATGGATCAATTCTGTCATCGGTGATCTGTGATACCGGTCCCGAGAGTATCAAGACTTCTTACATGACAATTGAAGCGGTCATGAAAGGACCAGGGCTATCCCTCAGTGATATTCAATATACGGTTGCTACCGGCTACGGAAGGGTGCTCGTTCCTTTCGCCAATGAAAATATCTCTGAGATAAGCTGCCATGCCCGGGGTATCAACTGGTATTTCCCTGATGTGCGTACTATCCTGGATATGGGCGGCCAAGATTGCAAAGCGATTAGCTGCGATGGTGAAGGCCGGGTGACCAACTTCATTATGAATGATAAGTGTGCCGGGGGCACTGGCCGGTTTCTTGAAATGATAGCCGAGGTGCTGAACACCCCATTGGAAGAGATCGGAGACTTAGCCCTTGAGTCAAAAACGGCTATCCCCTTCAATACCATATGCGCGGTCTTTGCCAAATCGGAGGCCATTGCCTATCTCAGGCAGGGGATAGCCAAGAGCGATATTCTGGCCGGCCTGCAAGAAGCCATAGCCAATCGCAGCGTAAACCTTTTAAAACGGGTATCTATAGAGAAGGAGTTCAGCATAACTGGAGGTATCGCCAAGAATAGAGGGATGGTGGCCAAGCTCAGAGAAAAGACAGGCATGGAGCCACTTATCAGTGAAGACCCGCAGATAATTGGCGCCCTGGGAGCAGCAATCTTCGCCCAAGAACGATCGATCGGGGTGAACTCACACCCGATGAAGATTCACTACGGCTATACTGACGGAACCGGGGAATATTCTATTACCATTGACACAGGACGGTGTAATGGTTGTGGTGAGTGCGTCCAGGCCTGTCCATCGGGGATTTTTATTGTGGCTAAAGTTGACGGCAGTGAGCCGAAAGCCAAGGTGAACGAAGAGGCGAGGAAGAAGCTTGCCTTCCTATGCCCAGGATTTCGTAGCTGTAACCTTGAACAAAATTGTCATGATGTTTGCTCAAGCAAAGCCATAATCCATAGCTGGTAGGCTTAACTTCTTAAAAAAGGAGGCGCCATGGGAAAGTCAAGCGATACAGGTCGGCAAATACGGATAGCGGTTGATGCTATGGGTGGTGATTATGCTCCTCGTGAGATAATTAGGGGAGCAGTGAAGGCCGCTGGTGATTTGGGAGTAGAGATTATTCTGGTAGGCCCAAAAGCAGAAATTGAAGGTGAGCTAAATGGGACCGATTTCACCAACCTCCCGGTCCGCCTGGTTGAAGCCAGCGAGGTAATTAAAGATGGAGAGGATCCAATCATGGCTGCCCTGCGTAAGACCAACAGCTCGGTGGCAGTAGCCACCAGACTAGTTAAGGAAGGCGAAGCCGACGCTGTGGTGAGTGCTGGTGCTACGGGTGCCACCGCGGTCTGTGCTATGCGATATCTGGGGACTGTACCAGGCATACAGCGGCCCATGGCTGGGGGTGCCTTCCTCAGGCTGGCCCCCGATACTATTGTTCTGGACCTCGGAGCCAATGTAGGTTGTCAGCCCAATCATCTGGTAGGCTTTGCCGCGGCTGGTAGTATTTATGCCAAGATATTCCATGGCATTAAAAATCCCACTGTTGGCCTCCTAAATGTAGGTGCTGAGAAGGGTAAAGGTAATGAGGTTGTGAAAGAGGCTTACTCTTTGCTAAAGAATAGTGGACTGAACTTCATTGGTAATGTCGAGGGTATAGACATTCCCAAGGGCAAAGCCAATGTTATTGTCTGCGATGGCTTCATCGGAAATATAATACTAAAGTTTTGTGAAGGTCTCAGTGAGGCGGTTTGCCATTGGCTCAGCCAAGAATTAAGAGATAGACTATCGCCAGAAGACCTAAAAAATATCACCTCCGAACTTCACAAGCTTATCAGCTCCAGCATGGAAAGGGGAGGGCTTTTGTGGGGAATAGATGGGGTAGTTGGAATAGCCCATGGTAGTAGCCAGGCACAACAGATAATCGGCACAATTCAATGTGCGAAAGAAGCCATAGAGAGTGGCTTCGTTGACCAACTCCGTTCTGAACTGGAGAGGATCCAAGCAGGCATATTAATAGAAAATAAATAGGTGAACTTACCGCACTCAGGAGAGAATCAGGATGTCAACGCTGGACGAACTAAGAAAAGTAATTGCGAAGATTACTCATTGCGATGAGCAGGAAATCAACCTGGATACAGCACTTAAGGATGTAAAAGCTGATTCCCTTAACTGGGTACAGATCATAATCGGTGCGGAAATGGCATTCGATATAGAGATAGATATTGACCGGATGAAAGAACTCACAACCATTCAGGATTTCGTTAATTATATGGATAGCTGCATCAAATAGCTTCAGGGCACCCTACTTTGGCAATCCTATAGGAGAGGATAAGAGAACCATTACGGGGGCTACTTGACCAGTCTGAGTAGCTCATAACCTGAAGACGGTTTCCCAAACCGTTTGTCGTAAGTTCGACTCTAAGAGGAGGTACTAAGTTAGGGTATCGAAATTTTATTGTTTATGTTCTCTAGATACAGGACTTTAAGCGAACTGGAAACGCTCCCATTCTGTGCTGTTGGATAGCTCCGATTGGGTGAACTCTACGCCGATATTGACCGGAGGGACGAATCTCTCGAAACCCTTAATAAAGCCCAAGAGATGCTCCGGGGGATGGGAATGGTCTACTGGCTGCGCAGGACGCAAGACATGTTAGATAGATTATAACAGAGAGGTTTATGGTAGATATAAAAGAAGTAGCGAACAAGATCTACCGCTTGGAGACATCGATTCCTGGTATGGACACCATATTCGCGACATACCTTATCCAAGAGTCGGATGTAGTTCTGATTGAGCCTGGTCCAACTGCTGCCATTCCATCCATTCAAGAAGGCATGAAACAAATAGGGATAGAGGATCTAGCCTACATCATTCCTACCCATATACACATGGACCATGCTGGAAGCATAGGCACACTGGCTCAGCTCTTCCCTGGAGCGAAAGTGTTGGTCCATCCCCGTGGGATAAAGCACGCCATTGACCCCTCTCGCCTCATTGATAGTACCAAAATGGTCTTTGGTTCGGACTTCGAGGATCGCTTTGGACCTATTGCTCCTGTGCAAGAATCACAGATATTAGTCCCCGAGGATGGCGAGATAATCCATATCAATGGTAGAGAACTGCACATTATATACGCGCCTGGACATGCGCCTCATCATATGGTCATCTTTGACCCTAGCTTAAATGGTCTTTTTTGTGGTGAGGCCCTGGGATTTCCCAGCTCAAGTACCAGAACTCTACCACTACCGGCTGTTGCCCCACCGAGCTTTGACCTTGATCAGTACTTGGAGACAATTGAGAGGATAAAGCAACTGGGAGCCCGAATACTTTTCTATTCACATGGCGGCGTAGAGTCGGAGGCGGACGTATTGATCTCAATGGCCGCAGAAAACACCCGCCTATTTGGTGATGTAATCCTCAAGTCTTTAAAGGAAGGCGAGACACTAGAAGCTATAAACCGCAGGATCGGGGACCATATTACTAGTCGCTACGGGCTAAAGGTAAACGAGACGGACCTTACTATGATCGTAGGTGGGTACGTCATCTACTTCAAGAATAAGGGATTGGCCTAGAAAATCTGAAAATATCCGGTGTTATATCTATTAAACCGGAATTATATATTATATATTGCTTGCGTCCTGACTAAAGGATATTATATAGTACTAGGTAAAGGTGTACAAAGATGGAGTACATACTGGGAAAAAGGTTCGAGCCTAAGAAGATCATAGACAATCCTACTGATGAAAGCCTTTGTAATTGGGCTTTAGAACACGGCGGGATCATCAGCGAGTTTGGCAACCTCTCTGTAACGACAAAAGTGCGGAACAGAATGGCGAAATTAACCGAGGTAATATTAGACCAACCAAGTCAAGAAGACACGGAGCTTATCCATAATGTCCTCGAGTATTTAAAGAAGAAAGAGGTAATATCCCTGGACAGAGTCATGTGCTCAACACGGGGTTTCAGGAGAAACTGCCGGTTATACGTCACGGCCGAGTATGCTAGGCTCCCTTTGATGTGGGGACATACCCTATTCCCATCCAAAGGGAAGGAACCCGATTTCGTAGCACTCACTGTTCCGGAGTGGCCTGAGCAGAAGGTACTGGTATTTCCTGCGGCCGGATTGACTATTATCCTCGGAAGCGACTACAAGGGTGAGAATAAGAAAGCCATGCTAAGGCAAGTGATGTACTGGGCTAAGAAACGGGGGCATCTGGGTCTTCATGCGGCAAGCAAGATACTACGCGTATACAGAGACAAGGAGCTGAGGGATTTCGGCTTTCTGTTGTTCGGCCTCAGTGGGACCGGTAAAACCAGCCTGTCTTGCCATTCGCACTGGCTTGGTTATCCCGAGACAGTTGTCATTCGGCAAGACGACGTCGTTATATTCACAGAGGATGGTACCGCTATCGGCACTGAGGACTCCTTTTATATAAAGACCGATAGATTGGAGCCTAGCTCTCAACCGCTACTCTATTCTGCTGCGTTGAGCCACAGGGCCATATTGGAGAATGTATGCGTCCATCCCGAGACCGGGAGGGTCGATTTCTTCGACAGCAGTCTAACTACTAATGGACGTGCAATGGTAAAGAGAAGGGACATCGCATTTACTGATAACAGCATAGATCTGGAGAAGGTAAATTTTATCGTGTTTATAACTAGGAGACAGGATATTATGCCTCCAGTCGCCCGCCTCAGTCCCGAATGGGCAGCTGCGGCCTTCATGCTCGGTGAGTCCGTAGAGACATCAGCTGGTGATCCGACCGAGGCAGGCAAATCGCTTAGAGTGGTGGGCACAAACCCCTTCATCGTCGGTTCACGGACAGAGGAGGGGAACATGTTCCTTGAGATACTCCGGGCCAATCCTGATATCCAGTGCTTCTTCTTGAACACAGGAGTTGTTGGGGGCATGGTGAGAGGGCAAAAGATTACGGTAAAAGACTCCATAAAAATACTTGAGATGATCGCCAAAGATAAAATCAAGTGGGCAAGAGATGATTTCTGGGGATATGAGGTGCCTGTGGACATACCTGAGATCGAAGTGGACCGCTTCGACCTTAAGAATTACTACGACGATGAGCAGAAAACTGAGCTATCAATGAACCTGAAAAATGAAAGATTAAACTGGCTTTCGCAATTCCCGGGTCTGAATGGAGATATTATCAGCGCTATCAATCCATGATATTCGCTATTCGTTAATAAATTTATCACCGTAATCTCACTTAACCTAAGCCAATTCCATTTTCTAACTGATTAACCAATTGTCTTATCAGACTGCATCGTATCGCCAACACAGAAAGTTCGACCGACGCCCCACGTAATCTCGAGGATATAAAATCGATATATTCAATATTGACAAATCGAATTTTATTTGTTAATTTGAATCAAACGCTTGATTGATATCTCAGCAATTTACCTTTATTTGATCACATGAGCAAGCAAGAGAACAGAACTGACACACTTCAGAGAATACTGGATTCCGCAGAGAGGCTTTTTGCAGAGCGCGGCTTTCATGGCACATCTACGCGACAAATCGCGGCCGAAGCAGGTATATCGATTCAAACCTGCTATTATCACTGCGAAAGCAAGCTGAACCTCTACAATATGGTGCTCAAACGTTCTGTAATTCCTGTAACACATATGATCGATAATCATGTTCGCGAAATGTTTACCCAAGATATGAGTGATGATCGTGTACTGAGACAATATACGGACCTTATCATTGAAGAACTCTTCAATGTAGTAAGTGAGAACCCAAACTACGCCCCCCTTTTCCTGCGCCAATGGGTTGAGCAAGATCCCGAACTACGCAGGGTCGAACAGGAAGAGTTGATGCCAAGTATTAGTGAATGGGTAAGACAAGCCGAGGCCACCGTAAACGGGGAGCGACGCAGTGGAATCGATCTGCCGCTAGTTTTACTATCGCTCAGTTGGATATATTGGGGACTTAATGTGTCACCACAGTTCATAGGAGCATTGTTGGGAATCGATCCTGAATCTCAGGAGTATAAACAACGATTGAAAGAACACGCAAAGAACATAACTGAGCGTATACTGGGGACTCGTTTATCCAACACTCAGAGGAAGCGAGGCAAATCATAATGAGTTCTTGGAAAGGCTTCTCTTAAGTTTACACGAGGCGAACGTGTGCTAAAGATAATCGTTACTATTAAGCAGGTTCTTGACCCCGAGGCTCCACCTTCTATCTTCAGGATAGACCCGGAGGCGAAACGGGTTATTCCCGCGGCCGGTGTTCCTCCAGTTCTAAATCCCTACGATGAGAATGCCCTGGAGGCTGCTCTTATGATTAAAGAATTTCACCAGAGCAGGATAACGGCAATAAGCATGGGAGTGAGGTTAGCGAGGGCTGTGCTGAGGAAATGCCTGGCGGCCGGCGCCGATGAACTGGTTATTCTAGAGGACCAGGCTTTTAACGACTTAGACGGTAACGCCACAGCCTGCATATTGGCCGCAGCTATAACTAAGATAGGCAAATATGACCTGATACTTACCGGGAGGCAGGCAGCGGATACCGATGCCGGCCAGGTTGGCTCCGGCATTGCCGAGATTCTGGAAATCCCCGCTGTTACCATAGCCCAAAAAGTGGAGGTCGATAATGGCAAGGTGAGGGTGGAACGGGTTGTTTCGGATGGCTACCAGGTGGTCGAAGCCCCACTTCCGGTGCTGGTTACGGTGAGCCATGAGCTGGGCCAGCTACGCAGTGTTGCCCTGCGAGAGCTTATGGCCGCTCAGGATAAACCTGTTCAGGTTTGGGGATATCAGGACCTCGGCATTGCGGCATTACCCATGAAGCGGACGAGCATGATAGATCTCTATATACCGCAAAGGGAATCGAAATGTGATATCGTTAATGGCAACAACGAGGAGGAAGCAGCAGCGAATCTAGCCCTCAGACTCAGGGAGGCCAGGATTTTATAGAGCTTAAGTAGCAGAAGGAGGCGAGAAGTGTCTGGAAAAGAAGAGCTGGTAGCAATTGTAGGCGATGCGAATGTTACCGATACGCCAGAGGCCCTTGAAGCCTATTCCAAGGACGAGAGCTTCGTTCGCGCGGTGAAACCTCAGTTTGTGGCGAGACCCCAGAATGTCAATGAGGTACAGGAGGTAGTGAAGTGGGCTAACCTGACGGGCACGCCCCTGATCCCGGTAAGCTCCGGCCCACCTCATTTCAAGGGAGATACTGTCCCCGCTCTGGGGAGTGTGATTGTCGATCTCCGCCGAATGAGTAGAATACTGCGTATCGACCGGAGGAATCGCGTTGCCATGGTCCAACCGGGCGTCACTTTCAGCGACCTCAAACCTGAAATTGAAAAACAAGGTATGCGTTTAATGATTCCGCTGGCTCCGCGAGTTACCAAATCCGTCATCTCCAGCTACCTTGAGCGGGAGCCTATCCTGGTACCCAAATGCCACTGGGATATGTCCGACCCGCTTGGCTGCATAGAGGTTATTTTCGGTAAGGGTGACCTATTTAGGACAGGAGCCGCAGCTGGTCCTGGCACGCTCGAGGAACAGTGGAAATCAGGGCAAGCCCAGAAGAGCCCTCTGGGCCCCTCCCAAAGCGACCTGTTCCGAGTGATACAGGGGGCTCAAGGTACTCTTGGGATTGTCACTTGGGCCACCATCCGGCTGGAGCTTTTACCGTCCATCCAGGAACTGTTCATGGTGGGCTGCGAGAACGTGAATGAAATCATAGACTTCGCGTACTGGATTCAACGGCTTAAACTAGTCGACGAATGTCTGGTCATAGACCGGCTCAATCTGGCTTCGATTCTCGAGCAAGACTCGGTATCTATCGAGAAACTCAGCGCTGAACTGCCGCCGTATCTCCTAATCTATGTAGTTGCCGGTTACGATAGATTCCCCGAGGAGCGGGTGGATTACCAATTAAAAGACATAAAGGAGATTGCGCAAAGACATGGCGTTCATCCCGTGACCGCACTTGCTGGGGTAAATTCGACAAAGCTTCTTAAAGCGCTGAGTGAGCCTTGCCCCGAACCCTACTGGAAGTTGCGTTACCGGGGCAACAGCGCTGATATATTCTTCCTCACTACTCTCGATCGGTCCCCCGAGTTCATAAAGGTCATGCGTGAGACCGCGAACGAAACAGGTTTCCCCGCAACCAGCATCGGCGTATACATACAACCGATCCAGCAGGGCCGATCCTGTCATGTAGAGTTCAACCTCACGTTTGATTCGATTAGCAAAGCGGAACGAGCACGCGCAGGAGTTACATTCGATAGAGCTAGTAGAGCTATGATGAACCAGGGGGCATTCTTCTCAAGGCCCTATGGGACTTGGCCGGAAATGATTCGCAACCAGTACGCCGAAAATGTTGTCACGCTCAGAAAAATTAAAAAGATTTTCGATCCCAATGACGTAATGAACCCCGGGAAACTATTCTTCTAAAATGATAAAGGAGAGAGAACATGTTGCTTGAACTCAATGACTACGTTGGGGATATGAAGAGGTGCGCCAGGTGCTCGATCTGTAAGTGGCCACCTTTGGCCCAGATGAAAAGTTGGAGATTCTCTCAAAACTGCCCCAGCATCGCCAGGTATAACTTCCACTCGTATTCTGGTGGCGGCAGGATGGCGCTGGGACTTGCCCTCGCCGAGGGTAAACTGGATGATGTGACGGACGAACTGCTGAACATAGTTTACCGCTGCACGGCATGCGGCGCGTGTGATTCTTCGTGCAAGTACAATTCCGAACTGGAAGTACTATGGTCGATATACTCCACCCGTGCGCACCTTGTGAGTATGGGCTATTTCCTGCCCGAGCACCTTATGATTATCGATAGTCTGAGGAAAGAGGACAACACTCTTATGCAACCTAAGGCCGATAGGGGCAAATGGGCTGAAGGCCTTGAACTTAAAGACCTCTCTAAGGGCGACCAAGCGGAGGTTGTTTACCATGCCGGGTGTTTATATTGCTATGATCCTGAGTTGTCACCGATTGCCAGAGACGCGGTAACCCTGCTTAAACAGGCGGGAATCGACCTGGGCTTTATGGGCAGCAATGAAACATGCTGTGGTAGTATGGCCTTTCAACTGGGCTTCCAGGGTGATTTCATCAAGTTCGCGGAGAGCAACATCGATGACTGGAACGCCGCTGGCGCCAAAAGGGTGGTCACCTCCTGCGCGTGTGGCTTTGGAATAATGAAGGCGGTGTATCCTCTACTGGGCAAAGAGATGAAGTTTGAGGTGCTGCACATTACCCAGATCCTTGATGAGCTAATTAAAGAGGGCAAGCTGCAGCTTTCCAAGAGCATCCCTGCACGCGTCACCTATCATGACCCCTGTAACCTAGGTCGCAA
The DNA here is from genome assembly GCA_034430255.1 of Dehalococcoidia bacterium. Taxonomy (GTDB): domain Bacteria; phylum Chloroflexota; class Dehalococcoidia; order E44-bin15; family E44-bin15; genus DATKYK01. Next base: position 6,098 of record DAOUEU010000019.1, on the reverse strand, counting down.
CTCCGAGCAGTACGTGCCCTGGAGGGGTGTGGAGAAAAAGGTGCTAGGCCAATTCATCTTGAGGGAGCCAGAAAAGGTCGTGCATCGGGGCTGGGAAGGGGTCTACGAACCTCCCCGCGACATCATTAGGAGGGTTCCGGGGATCGAGTTAGTAGAGATGGAGAGGATAAGGGAATACTCCTGGTGCTGTGGAGCTGGCTCCGGAGTCAAGCTTTCTATGGATGACTTTGCCTTGTGGACTGCATCTGAGCGGATCAAGGAGGCTGAGTCAGTGGCAGCTGAAGCGATCGTAACCGCCTGCCCTTGGTGCGAGCGCAATTTTAAGGATGCCATTGCTCAATCTGGCAATCACCTGATGGTCTACGATGTCGTGGAACTTGTGAAACAGGCGCTATAACAACGGATCATTGATGAACAGGAGGCGAACATGTCCCTTGCCACAAAAGTATACAAATCATTCGAGAGCGTAGTAGGACCGGAGAACATCTCTGGTGACCCAGCAGTGCTCAGGTCATATATGTACCAGCCTTTTGGTAACAATAAAGGCGTGTGGGCCGACATCTCGCCCGAGGCCGTGCTCATGCCTGCGAGCACAGAGGAGGTGGTTGCCATCGCCAAACTCTGCAACAGGCACCACATAGTCTTCAAGGCCATGAGCACCGGGTGGGGCATCCACAACCTGCCAGGAGTCGAAGGGGCGGTACTACTGGATTTACGCCGCATGAACCGCATTCTTGAGATTGACGAGAAAAACATGTTTGCGGTTGTCGAACCACACGTGATCTGTATGCAACTCCAGGTAGAAGCGATGAAGAAGGGGCTCAACTGCCACATTATCGGAGCGGGCTCCAACACTTCTGTGCTTGCCAGCGCAACTTCAGTGGTTGGCTACGGGCCTGATGGACTAAGCATGGGCTACAGCGGCCGCAATCTCCTTGGCGTCGAGTGGGTGCTGCCTACGGGTGAGGTACTCAAGCTAGGATCACTTGGAGCGGATGCAGGCTGGTTCTGTGGCGATGGACCAGGTCCCAGCATGAGGGGGATTATGCGGGGCTGGGAAGGCGCATGGGGAGGGCTGGGTGTATTCACCAAGTGCGCAGTCAAGCTCTTTCATTGGAACGGACCGCCTGAACTGGAGATGAAGAACGCCCCTCCCAACTACGTGCTTAAAGAGCCAATCAATTTCTTCCGAGCTTCGCTGTTCAGCTTCCCCAGCCTTGACCAGCTTGCCGAGGCAGCTTACAAGCTTGGCGAGTCGGAGATCGGCTATTTCATCTGCAGGCTGACCCCTTCGTTCGTGGGCCTGCAAATGACTTCCGGCAAGAACTACGTTGATCTGTGGCAATCAGGCATGATGCAGCAGGTGCTCAAATATGCCTTCTTGTTTGTGATCTTCGCCAACTCAGAGCGGGAGTTTGATTATCAGCAAAAGGTTCTGGCACAGGTTTTGGAGGAGACTGGCGGTCAGGTCTCCCCCATATCTGAAACCGAGGAGATGCAGGAGCAAACCGCCATTACCGTGCTCAAGGTGGATGCGGTTGTACGCTCGTGCTTCCGTAGTGCGGGGGGCTTCAATACCTCGTTCGGAGCGATGGATACCGTAGACCTGGCCATAAACCAGATCAAGGCCGGAGCGGGACTAAAGGAAAAGTACATCAAGAGGGGCGTGATCATGGACGACGGGGGCGACAATTCCGCGACCCTATTGTTTGAGCAGGGCCATCTAGCTTATACTGAAGTGCTAATTATGTATGACCATCACGACGGTGAATCCGCGCAAGGAGCACTTGAGTACTTGGCGGAATCGAACGAGACATGCCTGAAACAGGAGCTGGGTTCGCCCATTTTCCAGATATCGCAAGTGGGGACGGGCAAGCACGGCGTGTTCGGGCCTGCGTGCTTTAATTATGATGCATGGTTGCGCGAGATCAAAAAGCAGCTGGATCCAAACAATACGTGCGATCCAACTGCTTACATATCACCGGATGAATAGGGGAAATGTAGTGAGTCTTTGCTTGTCGACCCTAGCATCTTCTATCAATTCAGAAACTTATAGGAGGAGGCCAAATGAGTAACTATGACCTTATTGTAGTGGGCGGGGGACCGGGAGGAAGCGCTGCTGCCAAGGAGGCCGCGGATGCTGGCCTCAAGGTGATCATCCTCGAACGAGGACGCTTCTGCGGCGAGAAAAATTCGTCTGGTTTTGGCCTCGCGCCCAAGGCCGCTCGGGATTTCGATTACATTAAGGATCTGGACGTACCATCGTTGTGGCCGACCAAGTTCGGAGTGATGCATATAGTCGAGCCCATGCCATCCAACGCTGATCGCTTAACCTGGGGTCTGACTCCCCCAAAGCGTAACAGCTATCCCCAGGCCAGCGAATACATGGTGCAGATGATGTATCGGCCTGAGTTCGACCAGTGGATGGCGGACAAAGCCACCTCGGCCGGTGCGGAGCTCAAGCTCGCCACCCTGGCGCATGACGTAATCAAAGATGGGCAGAACATTGTCGGTGTAGTTGACCATCATGGAAACGAGTACCGTGCGCCGGTGGTCATCGCGGCCGACGGCGCGCACTCCCTAATGGCCAATAAGGTTGGGATTCGAAAGAGATGGGATAAAGACCAGATAACCGTGCTTTCCACTGTAGACTTCGAGGCAGATCCGGAGCGTCTTGCCGAGTACTGCGGCGACACGAATGTCCATATATTTATGGGCCCAGACCGCGGCGGATACTGCACTATCTGCCGGGACGGATTTCACATCGGCTCCCGCCCAGCGAAGACGCTACAGAGCGAAATCGACGCAGGCCGAAATCTATCAACCAGATCAGTGATAGATAATGTTCAACTTGATTTCATTCAGCGCCTGATCAAAGCCACTCGTGCCCGTCCTCGCGAGTTCCAGCTTCATTTTCTGCCCTGGCTGAAGACGTTTAATGAAAGGATTTTCACCGGCGGTCTCATGCTTACCGGTGACGCGGCAGGTGTACCGGAGCCGTTCATGGCCGAAGGTGTGTGGCAGGCAATGTATTCGTCGCGGCTGGCCGCCCAGGTTGCAGTGCGAGCTCACCAGGATAGTGATTTCTCCAAGGAATACTTCAAACAATATATGGAGGAGCTTAAAGTATCACCGGTGGGTGTCGATTTTACATCCGGCACCGTGCTTAGAGACTTTTTTGCTGCATGGACGTCACAGACCTTCTTTGACCTCTTCGACAACCTTGCCGATGCCATGTTCTACGGTATGCTGACCTTTGCCGAACCACATGCACATGGCATGTTGCGAGTACCGGCGATTATGGTGGACATGATACCGCAACTGCTTTTCATGTCGCGCTATTACTTCCCTATAGCCGAAGAAGCCTCGAGAGATAAAATTAAGGGTTTCCTCGCTGGCACCAAGATGATGGCCCCCATGCTGAAGGGTATGATGCAGGCACCTGCAGGAGGAGAGTAATCATGGAGAAGTACTCAATAGAAAAGAGAGACCTGGTAACAGTGATCGAGTCGCCGGTAGATTTTATCACGGTCGATCATGAGAAGTGCGTGGGGTGCAAGAACTGCGTGATAATCTGCGGTATGAACCTGTGGAAGATCCGAGACGGCAAAGCAGTACTGGAAAAAGCCTACAAGAAATTCTGTACCGAGTGTGCATCGTGCTATGCCGTATGCGATTACGACGCCATCGATTTCACCTTTCCTCCAGGTGGATACGGGATCGTCTACCAGCGGGGTTGATACAAGCACTCTCCTGCAGCGCGACAGTATTTGTAAATCCGGGTGTCTCAGACAGAGTCCCCATTCATTCACCATGAGCCGTTAGCTACCACCGGACATTGATCGAGTAGCCGGTTAAATCAATATCATCCAATTCCCATGCAGCACAGCATTTCTGGGGATAAACAGTGGAACCTTTTTAGCTCCAAATCCGTCTATAATATAATGAGGCTAATTAGATGCCTTTGGTTAAAATTTAAGTGGAGGTAATTACCATGAAAAGGACACTACTCGCTCTATTGATGTTGATAATACCGCTGAGCCTGGCTGGTTGTGGCCAGGCGATAAGTATGGCACAATCGGACAAGCCGCGTTCGACCTCGCCCGATGTCACCGCCTCGGAGCTAACCGAGCTGGTGGACGGAAATACTGCATTCGCCTTCGACCTCTATCAGGCACTCAGCGAGGAGGAGGGGAACCTGTTCTACTCTCCGTACAGCATCTCCGTTGCACTGGCTATGACATACGCCGGTGCCCGCAACGAGACCGAACAGCAGATGGCGGATACACTCCACTTCACCCTCCCACAGGAGCGTCTGCACCCCGCATTAAATGGCCTGGACCTTAAGCTCGCCAGTCGCGGTGAGGGCGCCGAGGGCAAGGACGAAGAGGGCTTCCGGCTGAACATCGCCAATTCAATCTGGGGACAGGAAGACTATGAATTTCTCAATGAGTTCCTCGACGTCCTGGCGGAGAACTACGGTGCCGGGCTGAGGCTCCTCGATTTCATAAACGCGCCGGAATCATCCCGCATCCCCATCAACAACTGGGTCAGTGACCGGACGGAGGGCAGGATAGAAGACCTCATCCCGCAGGGCGCCATCGATACATTGACCCGGCTTGTTCTCACCAATGCGATCTACTTCAATGCAGCGTGGCTGAATCCCTTCAGCGAGGATATGACAGGGGACGGCACTTTCCATCTGCTCGATGGCAGCGAGGTCACCGTGCCGATGATGACTCAGACCGAGTCCTTTGGCTATTCAGAGGGCGAAGGGTATCAGGCAGTTGAACTGCCTTACGATGGACGTGAGCTATCAATGGTGATCCTGCTTCCCAATAACGGTGAGTTTGATGATTTTGAAGGCACTCTGGATGCCGACATCGTAGATGCCATCACAAATGACCTGAAATACCGTAAGGTCCAGCTGACCATGCCCAAATTCGAATTTGAATCGGAGTTCAGCCTGGTCAACACGCTTGCTGCGATGGGCATGCCAGTTGCCTTCTCAGGAGCGGCCGACTTCTCAGGCATGACCGGTGCCCGCGACCTGTTCATCTCTGATATCCTTCACAAGGCATTCGTCTCTGTGGACGAAGCGGGTACAGAGGCAGCAGCCGCAACTGCCGTTATTATGTCCCTGACGGCAGCACCGGAGCAGCCTGTTGAGGTTACCCTCGACCATCCCTTTATATTCCTGATCCGCGACATCGAGACCGGCGCTGTTCTGTTTGTCGGGCGCGTGGCAAACCCGAGCACATAGTACAACTATAGACCGTACCGCCATATCAAGTAGAATGGTATAAAAAGGGCTATCATTTGGAGATAGCCCTTTTTTAGTTGTGTCCATGCTATCATCAGAACAACACCCATAAATAAACTTTTCCCTAGATATTTATATATATATACCCTTATAAAGAGACCGCTGATAAAGAGGTGCAGGATACTTACTTCCGGGGTTCTGGGGGTGTCCCCCAGCTTTGACAAGTCCCCCAAGATTGGGGGATTTGGGGGTTGATTGAGACTATTTCAGCAATCTCATAAAAATGACTGCCATAATTCGGTGAATTTCTGATGGATCGCTATTTCCGCCATCCACATGCCGATTGTTGCTCCTCGCCAATTGCCCCCAGCCTGCATCCCGCCAACCCGCATCCTTAAGCCCGCCAGCCTGTTCTTGCGCTCCAATTATACTGGGATTGACAAACAAAGAATTACGGAGTATTATTCCCTATCCTAAGCTAGCCTATTGCGCATTTTGCAGAAGCAGCCCTGGCTCACTGCCTATAAAGCGAGGGAGGTAATGCCTATGTTAGATAAAAGCTGACTTCTTCACCTGGGGGCGGTGGAGTGGTCAGCTAATTGCACTTAAACAGCCCGATAAATTCGAGAGAAAAGGAGATAACTAAAATGGCAAGGTACCTGGTGATTCACACCATAGACCCAAGGTCAGCAACGAGCGTGAACCAAATGGCCGTCACTAAGGCGGTGATAGAAGGATTTACCACAGATACCTACTGTATTACTACTTGGTCAGCGGTTGGAGCCGGAAAGATGGCCTGCCTATGGGAAGCACCCTCAGAGCAAGCGATAATAGA
>DAOUEU010000018.1:0-10244 GCA_034430255.1 Dehalococcoidia bacterium | reverse complement strand
GCTTGAGGAGGCAGCAAAGCATATTGATGGTAGTGGTCTTACCGGCGCCGTTGGGGCCGAGCAGGGAGAAGAGTTCGCCCTTCCTGATTTCCAAATCGATGCTGTCTACTGCCATCAGTCCGTCAAACCTCTTGGTGAGGGCAAATGTCTGGATAGCCAAAGTGTTACTATTCAGTCTGCTCATGTTATAACCCCTTTTTAAAGTTTAAAAGCTTACCGTCCCGATTCCTCAAGGAGAACAGCCCTTCCTTCTCTGCTAGTTGCGCAACATCTTCTACCTTTATGTGCTCGGCAAGTATTGATAGAAGGCCGTCCGGTTTCGTCACTCTGTGCAGCTCTTTTATCAGTGCCTCTTTATCCGTTATCAACTGAATCGTATCATAAAAGAAGGTCTATATCTACAGTTTTTTGTAGCAGAGTCAGCTGTCTCAGGGCAGGTTAAATAGGCTATAGCAGTAACAACGGGCGTCTTTATCCAGCGTATAAAACATTTCATCTTGATTCCCGACTTCTAGGAGCCTTCAGATACAATAATCGAGACAACCAAATGGCATAGATGATATTATGATGTCGTTCTATATCTGTCAAATTCTCAAGGCAACTGGGCGCAGGAACAGGCTGTCGGGCTCAAGGATGCGGGTTGGCCGGATTCGGGATAGAGCATTGAGTAAGCGAAGTGCTGTTAAGTCAGGGAGATACTCCAATGAAAGACCGCAGGAATATCGGGATAACATAGCAAACCTACTATTGCCGGAGAAAAGAACAAGAAGGGCTATGAAGTACGAACTCTGCATATATCTAATCTTGATAATGGTCGCTCTGGTTATAGTGTCAGTGATTCTATGGAGTCTACATCCGGTGAGCCTGGCTACGATTGAAGATGCGCCCCTCTTTTGGGAATACTTCAGGGCTTACTTCCTTATGGCATTCCTATCATCTATTGGTGTGCTGCAGATAGCAGTGACCCGCGCTGGCATCAACGGATTATCGATCTTTAGGTGTCCCTTGGTTAATTATATTTTCGGCACTCTAGCTATCGTGGGGGGTTTTGCGTTGTTCTATGCCACGGGCGACCGTACTGCCGAGCCCTTAATTACAATTCATGAGGGGGGCAAGTGGTTTTTCGGGGAAAGGGAAACTATTGCTGCCTTTGTGACTGGCGCCTTGATTGGGCTGGTGTCAACCATTTTAGTCTCATCACTTTCTAAAAGAGCAATAAGTATTAATCACCAGAAGCCATCACCTCAAGGGCTTGATGCTCTGAAGGAGATGACCTTTCTTCAGGCGATTGGACGTCGTTTTAATAGTGAGCACTGAACATGTCCGCAATTCTTTATGCTGACGAGAAAATTTTACTCTGGTTGAATGGGCTGGTGGGACGAGTACCCCTGTTTGACGAATTCATGAGCGTAATTGGAGATGACTCTTTTATAGCAACATGTCTGGCTTTGAGCATAATAGCCCTGTGGTTTGGTGCACGGAGCTTGAGCCAGAGGAAGCGCAATCAGAGAGCGGTTGTCGCCACCGCTTTCGCAGTAGCGCTTACCTGCCTCTGGATTCTTCTTATGACCGATATCTTCCACCGTCCGCGTCCATCCGAAGTTCACACGATCAGTTTGCTTGGCTATCTGCGTACAGACCCCTCCTTCCCAAGCGAGCTTGCTGCAGTCGCCTTTACTTTCGCCACAGCAGTTTGGATGAGCAACCGCAAAGCGGGGATAGTTATTGGCTGCCTGGCCTTCCTCTGGTGCTTCGGACGGGTTTACTGTGGTATTCACTACCCTTTGGATATTGTTGCCGGTGCCCTCATTGGAGTTGTAACTGCTTTTCTTGTATCCAAGTTGCTACACATGATCAGCGGTATACCTAATTCAATCATCAGATTCTTTGAGTGGTCTCATTTAGCATAATAGAAAGAGTAGGGAATTCACCTGTTAAAAAACCGAGTGCTAACTCAAAATGACACTTATGAGGGATTATTAAACTGTAAAAATTACCACATCCTAAGATTACCCTCAAGGAAAAACCGACCTTTCTCAGATGCATTACTAGCTTAGTACAGTTAGAAGGAAACGGTAAAAGATTCCTCAAGTTTTGCGCCTTCTAAGCCAGGGGGACTCTCGTTTATTTGAGCACTGATGTCGCTCTTTGCAGAGGTATAAGGAGAGGGCGAGAAAGGTTTGCATGACAATATCTTGCCCTCTCCCTTTCGTGAAATTATGACACTATCTCACTTTCCCGCTAATCACGAGCAAGCGAGGTCTGCTTACTTTTTCAGCATCTCTTTAATCTTTTTAAAAAGATCGAGAAAGCTCTTGCTATAAGGGTGCTCTGCCTTATAAAGGATATCACAGGGCAAATTTTCACATCTAAGGCAGTAATCCACCCTATTCTTTATGGCACATTCAAGCACCGGACATGATATCCCTATCCCCTTAAGCCACTCCACCATTGTAGGTGCCTTGGCATCGGTCCCAGCAACGCATCCGGGGCAAATCCCCTTTTCATGGGCCATACAGACTTCACAAGCGATTCCGCATGCCGCTGTCATTGTCTTTTACCCACCTTTCTTTTTATTCCAGGAGCTTAAACTCTATCACGTCTACCAGTCCCATGTCGGTAAGCCTCAACTCAGGTATCACAGGGAGGGCTAAAAATGAGAGGGTGGCAAATGGTGAGGCAAGCTTCGTTCCCAGGTCTGCGGCGGTTTTTTCAAGCTTTTCCAGCTTATTGACCACAGTCTCAAGCGGCTCTTCTGATAATAAACCGGCGATAGGTAAAGAAAGCGCATCTAAAATCTTGCCATCTGCAGCGATGACCAGCCCACCCTCCAGTCGCTCTACCTCCTTAATTGCTATAAATATATCGTTATCCTCCACACCCACAGCGATGATGTTATGGGAATCATGGGCAATGGATGAAGCCAACGCCCCACGCTTAAGCCCAACACCTTTCACCAGCCCCAGGCCGATATTTCCGGTAGCCTTATGCCTTTCCACCACCACCAGCTTGAGGATGTCCCGCTCGGGATCGGGCACAACAAATCCACCCGCAACCTTAGACCTCCCCGCCAGCTTTTTAGTGATTATCTGATTGGGGACAATCTCGATAATGAGATAATTCCGTTTCTCCGCAGGTATCTTTAACGCCTCTATACCGAATGGTTTAACCCTCATTGTATGGATCATCGACTTGTCCTCCCGCAACACGGGCGAAAAAAGCGGCTTGCCATCTCTGGCTACCAATTTCCCACGGTAAAACACCATCTCCGCCTGATATCTGACAAGGTCACCGGTTACCACGAGATTTGCAACATAGCCCGGTGCAATCGCTCCCTGGCCAGGGATTCTGAAGTAATCAGCGGTATTTACCGTGGCCAGTTGTATTGCGCGCACTGGATCCAGCCCCAGTTTAATTGCCTTCCTCACCACGGCATCTATATCGCCATCTCGCAACAGGTCGGCACAGCTTCGGTCATCGACAACGAACAAACACCTTTTATATGTCTTATCGGTCACCAGCGGAAGGAGTTCCTCCATATTCTTCTCCGAGGAACCCTCCCGGATCATTACATACATGCCCCGCCTAAGCTTCTCCCTCGCCTCCTCAAGGGAGATAGATTCATGGTCGGAAAGGATGCCACAGGCAATGTAGGCATTGAGGCCCTTCCCTTTAAGCCCCGGGGCATGCCCATCGATCACTCTACCCTGCGATGCAGCTATCTTTGCCAGAACCTCCCCATCGGCTGCCAGCACGCCGGGGAAGTTCATTACCTCCCCCAGCCCAATGGTGTTCTCCCACGATAGGGCAAAGGCGATATCCTCCGCCTCAAGCCTGGCACCAGAGGTCTCAAGTGAGGTTGCGGGTACACAAGAGGGGACCATGAAATATAGGTCCAGGGGTATGTTCTTTGCCGAGTCGAGCATGTATTTCGCACCCTCGAGCCCCTTAACATTGGTGATCTCGTGGAGGTCGGTCACTATTGCTGAAACGCCGCGTGGAACCACCACCTCGGCATAGCGGGCGATGTGTAGCATGGAGCTTTCGGGATGTATGTGGCCATCTATCAGACTGGGGGAGAGGTATTTACCCGCAAGGTCGATCACCTCCACGCCCAGCTGATAATCTCCAATGCCAGCAATCCTTTCACCGTAAATGGCAACATTTCCCTCCTCGATCTCGCCACTCAGGGTGTTCACCACCCTGGCATTGGCCAGAATCAGGTCGGCAGAGGCCTCTCCTTTAGCTACTTGAATAAGCTTTTCTATGCTCATTCAATCCTCCAAGATGCAGAGATCGGGTAAATTGCGGAATTTCTCATCCAAGTCTAGTCCGTAGCCCACCACGAACCTATCGGGGACGGTAATGCCCAAGTAATCGATATGAACTGCGGTCTTTCGCCTAGCTGGTTTATCAAGCAGGGCACAGAGCTTAACCGAGGCAGGCTTTCTCCTGTGCAAGTAATCCAATAAATGGTTTGTTGAGAGGCCAGTATCTACAATATCCTCCACAACCAGGACATCCCTCCCCTCGAGCGTGGAGCGCAGCCCTTTCACCACCTTGACTTTACCCGAGCTAACCTTTGCCGAGCCATAGCTTGAGAGGCTGACGAACTCTATCTCCACCGGGATTTCCAGAAGTCGGACAAGGTCAGCCATAAAAACGAAAGAGCCCTTGAGAATGCCCAGGAGAAGGGGATTTTTACCATCATAGTCTATGCTTATCTCTTGGGCCAGCCTAAAGACTTCCCTATGTATCTCCTCTTTAGTAATTAGTATTACCGGTTTCAATGGAATGGTCATAACTCCACTTCCTCGATGTCCTCGACTGCTACTAATTTAGGCTCATTTAAAGCCTGGATATCCTCAACAGTCCAGCCGGGAGTTATCTCCCTCAGCTGGGGACCATCCAGCTTAACCTCAACTACATCAGTGATCCTAGCATGGTTTCAGACAACCGCTACCCATAGGTTCGGCAACACGCTTCTGCGCCATTATATTTCCGTGCCACTCCTTTGTCCAGCAGTTACAGCGAATCGCCCTTCGGCAAGCTGCGGTGCCTAAATACGCTGCTTGATGCCCCACCCTGCGATTCACCCCACCAGCAAGCTCATGGATATCCTCGCTAACTTCGATAAAAATTATGGCAGAGAGATTTTAACGAGCACATGCAGAGTCAAGCGGAAAGTGTGTTATCTGTAACCGCGTATATTTTGAATAATCCAGTCAGGAAAACGTTAGGACGGTAGAATGGAGAGTATAAACAGTGCAATTGGATGCTGAAAATTCAGCACCGTGACAGGAGTCCCTACAAGAAGGAGACTAAGTGTGCTGAACAAATGAAAGATAATTGAGATAGTTACAGCCTTTATTATGTCAGGAGTTACCTGGGTACAACCACTACATGGGGCGTATTAGTAGAGGGGTGCCTTGTTACCTGAACCGAGGCAGAGAAGACCTCTTCTATAGTTTCGGCGGTGAGCACTTCTTCAGGAGTGCCATCAGCAAAGATGCTACCCTCTTTAAGCAGAATGAGCCTTTCGAAGTAGAGGGCAGCCATGTTGAGGTCATGCATCACTCCGATAACGGTGATCCCCTGTTCTCGGTTGAGGCGCCGCACCAGGTCGAGGATCTCCACCTGATGGTTGATGTCCAGGTGCGCTGTGGGCTCGTCCAGAAGTAATATTCTAGGTTCTTGAGCCAGGGCCATGGCAAGGATCGCCTTTTGCCGCTCCCCTCCGCTTAGTTCATTGAAGAAACGCTCCTTTAGGGATGCGATGCCGACATGCTCCATAGCTTGCTGCACCACGCTATGGTCCCGCTCCCCCTCATCGGAGAAGATACTGTGAAAGGGGGTCCTGCCCAGAAGCACCACCTCCCTCAGGGTGAAGGCAAAGGGCATACTGAACTGCTGCGGCACTACAGCGACGCGCTGCGCCACCTGCCTCCGCTTCATCCTGCACAATATTGAGCCGTTAAGATGTATATCTCCAATTGCGGGTCTCAGCACACCGCTAACGAGCTTTATGAGGGTAGTCTTCCCCGAGCCATTTGGCCCCAGAAGAGCCACCACTTCTCCTTCCCCTACTGATAGGTTGATTTGACGTAAAACCGGGTTGTCACCATAGGAAAAAGAGACCTGCTTAATGCTAATCATCAAAAGGCATACTCCCTTCTGGTGTGCCTCAACAGGTAAATGAAGAACGGTGCCCCGATGATAGCAGTCAGGATCCCTATTGGTATCTCACTGGGGGCAAGCACGGTGCGGGCAAAGAGGTCGGCGAGGACAAGGAAGGCACCGCCAGAAAGCGCTGCTGCTGGCAGGAGAAGGCGGTGGTCGGGGCCCAGCACCAGCCTAACTGCATGGGGAACTACCAGTCCAACAAAGCCCACGAGCCCGCTTATGGAGACTGCCGCTGCCGTTAATAAGGAGCCCAGGGCAAGGATAATAAGTTTTTCCCGCTCCACATCGATCCCCAGATATGCAGCACCCTCCTCCCCCAGTGAGAGAGCATTGAGACGAAAGGCAAGGAAGCGTGCAGCGACAATACCTCCTATGATCAGCGGAGCAATGAGGGCAATCTGTGTCCAGCCGGTTACCGAGATACTTCCCATGAGGAAAGAATAGACGTTCTGCAGAAGCCCATGCCTGCCACTCAGGGTCACCATGAAGAAAACGACAGCGGTCAACATCGCGCTTACGGCAAACCCGGCGAGGAGCATGCTCACAATGGGTGTTTTGCCTCCTACTTTGGCCAGGTTATACACCAGGAGGACAGCACCCAGTGCCCCGAAAAAGGCGGCGATTGGCACCAGCCCAAAGCTGAGGAAGGCAACACTTACCGGGAGCATCATGGCAATGGTAGCTCCAAAGGCAGCACCTGCCGAGGTGCCTATAATGTAGGGGTCAGCCATCGGGTTCCGCAGCATCCCCTGGAACAGCACCCCCGCCGATGCCAGAGCTGCCCCCACCAATGCCCCGGCAACGACCCTGGGTAGCCTGATTAGAAAAAGGATGGTCTCATCGCTTGGCTGCCAGGTGGCGGTGTAATGGAACAGCCCTATCTTATCAATTACCATCTTAATGATATTTAGCGGAGAGATGTAAACTGCCCCGAGAGAAACGGCGATAAGCATGCATAAAAACAGGAGCGCCCCCATCGCCAGTAGTATCAGCAACCTGCGATTTTGCCTTAATCTGGTGAACAAATCTCTAGTGAACAAATCTAATCACCTAAGCACATATATGGTAATCCAGCTTTATTCACGCTAGACACCAGCGCCGCTGGAATGCAGCAGTCCTCAAGCTAGTCCTCAAAGAGCTCGGGGTGAATCAACGTTGCTAGTAGCTCCAACCCCTCGGCGATACGCGGTCCAGGGCGCACAAGCGTAGTATCATCAATAGCATAGATCCTCTCATTCTTCACCGCATCCAGGTCTTCCCATACCGGTTCGCTCACCACATCAGCGGCGGAGACACCCCAAAGAGCGCCACCAAGTATTATAATATCAGGGTTAGCATCCACCAAATCCTCAAGGTTAAAGGTGGTCCATCCATCGACCTCTTCTGCGATATTTTGACCTCCCGCCATGGTAATGAAGGCATCGATGAAGGTGCCACTGCCCGCAGTCCACGGTACACTGGGAGTGCTAACGTCAGCGCCGTAAAAAACGCTCGGTATTGAGGCACCAGAAACCTTAGCTACGATCTCATCGATGTCGTCTCCTAAATCGGCAACTAATACCTCCGCCTCCTCTTCCTTGCCGATTACTTCTCCCACCACCTCAATGTCATGGGAAATACCATCAATGTCCTTTGCATTGAGGACGATCGCCGGAATTCCTAATTCATCTAGATCATAGACATAATCTGGAACCGTCGCACCGATAGCGAAAACCACATCGGGCTCTAAATCCACGATGGTCTCCAAATTGAATCCGGGGAAGGGAGCGCCGACTTTTTGTATTTTGCCGGTATCTATTTTATCCACCAGCTCTTCCGGATAGTCGCAGTAATCGGTAACTCCGACCACCTTGTCTCCCACACCGAGGGCAAATAAGATCTCAGTAGCACTGGGAGCAAGGGAAATAATGCGCTCCGGGGTATCTGCTATAGTGACCGTTCTCCCGTGGTCATCGGTTATCTCCAGCGATTGTATCGTATTTGACGGTGATGATGTAGAAGAAGCTGTGACCGGGATGAGAGCGCCGGCTAAAATCAGCGCAGAGCCTAAAGCAAACAAAATCAAAGCTAACCTTTTCATTAAAACCCCCTTCAAATATCAGAACAAAAAAATCCCCTCGCTCTGCAGAACGAGGGGAACCTCAAGCTATCTGAGCATGCTTCCCACCCCCTTTTCTCCGCGGAGGCTACTGGAAATCCAGAGGTTGGCGTTCTGACTCCCCCGAACTCATTCAGGGTTACAGTAGGCGGTACTGCGCCGGATTCTCACCGGCTTGCGTTCCAATTAAGCCCTTGCTCACGCTTGGGCACCTCTGGTTTCATTATTCAGTTTTACGTAATATAGCATACCCCAGTGAAAAGGTCAATATCAATCTGCCTTGACACTATCCTCGCACTTGGTTATCATCTTTTGTAGTCTTCTTGTTTTCCAGGGTTTAGCATGCATTATCAGACGATTATCCATGAGAAGAAAGGGCAGGTTTGCTATATTACCCTCAATCGCCCTCAGGTGGGTAACGCAATAAATACACAGATGGTAAAGGAACTAGCTGATGCCTGCCAGAGGATTAATCAGGATGAGGATATTAGCGTGGTGGTCCTCAAAGGCGCAGGAGGCTCTTTCTGCTCAGGCAAAGAGCTCAAGGGATGGTCTGCAGTATGCGATACCCCCGAAGACATTGCCAGCCTGGAGAGAGTGACAATCGCTGCCATCGACGGCGCTGCCCTGGGCGAGGGATTTGAGTTGGCACTTGCCTGCGATATTAGGATCGCCTCAGAGAGGGCCAGTTTTTGCCTCCCCCACGCTGCTCATGGTCTTATCCCCTGTGGCGGTGGGACACAACGGTTGCCTCGACTGGTAGGCAAGGGAAAGGCACTGGAGATAGTCCTCACCGCGGAACCCATCGATGCCCAGGAGGCCTTTCGCATCGGTTTAGTTAGCAAGGTAGTATCTGCTGAGAAGCTCCTTCAGGAGACGGAGGAGTGGGTAGGGAGGATAATCTCCCATGGTCCCATCGCCTTGAGATATGCCAGGGAAGCAGTTCACAAAGGGATGGATCTCACCCTGGAGCAGGGATTACGGCTCGAAGCCGACCTCTATTTCCTGATTCAAACCACCAGTGACCGGATGGAGGGGATCAGGGCTTTCAAGGAGAAGAGGCCGCCGCAGTTTAAAGGTATATAAAATTTTATCTCATCTCAAGACAGGCTTCATGGCCATTGCTCTGGGGTTTAGCCTATTTAAAACGCCACCTTTCGCTTTCTCGCCAACCCCAGCTATCCCATGAATTCCTATTCCATTAGTCTCTACAACACCGAGATCAACCACCAGGAGCTCATCACCCGTATCATTTAGTATCACCATTAATACGCCAAGGAATAACCACTAGTTTGGGGAAAGCACACGTTTAAAATATAGATGGCTTCTCAGCCCCTGATTTTTTTGCAGGTATTGTGGTAAAATAATTACGTGAACGGCTTTGAAACCATCGTCTATGAAAAGTGGGATGACATCGCATATGTCACGCTTAATCGCCCTGAGGTTCTAAACCGCTACAACCTTAAGATGCGCGATGAGCTTTATCAGGTTCTTACTGCCATCAGGGACGATCCGGGTGTGCTCATCGCCATTTTCAAGGGGGCTGGGGAACGAGCCTTCTGCGTGGGCGCTGATCCCACCGAGTTTGGCACCGCCCCATCGCCGATCATCGCCCGCCAGGTAAGATGGGAGCGCGATATCTGGGGTCTTTTTTCCAGCCTGAAACAGCCCCTCATAGCTGCGGTCCATGGCTACGTCCTTGGCTCTGGCGTGGAGATTGCCCTGCTTTGCGATATCAGGATCGCATCCGAGGAAACCGTTTTTGGACTCCCTGAGGTATCCCTAGGCATGATACCCGCAGCGGGAGGCACACAGACACTACCCCGCGCAATCGGGAAGGGGAAGGCTCTCCAGATACTCCTTGCCGGCGATCGCATCGATGCTCAGGAGGCTCTTCGTATCGGACTGGTAAACATGGTAGTGAGCAAAGAGGAGCTCTATCTTTCTGCCGATAGGATAGCAA
>DAOUEU010000017.1:0-20964 GCA_034430255.1 Dehalococcoidia bacterium | reverse complement strand
CGGAGAGGGACGCTTAGAAATGCCTTGAGACCCTCTGTGCTTATCAGAGTGAGCCAGGCAGCGCGCGGGTCGGTAGAAATGTCCTCGAGCAGCACGGCCTTTCCATTTTGGGCCACCCTGCCGGCAATACCCTCACCGATCTCGAGTCGTATCTCCTCAGCATATTTGTCGGACAGTCCACGGTAGACGCGGTAGGAGAGCGTTTGCGTTTGTTCATCTATAATGAGGATCCCTCCGATAGTACCCTTCATAATCTCAAGCACGGTATCTAGGGCGACGTTAAGGACAGCATCCAAATCCCACAACCCGCTGACTGCAGCTGATATCCGGCTTAGGGCTAGAAGCTCGCGATAGGGCTTCTTGGTCTTGCCTTCTACGTCGTTAAGGTTAGATCCCAAGCTGGTAGGGTCAGCATATTGTGTATCTCCTTCGTTTTTCGCTTCCATTCCCGTTACTTTCACTTCTCAGAGAAATAAGCGTACATGAAATTACATATTCTTGTCAATCGATAGTGGGTGAACATGTATATAGTATAATATGCAGTATGCAACCTCGATGAAGATTTTGGTCACTATGACTATTCGAAAGATGTTGACATCTTGATACGTTGTATATTATGCTCTCTGCAGTGAGAGTCAATGTGGAAGGCGGGTGGACGCTACGGGGTTAGTCATATCAAAATTTTTACTAAGGCTAAATTGTCGAGGGGTAAAGAGGCGCATTCGTCTAGTGGTTTAGGACACCTCCCTCTCAAGGAGGAGATCACGGGTTCGAATCCCGTATGCGCTACCAATAAGCACTTCATTGCTATGACATCCTAACGGCTAACGGAGCCGAGTAACGGCGATAGGGATGGCAAGGGCAAGACCGATTAGGGCGTAGAGGCTTAACCAGGGGACGAAAAGGTAGTAGACAGCAAAGCTTGCCGCCACACTGATGCCGGCGATGGTTTGTAGGCCGGGGCCGCGCTTCCGGTTAGTGGCAAGGCTGATGAGTTCACCAATAGCATAGCCGATACCTGCCGCTATTAAGAGGGAGAGGAACAGGAAGGGTACTGCCCTCCAGATCAGGGCCCAGATAAAGCCGGCAGCAGCTGCAACAGCAATGCCCACCCCGACGGCAATCAGATAATGCCGAAGGGATATATCATAGGTGGGCAGGCGTTTCAAGTTCGCACAGTCGGGGCAACGCGGTCCTACAAGCGTCTGCACCATACATTTCGGACAGATAGGGCTCCCACAGCGGCCACAGCTCAGGTTTGTTTCCACCTCTGGGTGGGTCAAGCATCTCATTTCTTTTGTGCCGGATCCTTCATATTGGAGGGAGTTCGGTGAATCCATGCCTCCCGGTCACGGGTATCCCGGTCCAGGAGCAAACGATAAATCATTACCCGCTTCCAGTTGTTAAGGGGGATAGTGCGCTCTGCTAAGAGCCGCTTGAGAATTATGAGAAGCAACATGCCAAGCGTAACCCAGACCCGTTCTAGTTCTGCGGATTCTCCGGGCAGATCTAAGCTGGCTAAGTACCACGCTAAGCTGGCAAGAGGCATGGCAGCGGCACCGAGGATCATCCCCAATGGTGAGTTCTTCAGTAGGGCGATGCCGAGGAGACAAATGACGATAAACAACAGGAGTTCCCACGGGGCAATAATGATGAGCACGCCTATCATGGTGGCGAACCCTCGCCCTCCGTCAAAGCCGAGGAAGATGGACCAGCTGTGACCGGCTATAGCAGCCAGCCCCACGATTCCTACTGCCCAAATATCGAAACCCAGAACATAGCATGCGATAGCTACCGGGATGGTGCCTTTTAGGACATCGAAGATCCCTACAGGGACTACTGCCCAGCGGGACACTGAATGCCATACATTGGACCCGCTGGATGCTCCGCTGCCGTAAGTCCTTATATCGATCCCTTTGAGTAGCCGGCCCGCGATGTAAGATGTAGGTATCGCCCCGTAGAGATAAGCGCCTATTGTTAGGAGTATCAACTGGATTAGCATAACCGATCACCCTTGCCTAGGTTAACACAGAAACGAGCCATGAAATCCATTTCTCCCTGAGCTTGCCTGGGAAAAGGGGGGCGGCGTGAAAACCGCCCTCGGATAGTAACAACTCCTTTGGCGGCTGGGCCCTCTCATAGAGCTCAAGGACTCCTTCATAAGGGACCCACTTGTCCCCTTTACAATGAATAAAAAGCTTAGGGAAGGCCCCCATTTCCTCTATATTGGTAGAAGGGTTGAGCTTTTCCCAGGAATCCAGACTTTCCTCCAGATTAATACGTAGTCGATAACCCTGAATCCACATCCAGAGCCTGGAGATCATTCCCTGGAACTTCCCCAACATAGGCAGGTATCCGATATGAGGAAACTCAATGACGAGGCTTCCTGCCCGTGCTGCCTTGGGATAGAGGGGAGCCCAACCCTCAGCAAATTGGCTGTTGAACTCAGAGGGACTGGATAGTGAAACCAGAGCCTGGATATTTTGTAGAGTGGTGGCCGCATGAATGGCTGCTATCGCTCCCATGCTATGCCCTACCAGGGCGATGCGTTGGGGGTCGATATTGACCTGGCGACGTATAAATTCCACCGCTGCCATGGCGTCATGAGCGAGGTCGCCATTGAGTACCCCCTCGCTCTTACCGTGCCCTCGAAAATCGAAGGTGAGGGTAGCTATGCCTCGGCGCACTAATCTCTGGGCGCTGGGACTCATGGCGCTGTGCCCGGATCCTATCCCGTGGCAAAGAACCGCTGCCGGGAAGGGGCCTTTACTATTGGGGAGAAGTATCTCCCCATGCAGTGTACCTCCATCCGAGGAGAAATCTATTGTCTCTGTATGCCACTTCAATGCTGTATAATCCTTTAGGGATATAGCTCCTTTAAGGCTATAAGACGCTCGACGCAATCAAAGGGGACATCTACTCCTCCGATGGGTGTCTCATTGTCTATCCCGAGACCGTGAAAGTCGCTGCCCCCGGAGGTGATCAGCCCATGCTTGGCAGCTAGGTGGACCAAGCTATCGATCAACGTCCGGTCATATCCGTCGTAGTATGCCTCCAGGCCCACCAAGCCGACCCCTTTCAGATTGACCACGAGTTCCTCGACGTTGTCGATATCTGCCGGGTGTGCCAGCACGGGTAGACCCTTTGCATTGACAACTAGCTTAACTGCCTCTTGTGGGGAGAGCCTCGCCCGTTCGACGTACGCTGGTCCCAGCCGACCGATGTATTTGGTAAATGCCTCATGGAAGGAAGAGATATAACCCCCCTCAAACATCGCCTGAGCGATGTGCGGTCGCCCCACGGAGGCACCCCCGGCTAACTCCAGGACTCGATTCCACGTAATATCGATCCCTAATTCCCCAAGCCTGGTAATCATCTTCAGCGCTCGTGCCTCACGGGAGTTGCGCAACTTTTGGAGAGCTTGCTTGAGCTCCTTATCCTGATTGTCTATGAAGTAACCCAGAATATGAACCTCACTGTTGGGGATGTCTGTGTTTATCTCAAGGCCTGGTATCACTCTTAGGGGGGGGAGGGACTCGGCTGCTAGAAGGGCTGGTTCAATCCCTGCTAGAGAGTCATGGTCGGTGATGGCGATCACGCTCAGTCCCTGTTTCACTGCAACACGCACCACCTCCTCCGGGCTCAATCGCCCATCGGAGGCCGTAGTATGAATGTGGAGATCAACTTTCATAGCATATTTATTCTATTTCCCGGTCGATTCGGCTTATATAATTCGCCCTGCCTGTGCTCTCATCCACCTCTATTAGAACGGAATTCAACAGGACATTTCCCTTGCCCACTGATAAGCGATGAGGAAGCTGGGTAAGAAACCTCGTGAGCGCCATATCAATATCATCCCCTATCACTGAATCGAGGGGGCCGGTCATGCCAACATCGGTGATGAAGGCGGTACCTTTGGGCAGCAACCGGGCATCGATGGTGCCAACATGGGTATGAGAGCCCAACACCGCGCTGACCCGGCCGTCTAGATACCATCCCATGGCTACCTTTTCTGAGGTGGCCTCGCCGTGAAAATCAACGATGATTACGGGGGGTTTGTCATCACCGAGTTCCTCGAGTAGTTGGTCCATTGCTCGGAAGGGGCAATCGAAGTTTCCGATAAAGGTACGCCCCAGTAGGTTTGCCACTAGGATACCCTTCCTTATTAGGTAGCCGTGACCGGGAACATTCGGTGGGTAGTTTAGTGGGCGCAGGATAGCCAGATTGCTATCGAGTGAGGGTATAATCTCCCGTTGATCCCAGATATAGTTTCCCGAGGTGATGACATCGATATCGGCCTCAAAGAGTTCCTCTGCTGTTTCCTTGGTTAGGCCAAGACCCCCGGCAGCGTTTTCACCATTGGCGATTACCAGATCTAGGGCATATTCTTGGCGTAATCCGGGCAATAACGTACGCACTGCCCGTCTGCCAGGCCTGCCGATTATATCGCCCACCATGAGAATTCGCAATATTTCTCCTATTTTGCGTAGTCGACTGCTCTGGTTTCTCTGATAACCGTCACCTTTATCTGGCCCGGATACTCAAGGGTTTCCTCGATCTTCTTAACAATGTCTCGGGAAAGCCTCAACGCTTCAAGGTCATCTATCTCGGTAGGTTTAACCATAATACGGATCTCGCGACCAGCCTGGATGGCATAGGATTTCTCTACGCCTGAAAAACTATTGGCTACATTTTCCAGCGCTTCCAGGCGCTTCAGGTAGTGCTCGAGGGACTCCCTTCTGGCCCCTGGCCTCCCCCCGCTGATGGCATCGGCGGCAGAGATAATAAAACCCAGTATGCTCATTGAGTCGGTTTCCCCATGATGCTCTGCCACGGCATTGGCCACCTCGGTAGATTTATCCCATTGCTTCACCAGGTCAGCGCCTATCTTGGCATGAGATCCCTCCACCTGGAAATCTACTGCCTTGCCGATATCATGTAGCAGGCCCGCTTTCTTGGCTGTAGCAACCTTGGCACCCAGCTCCGAGGCGATCATGCCGGCCAGATGTGCTACCTCGATGCTGTGCTGCAGTACGTTCTGTCCATAGCTGAAGCGATACTTGAGACGACCCAACAGCTTGATTAGGTTTGGCTGCAGACCGGGCATTCCCAGTTCGTGTGCTGCCCGCTCCCCTTCTGCCTGGATCGTTGCCTCCACCTCGCCTCTCGCCGTTGCTACTGTATCTTCAATGCGGGCAGGGTGGATTCTGCCATCAAGGATAAGCTTTTCCAGGGCGATCCGAGCGATCTCGCGACGTACCGGATCGAAACCCGAGATGGTTACTGCTTCGGGGGTATCATCGACTATTAGGTCCACACCGGTGGCATTCTCAAGGGCTCTGATGTTCCGCCCCTCGCGCCCGATGAGGCGTCCCTTCATCTCATCGCTAGGTAGTGGAACTACGGATACGGTGCTCTCGGAGACTACATCGGTGGCACAACGCTGAATAGCCTGTGAGAGGATCTCCCGGGCCCGCTCAGCAGCCTCCTGTTTAAGCCGAGCCTCAGTCTCTTGAATACGGCGTGAGACAGCCTCATGGACCTCATCCTCTACCGCCTTGATCAGGAGCTCTTTCGCCTCATCGCTGGAGATCCTGGAGATAAGCTCCAATTGCTGAATCTCCTTCTGTTTCAACTCTTGAAGATGAGCATGCAGGTCTTCGGCCTCCTTTTCCTTGGCGATTACCCCCTTTTCTCGACGTTCCAAAGCATCAAGCTTCTTATCCAGGTTGTCCTCCTTCTGAGAGATTCTGTTTTCGTATCGCAGAATTTCAGCGCGACGCTTGCGAACTTCTGACTCCGCTTGAGATTTGATCTTTAGCGACTCTTCTTTGGCCTCAAGGAGCGTCTCCTTGTGCTTTGTCTGGGCATCGTTGCGGAGAGCTTCAATATCACTTTGGGCGGTGCGAATGTGGCGGCCAACAACCAGCCGCCATGCCAGGAAAGCAACGCCACACCCAAGGCCAATCCCCCCCAACGCTGCCACGATTATTTCCCACAACATTTCTATCTCCCCTTTCGTCTGGAGATTTCCAGACAAGATAAAGCTATCTCAAATTCTCTATTTACAAATTTATCTGCTTAGAAGTTAATAGTGCTACTCTCGTTCCTGCCAAAGGCGTTCAGTGGTGCGCTTGACTACTTCATAACCGAAGCCTCTCCTGCGTAGAAAAGCGCCCATTTTCCGCCTGAAGGTTTCATAGTCATCTTTTCCCAGGGCGCGCATCCTGCTTTGCGCTGCTCGGTAGGCGTTTTCATCATCGTTAATTCCATCCAGCACGTCATCGATTATCTCTGGGTCAACCCCTTTATGCCTGAGCTCCGCTTTGAGTAGCTGCCTGCTACGGGGGTTAAAGGAGTCCCGCTCCTCTCTCCAGAATGTTGCGAAGGTGACATCATCTATCATTTGCCTTGCCCTGAGCTGAAAAATGACCTCCTCGATGGCTTCCGTATTGAATTTTCGGCTGAGCCTGGTTCTGATCTCCGACTCGCTTCGCGGGCGATATCTCAGCAGGCGAAGGGCAGCATCAAGGCACTTTCCGTAGGTGTCGGTGCTCGCCAGTTCCTCTACCTGGGAATCTGAAAGTACCTGCCCAGGGTGGAGACCATGCTCCTTGACCACGTTTCTTCCCAGGCTGAAAGCGAAGAGGCCATCCAGGAAGATACTGGCGCGCTCCCCCTTCATTTTATTGCCCTCGATAGAGGTTATGGTCTTCATAAATAAACACAAAAAGGCTGGATACACAAGTTTCCCAGCCTTTTATCGCCTATTCGCCTATGACGGGCTCTATTGCTCGGCTACATTGCTTTGATTAGGCTTTAGATGAGGGAATGCTACCGCTCGGATCTGCTGCTCGATTTCCTGGGCTACCTCTTTATGCTCCGACAGGTAATCTTTAGCGCTCTCTCGCCCCTGACCCAAGCGGGTGTCGCCAAAGGAGTAGAAGCTGCCCGTTTTCTGCACCAATCCGATTCCCACTCCTACGTCGAGGAGGCAGCCTTCGCCGCTAACCCCCTGAGCGAACATGATGTCAAACTCGGCGTTCTTGAAAGGAGGAGCGACTTTGTTCTTTACAACCTTTGCCTTCACCCGGCTCCCTACAAGCTCGTCTCCTTTTTTAATGGTTTCCACTCTTCTCAGGTCGATCCTTACCGAGCTATAGAATTTCAATGCCCGACCCCCTGGGGTAACCTCGGGGTTGCCAAAGAAAACCCCCACCTTCTCACGCAATTGATTGATGAATATCACCGCGGTTTGCGATCTGTGGATGGTAGCAGAAAGCTTTCTAAGCGCCTGGGACATCAATCGAGCTTGAAGTCCCACATGGGCATCCCCCATATCCCCTTCAAGCTCTGCCCTAGGTACAAGGGCAGCTACGCTATCGATAACTACCACATCTACAGCTCCGCTACGGACCAAGTGCTCTGTTATCTCCAGCGCTTGCTCCCCCGTATCCGGCTGGGAAAAAATTAGTTCCTCCACTTTAACACCACATTTGGCGGCATAGCCAGGCTCAAAGGCATGCTCTGCATCAATATATGCTGCCGCACCACCTCGATTCTGGGCTTGCGCGATGATATGAAGTGAAATGGTCGATTTTCCGCTCATCTCTGGCCCAAAGATCTCGGTAACCCGACCCCTGGGGATACCCCCAATGCCAAGAGCCAGGTCCAGTGAGATGGCACCGGTGGGGATAAAGTCCACTGCTGTCCTGACCGAATCCTCACCGAGCCTCATGATCGAGCCCTTACCGAACTTCTTCTCGATCTGGTTTATTGCTAGATCCAGTGCCTTTTCCTTCTCTGCAATCATCTTGCCGCCTGGCGTCAAAGAGATTCCTCAAAAGCATAATATCACAGTGATGTTGCTAAAACAAGGGGTTGTCCTCGTTGGTACTTGGTACATTAATGGCATAAATATATCTTATGTCAACTTTAAGCTTTACATCCTGCCTTGCTATAAAAATCTAATTTCAGGCAATTGGAGGGTTACATTTTTACCTACTTCATTCGATTGGGTGGATAACCTTTGCATGATCATGTGGAGATCGCGCTGGTCGAAGTTATCACCCCCAAATCATAAGACTACTGATGAACGAACTCCTCCAAAGTCAATGCACACTCAGTTTCATTCTCCACAATGCCTTTAGCAATTGGTATGTTGGATTTCGGGCAGTGAAGCGAGTGTATACTCTTGATAAGGTTAAATTTCGCAACTGGTTTAAACAACCTTAATTCGCTATGCTCAGGATGATTTAAAAGGGCGGTATGACGGGCAAGGCTCTCTTATGAGCGCTTCCTGTTATCCTGGCATTGACCTTCTTCTTCACCTCCTCTGCAGCCTGACCTGTGATGAGATAACGGTCAAGTTCCTCGTATGTTGTTCCCATCTCCCCCTCGTCGGTTTGCCCCACCCACAGGCCTGCAGAGGGAGGCTTCTGGATGATTTCTTTCGGGATATCCAGATAGACTGCCAACTCCCGAACCTGTCTTTTCACCAGATTGCCCAGAGGCAGGATGTCCACCGCACCATCGCCATATTTGGTGAAGTATCCGATAGATATTTCACTCCTATTGCTGGTACCCACTACCAGATAGCCGAGCTGAGTTGCTGAGTAGTACAGTGCGAGCATTCTCAGTCTGGGTTTTAGATTGGCTTCAGCCAGTTTCTTATTAACTGGCTCATAATCGCCCAGAGGTAGTACCTGGAGCAGTAAGTCGAACACACCTTCCAGAGCGATAGTAAGAGAGGGAATATGGAATTTACTGGCAACCGCCTCGGCATGTTCGATATCGGTTTCGCTGCTGTGGCAGGGCATTATTATAGCTAGGGCATTGGTGGGAAAGGCACGCTTACACAGTACCGCTACCACTGCAGAGTCGAGACCGCCGCTCAGTCCAAAGACTACGCCTCTGCGCTTCGCTAGTGCTACCTGCTCTTTTATCCAGGCTGTTAGTTTGTTTACCAGTTCTTCCATAAATACAAATTGACGAACTAGAATGCTTGCAGTATACTCTGCAAATGGCTATCAAGTCAAAGGGCTGATCATAATGGACACCACTCTTTCTATTATCGTCGTTGTTGCTATTATCTTCGCAGTAATCCTGCGCATTATGTTGCGCTCCCTCAGACGGCGGCAGGCGGGGCGAGATGTGGACGAGGAGTGGGAAAAAGGCGAAGAGGTGTCCTCACGGGAGAAGACTATTCCGATGGTAGAGGGCATACCATCGCAGATAGAGACCCGGCTTAAAGAAGTTGAAAAAACCTTCCAGGTCGGGAGTACAACCCCGATAGCGGAAATTACCCTATCGGAAAGTAAGACGGATGTTAAAAAAGAGGTTCAAGTCGAAATCTCTCATATCAATAAATCCTTTGGGGGCAATATGGTGGTACAGGATGTCTCCTTCACTATTGAGACGGGAGAGGTTTTTGGCCTGGTAGGGCCCAATGGCGCGGGGAAGACCACTACTATAAGGATGCTCATGGATATCATAAGGCCTGACTCCGGGGAGATCAGGCTCTTTAGCCAGCCTCTGGGGGAAGAAAGTAAGAACAGGATCGGCTATCTTCCCGAGGAGAGGGGCCTGTACCGGAAGATGAGGGTCTCCGATACTCTTGTCTACCTGGCCAGCTTAAAGAATGTGGAGACAAGGGTTGCCAAGGAGCGGGCGGAGGAGCTTCTAAGAGAGATGGATATGCTTCCACACAGAGGGAAAAAGATAAGCGAGCTGAGCCGTGGCATGGGTCAGATCATCCAGTTCCTGGTCACCATTACTCACAATCCGGACCTAATTATCCTCGACGAGCCCTTTGCCGGTCTCGATCCGGTGAACAGGCAGCTATTAAAGGAAATCCTTTTGGGGCTTAGGCGGCAGGGGAAGGTGATCATCCTTAGCACACACATGATGAATGAGGTGGAGGAGATGTGCGACCGCATTCTGATGATCGACAAGGGCCGTGTAGTACTCTATGGGGGCCTGGCTGAGATAAAATGGCGTTTCCGCAACAACTCTGTAGTTGTGGATTGCGATGGTGATATCGGTGAGCTTGATGGGGTAAGCGGGAGGAAGGAGCATGGCAAGTATACGGAGCTATTCCTGGACGGTGACACCCCTCCCCAGGAGATACTCGGCCAGCTTGTAGCAAGAAATCTTAGAGTCAATCGCTTCGAGGTTACCACTCCGTCTTTAAATGAGATTTTCCTTCAGGTTGTGAAGCAGTGAAGAAGACATGGACCATTGCAAGACACGAATTTAAGGCAACTACAAGGAGAATATCCTATATTCTGCTCACCATGAGCTTCCCGCTGCTGGGGCTTCTTGGAATATTGATCTATGTGGGGGTCACGCAGTGGGGTGGTGAAGGACCGCCACCTGAGGACTTAAAGGTTGGCTATGTTGATAATACAGGCATGTTCAACGAATATACCGATCCTGATGGTGTTATTTTCATTCTTTATGACACCAGCGATGAGGCCAGAGAGGCGCTCTTTATTGAAGAGATCAGCGAGTATTTTATCATTCCTGAGAACTACTTAGAAATGGGGCTTATCGAGAGATATACCACAGAGCGGGAGCTGGGGCTGCCAGGGGCAACTATGGCTCAAATGGAAGACTTCCTCCTTGCTAACCTTCTTTCCGGGGAGGTGAGCGACGAAGTTATGGAGAGGGCGCAGGCTCCGCTCTTGCTGG
The DNA here is from genome assembly GCA_034430255.1 of Dehalococcoidia bacterium. GTDB lineage: Bacteria > Chloroflexota > Dehalococcoidia > E44-bin15 > E44-bin15 > DATKYK01. Next base: position 10,272 of record DAOUEU010000017.1, on the reverse strand, counting down.
TGTCCACTAGACTGGATCCAGAAACGGGAGAGGTCATACCTGCGGAAAGCGAGCTTGCTACCTTTGCCATGCCCTACGTCTTTGCCCTCCTATTCATGATGTCCCTGTTTTTCACCTCGGGATATTTGCTTCAGGGGGTCAGTGAGGAGAAGGAGAACAGACTCATTGAAATACTGTTGTCCTCGGTCTCGGCGAGGCAACTCCTGAGCGGGAAGGTGATAGGGCTCGGTGCTGCCGGGCTGATGCAGATCGTGGTCTGGCTCATCTCTGCTGTGGCCCTCCTTGCTATTGCCTCAATCTTTATTTCCCTCCCCGAGGGGCTCACCATTCCTATCGGCCTCTTCATCTTTGGCATCATTTATTTCATCCTGGGGTACCTTCTCTTTGGCATTTTGATGGCTACTCTAGGCTCCATCGGCTCGACCGCCAGGGAGAGCAGCCAGTGGACAGGGATAATCGTCCTGCCAGCAGTACTCCCCTTAATGCTCATTAGCCTATTCATCATCAATCCAGATCACGTCGTCTTCACCATTTTCACCCTTTTCCCATTGACTGCTCCGGTAGCGGCTATAATGAAGCTAAGCATTGGCGCACTCCCCATCTGGGAGCTACTGCTTAGCATCGCTATACTCATTGCCTCGATTTTGGGGGCAATGTGGCTTGCCGCCCGCGTTTTCCGCACCTTCCTGCTGATGTATGGCAAGCATCCCAGCTTGAGAGAGATGCGCAGGTATATCCGAGAGGGTTGATTCGCCCTTTCCGCCCATTTCGCCATTTTTACTCTGGTTAAAATTACATTGACTATAGTAGTTGTCTCGTACTTATAACCCTATCTAAATCAACATAGACTATAGAAGTGGGCAATGGTAGAATAATACCAGCCTCGGGGAAGGGAAAAGGTTTTTAACTATTATGGAGAGGTGGAAGAGGAAATCTGAGAAAGGTTAAGTACCATCGGGAAATATTGATAATGTCTTATTGGCCTAGGGGATCATTGAGAAGGTTGCTGAGTCAATAAATAAAAGTGAGGCGTTTGGAGCATTTATTCCTAGAATACCTGTGAAGTTGTAAAAAGGGAATATTTAGGAACCAAAAAGAAATGTACGAGGTTATTGTTGTTGGAGCGGGGCACGCTGGCTGCGAAGCGGCCCTTGCAGCAGCGCGGATGGGCTGCAGGACGCTCCTTCTTACCATAAATCTGGATAACGTCGCCCTCATGCCCTGCAATCCCTCAATAGGTGGACCGGCCAAGGGCCATTTAGTACGGGAGATCGACGCCCTGGGGGGCGAGATGGCCCGTAATATCGACCGCACCTTCATCCAGATCAGGGTATTGAATACAGGTAAGGGACCTGCGGTTCAAGCGCTCCGGGCTCAGGCGGACAAGAAAAGCTATGGCTTGGCGATGAAATATACCCTGGAGCGTCAGCAGAACCTGGATATAAAACAAGCGGTTGTGGATGATATTGGCGTGAAAAATTCCACCCTCTGGGTGAAAACGAATATCGGCATGGTATACGAGGGGATGAGTGTTGTGCTCACCACGGGGACCTCACTATGTGGTCAAGTTATTATAGGTGACAGGAGATATTCGGCAGGGAGGTCAGGGGAGTTCCCTGCCGAAAAACTGTCTACCAGCCTGCGCTCCCTCGGTTTTAACTTGGGAAGGCTGAAGACGGGTACGCCGCCCCGAATCGATGCACGAACCATAGATTTTAAGCACACCATCATTCAGCCCGGTAGCGAGGTGCCGCTCTATTTCAGCATGTGTGCGGAGAGGGTGACACACTCCAAGTTCCCCCAGCCGAATCCCGTTTATCCTCTGGCCCCTTCACCGTGGAGACCTCAGCTGCCATGCTACTTGGTCTATACCAACGGGAGGACCCATGAGATAATAAGGAAAAACCTGGATCGCGCTCCTCTGTTTACTGGCCTTATCCACGGCACCGGTCCAAGGTACTGCCCATCCATTGAGGATAAAATCGTTAAATTTAATCACAAGGATTCACATCCCCTCTTCCTAGAGCCTGAGGGCTGGGAGACCAGCGAGGTCTATGTTCAGGGGGCTAATACAAGCCTACCCGAGGATGTGCAACTTGAGATGCTGCGCACCATACCGGCACTTAGGCGGGTGGAGATGGTGAGAGTGGGATATGCCATCGAATACGATTATTTGCCTCCCAGTCAGCTCTCGGCTAGTCTGGAAACCAGGCTTGTTCCGGGACTGTTCTTCGCCGGACAGATCAATGGCACCACCGGATATGAGGAGGCGGCAGGACAGGGGCTAATCGCAGGGATAAATGCTTCACTCAGAGTAAAGGGAAGGCCTCCCATTTTAGTGCGGAGGGACCAGGGTTATATTGGGGTGATGATAGATGACCTGGTGACCAGAGAGCTTACCGAGCCATATCGCCTATTTACCTCGAGAGCGGAGTATCGGCTGCTACTTCGACAAGATAACGCTGACCTCAGGCTCACCCCCCTTGGCTACGAGGTGGGTCTTGTCGATATAGAGCGCCATCAGGTGGTGGAAGAGAAGCGCCAGGCTGTCACGGCGGAGCTTGAGCGGTTAGAGAGGAGCTATATCAATCGGGAGGGGCAAAGCGTAGGCGCTCTGGAGCTGTTACGTCGCCCTGATGCTAGCTATCAAACCCTGGTTTCTTTGGGCTTTGGCTCACGTGGCTTGAAGGTCGATGAGATGGAGGAAGTAGAGATCGAGGCTAAGTACGCTGGCTATATTAAGAAGCAGGAGGTCGCTGTGAGGCGCATGGCGAGGCTAGAGGCGAGGCATATCCCACAGCGGTTTGACTACGATGGTATCGCTGGACTGCGCTATGAGGCGCGGCAGAAGCTTAGCCGGCTTCAGCCAGCGACACTGGGACAAGCCTCCCGTGTCGATGGCGTTACCCCTGCCGATGTGGCGGTACTAATGGTGCACTTGGAGAGGGGATGCAGGTGAATCACTCCTCAGTAAGCTGAGGGGCATCTGAAAGCTGTAGAATATGCGTAGTTGGAGGGAGTACTCATCGTAGGTTTGATATTTAATAAATTTCCCTCTGGACTTGTGTATCCAGAACAGGTGTTACTTAAGGTTAAAAAGACATACGTCGTCTTTATAATTCCCATGTCGCAGTTATACAAGAAAAGGCTTTATTAAGGCAAGCTCCTCTAACTTATCTTGTGTAAAGCCGCTTTACTCCCGCTAACAAGCTGACGGGTATCCAGCAGGAGGTTTTATGAAAAAGGATGTTGTAATGTTCTGCGGTAAAGGAGGGGTGGGCAAGACAACCTGCGCCGCAGCCACGGCTATACATTTTGCTACCGAGGGAAAGGAGACACTGATTATATCAACCGACTTCACCCCATCGCTGAGGGATATTTTTAAGCTTGAGAAGGGGCAGAAACCGGTAAAAATTATTGACCGGCTCTATCTGGATGAAATTGGCTCTGAGGAAGTGGAACGGTTGTGGGACAAGAAGTTTGGCCCCGAGGTTTACGAGGTGTTTTCCACTGTGGTGGACATCGGCTATGAAGAGTTTGTCGCCTTCGTCACTACCATACTGCCTGGGATTAGGGACGAGTTCATGGTCGATTATATAAGGGAACTCAGCGAATCCGGGGAATATGAGAGGCTGGTGTGGGATACTGCCCCTGCCGGGCAAACGCTTGGGCTGCTGAGGATGCCGTCGCTGGTTAATCAACATTTAAAGCCGGCCCCTCGTATCTACTCCAGACTCAGGGCTTCCAGAAAAACGAAGCGCTCGGTCCTTGATGTGATAAAAAGGTGGGAGGAATTGTCTAATAGGGACATGGAGTTTTTAAAGACCGGGGTTGAGTTCAATCTGGTTACAATACCGGAGGCGCTGGCCGTGCGCCAACTCGATGATATTTTTAGTGAATTCCGAAGCTATGGCCTCAATATCGACCACATAATTATCAATCAGGTAGTGAGACAGCCCGATTCGGATTTTCTCCGTACTAAGGCAACTATGCAGCAGGGCTATATTTCAGAAATATCAGCTAAATTTAGCTGTAATAAACAGATTCTTCACATGTTTCCCTATGAGATAACAGGGATGGATAGGTTATTGGAGGTAGAGAGGGTTCTATTCGGTAATAGCCATTTATAACGGAGCCAGCGTTTCTGAAAGGACTAGGGGATAAGTGGGATCAAGATGGAGATGACCATAGTTGATGGTGGGATTACCTGGCAAGCTTGACCGCTCGTGCACTATGGACTAGAATAATAGTGGTATGCCGATATATGAATATTTCTGCTCCAATTGTGATGCCAAGTTCGAGTTGCGGCGCTCCTTCAGCGAGTCCGACGAGGCTGTCTCGTGCCCCAAGTGTCAGGCATCAGCCAAAAAGCTGTTCTCCTCTTTTGCCGCTTTCTCCAAGGGTGAAAGTGGCGAGTCCAGCTCGATAGCGGGCGATGCCTGTAGCACCTGCCCGGCTACAAGCTGTGCCACCTGTGGAACAGGCATTTAACCTCTTGTCTTTCTCCAGCTGCATATAAAAAAGCCTCCGAGGCCGCCGATCACCAAAGCTTCCACCACTACAGCACCGATGATGAAAAGCGCGGCATCGTAAAAGAAGCCCCAGGTGAAGATCTGTGGGAGGTAACCGGAGAGTATCCACGAATCACCGCTGAAGAAGAGATGGTGAAATGTGGTGAAAAGCCAATCGAAGTCAGCCAGCGCAGTGATCCCCATAAAAGCGAGGAGAGCTATCGTAAGGATACTGCCAGCGACCATCATCCTTATAAGCGGTGGCACAAAACGCTTCCGCTGCCATATGAAGCCAGCAAGAGCGAATATGACTAGGTAGACAAGGGTGGCTTGCTGAACACAATAGCAAAGCGCGATAAGGCTCCTGACATCTTCGAGGTGGGCGACCTCGCGCTCATTGAATATTTCGAACTCCTCTCCACTATTCCCCGTGTTGAAGTAGTGGATTAATCCCTGTGCCACGTCGAGCAGTTCCTCATCGCTGAATCCCGTTTTCTCACTCACCATGTATTTATTGAAGCCGTATTCATAGAGTCGTATCTCATTGACTGCCCAGCGCAGATTGGTTGTAATCAGAAAAAATGGGATGCAGAGTATAAAGAGACCTATCCCAAGGGTAACGAGAAATCTTAGGGGCCTATTTTTAACCATGGGCACATACTAATGAAGTTTGCTTCTGCTTGTCAATTCGAGGGCTTGACCGATATAATACAGGCAAAGACGATAGAGGGGCATAATTTGGAGAGCTTTGATAAACTGGTAGCGATTATCGACAGGCTGCGCGGCCCTAATGGTTGTCCGTGGGATCGGGAACAGACCCATTACTCCCTTAAAGGTAACCTCACCGAGGAGGCCTATGAGGTTCTGGAGGCTATTGATGAGGGTGATATGGGTAAGCTATGCGAGGAGCTTGGTGACCTGCTTATGCAGATCGTGCTCCATGCCCAGATTGCAAGCGAGGGGGATGATTTCAATATCGACGACGTAACCCGAGGCATTAGAACCAAGCTAATCCGTCGTCACCCACATGTATTTGCCAATGCCGAAGCTAAGGATGCACAGCAGGTCATTGCCAACTGGGAGGTACTGAAGCGGGAGGAAGGCAAGGGCTCGCTCCTTTCCGGCCTGCCTAGAGAGATGCCGGCGCTGGCATACTCTCAGGCTATTGGGCGGCGTGTCGCCCGCGTGGGCTTTGACTGGGAGGATTTAACGGGCATTGTCGAGAAGCTGGCTGAGGAGGTGGCGGAGTTCAGCGAAGCAATCGGGCACCGGCAGCGGGTGCGTGAGTTTGGCGATTTGCTTTTTACCCTGGCGAATTTCGCTCGCCGTATCGATATTGACCTTGAGGCCGCTCTGCGCGGGGCTAACGAGCGATTCTACCGCAGGTTTTCCCACATGGAAGAGGTTTGCCAGAAGAGAGGCGTATCGCTTTCCAGCCTCTCCCCGGAGGAGCAGGATGCCTTGTGGGAGGAGGCGAAGCGGGAGGAGTCCGAAAGAGAAGCTATATGAGCCGAAAGCAAAGTCGGGGCGAGAGGATTTGAACCTCCGACCTCAGCGTCCCGAACGCTGCGCGCTAACCGGACTGCGCTACGCCCCGTAGCAATCATTATAACCCTGGGTACTAACGTTAGCAAGCCAGTTTACCAGTTCAGCACATTGGTATCACGTCACCGTTTGCCTGTTGTGGTTGTCATCTCGAGTGAACCGAATCAGTATTCCAAATATAACCCATCTATCTGAAGTCGATCAGCTATATAGCTATTATATAGCTATCTTGCATATATTAATGGTTGTTGCTATATTAATAAAACCGTGAAATACTGCGTGCTGATAATTGATGGTGCCGCCGACTGGCCGCTTCCGGAGCGGGAGCAGAAGACCTGTCTTGAGCTGGCGAAAACCCCAAACCTGGACAGGATGGCCCGTGAGGGCGTTATTGGCTTAGTGCGCACAGTGCCGCCGGGGATGGAGCCCTCCAGCGCCTGCGCCTGCATGTCACTGCTAGGCTATGATCCAACAGTATACTATCGCGGCAGGAGTGCCATCGAGGCTATAAGCATAGGCGTCCCCGTTAGTAATGGTGATGTCGTCTTCCGCTGCAATCTGGTTGCCGTTCAGGATGGAAAGATGTGGAGCTATTGCTCAGGTCATATATCTAGCGATGAAGGTCATGCCCTGATATCCGCCATTGAGGAGGGTCTTGGAAGTGACATAGTACACTTCTACCCTGGTGTCGGTTACAGACACATATGCAGGATAACAGGGCGCGAGGAAACGCTTCTTGCTACTTGCACTCCGCCGCATGATATACCCAATAAGTACGTAGCGGAGTTTATGCCAGATGGGCAGGGAAGTGACCTGTTGCGGGAGCTGATGCACCGCTCCCAGGACGTGTTGCGGGATCATCCGGTGAACATGGAGCGAAAATCTCGCGGCGAGATACCTGCCACAATGATCTGGCTATTCTGGGGTAGTGGACGGATACCTGATCTGCCACCATTCAAAGAGCGCTATGGTTTGGATGCAGCGATGACATCGGGGGTTGACTTATTGCGCGGACTCGCTATGATGGCGGAGATTCAGTTATTAGAAATCTCCGGGGTGACCGATGGTCCGGATAATGATTATGCAGCCCAGGCAGTGGGGGCACTGGAGGCGCTTGCGGAAAACGACCTCGTGGTTATCCACATCGAGGCACCGGATGAGGCCGCCCACGCTGGCTCCATTGATGATAAAATAGATGCCATCGAGCGGGTGGACCGAGAGGTGGTGAGCCGCCTGCTTCTATGGGAAGAGCGAGGAGGTAAGAAAACGGGAGAGGACCTTCGAATGCTGATCATGCCTGACCACGCCACGCCTATTGCTGTTCAAACCCACACATCGGAGCCGGTTCCATTTCTGCTGTGGGGGCAGGGTTTTGAAGCCAATGGGGCGAAACGACTTACCGAAGAAGAGGCGAAGAAAACCGGTCTATTTATTGCGGAGGGGCATACAATAATGGGTAGGCATATACAGGTGTAACGATTGAATTTAGAGGATAAAATGTCGCTTATTGTGCAGAAGTATGGCGGTAGCTCGGTTGCGGATGCAGAAAAGATAAAGAACGTTGCGCGGCGGGTCGCTGCCACCAGGGAGAAGGGAAACGATGTGGTAGTAGTGGTCTCTGCCATGGGGAAGAGCACCGATGAGCTTATCGGACTGGCGCACCAGGTAACCGATAGGCCTGACGAGAGAGAGCTTGATGTTCTACTGTCCACTGGCGAGACTATCTCCAGCACCCTGATTGCCATGGCGCTTAAATCTCTAGGACATAAGGCGATCAGCCTCAGTGGTGCCCAGGCGGGTATCTGGACCGACGGATTTTATAGTCGAGCGCGCATCCTCACCGTCGAGGCGCACCGCATTGTTAAAGAATTGGGCGAGGGTAATATCGTTATTGTTGCTGGGTTTCAGGGCATCACCCATGAGATGGATATCACCACCCTGGGTCGGGGGGGCTCAGATACCACAGCGGTGGCGATGGCGGCGAGCCTGGGGGCGCAGGTATGTGAGATCTACACCGATGTGGAAGGGGTCTATAGTGCTGACCCCCGCCTTGTCCCCGCGGCGAGAAAACTCAGGGAGCTTGGTTATGAGGAAATGCTGGAGCTTGCCAGCCAGGGGGCGAAGGTGCTTCATCCCCGTGCTGTGGAGTTGGGGGAGCTTTTTAACATACCCATCCTGGTGGCTTCCAGTTTCACCGAAGGTTCAGGAACCCTAATTCATGGAGGCGTTGCTATGGAAGTACGAAACAAGGTGAGAGGCATTGTTCATGACCTCAATGTGGCCAAGGTTACTGTCCTTGGCGTCCCCGACAAGCCGGGTATCGCTAGTGTCATATTTGAGTCCCTGGTCGGGGAGAATATCAGCGTCGACACCATAGTCCAGAATGCTAGCGTGGAGCGGGTAACCGACCTGACCTTCACCGTGGCTAAGAGTGACCTCGATAGGGCAATGCGCGTGGTTGAGCCGGCAGCAAAATCTATCAATGCGAGGGGCTGTGTTGCTGATGCCAGGATGGGTAAGGTGAGCATCGTGGGCACGGGGATGCAGAATACGCCGGGCTACGCGGCGAGGATGTTCCGTGCACTTTATGAAAGGGGAATAAATATCGAACTAATTACTACATCGGAGATCCGGATCACCTGCATCATAGACGAGTCCAGGGTTGAGGATGCTATCAACGCACTGCATCGGGCCTTCGAACTGGAAAAAGGGGAAGAAATAAGCTAGCCGGGGTATCGGTTCTAGAAGAGCAGGCTAAGTAACAAGAAGACATTGTTGCAGGATCTACCTGGTTCCTCTTGACAATGCTGGAAACATCCTTAAAAATAGTGCAGATGAAGTGAGTGGTGTTAGCCAATGCAATATCAGGCAGGAGAAGCTAGACTGAGGCGGCGGCGGGCTAAAGAGGCTGTTGCTTTATCAATGCAAGGTCGTTGGGAAGAGGCGGTTGTTGCGAACAGGAGCATAATCGAGGTTTTTCCCAATGATATAAATGCTTATAATCGACTGGGTAAGGCGTTGATTGAGCTGGGCCATTATGCTGAGGCAGGCGAAGCATATAGCCGTGCCCTGGAGGTGGATCCCAGTAACAGCATAGCCAGTAGGAACCTTCGGAGACTGTCGGTACTGAATGAAGTGCCGGAAGTGCCCGGACCCGGATGCGAGAGGGTTATGCCACAGCTTTTCATCGAGGAAACGGGAAAAGCGGGGGTGGTCAGTCTCGAGAAGCTGGCCCCGAGGGAGGTGCTAGCCAAGTTGGCTGCTGGTGAACCGGTCAACTTGATACCGAAGGGACAGGGGCTCATTGTGGAGAGCAAGTATGGTGAATATCTGGGAAAGGTTCAGCCAAGGATCGGTTTGCGCCTGGCTAAGCTGATTGATATGGGCACACGCTACAGCGCAGCGATCGCAAGTTCGGCGGATAGCGAGGTGAAGGTAATCATTACAGAGACATTCCAGCATCCCAGCCAGGCAGGACGCCCTTCCTTCCCCGCTAAGAGTTCTGACGGTTTTCGCTCTTATGTAAAAGAGAGTATTTTAAAATACGAGCTAGGGGAAAAAGAGGGGGCTTTGGACGAAAGCGGCTACCCTATTGAGTCGGAAGAGGAGGTAGAGGCCTTACCTGAGGGTATGTCCCTGATAGTCGAGACTGAGGATGCTAGTGTCCCCGATGAGGAATCCTGATATAACAAACAACACCCCTTTACCTTTATGCCTGTTTCTTACTCCCTTGGTGAAATAGCTTGTTGAACTCCTCGATATAAATAAGTGGCGCACTCTTATTGGTGGTTTTATCAGTCAGGTTAAGACTACAGTAGTCCATAGGCTGTTCTTCATATCAGCCACGAAAATACAGCTTCGGACTATTCGGAGATTATCCTGCAAACCAAAAATTCGATTCGGTATCAGGCTATTCGGTGGTCAACGTTCTATCGAATATTCGAAGTAGGTAAAAACTGACTGGTGGATACATCTATAATTGAACTCCATTACTAGCTAGTAAGCCTCCATTTTTGTCCTTGGCTGTGCGGTCAGCAATTGGGCATATTGCAGTGTAATTGACCATACAGGATATTCATTAGGCAGGGACATCGGAATGAAATTTATGAAAGTAGTGTGCCGCTAATTATATGCAAAGCTACGCTTCTTTGACGAGCTAGGCGAAGCGTGATATTCTTTTATGAAGTTATATAGACCTACTATATGATAACTGGGG
>DAOUEU010000016.1:0-2843 GCA_034430255.1 Dehalococcoidia bacterium | reverse complement strand
CTCATCCGTGTCCGCATGGTTTGCCCCCAGTACCTCGGCCAAAGCCAAGATGACCTTTTGCCTCGGTGGGGGCATGACTCCAGTTTCAAGCTTACTCACATATGAGTAGCTAATTGCTGTCTTTTGTGCCAGTTCTCTTTGGGTCATGCCTCTGGCTGTCCTCAGTTCCCTCAGTTGTTGCCCAAATGTCACCACAGTGCTCCCTAATGCTATACATTAATCATAAGTTTTGTTGAGTTGAACGTCAACTGCTACCATGTGCCTGCAATTACCCTTACTTGAAAAAGCTGCCTGTGTCAACAGTGAGCCGGTTTTGGGTCTACACTGTTAAGTGTGAAAAGGGGACTCGTAGTTGAAAGCACCCGCCTAGCTCTTTCAGCGTGGTGCAATACAATGCATATTTCCCAGTCGGTGTAGCAAACCCGTTCGCTTCGTACTTTTTCATCTGAAGCAGTGGACTGTAATGAGCTGTGCCAGCCATGAACTCCTTGAATGTCATACCCAATAGTTCCAGACGCCAATCATAGGCCTCTTCAAGTGCTTTCCATGGCCAATAGTTCTCCTGCCCTAGCCTTATTCCCAGCTCACGCCAAAGATAGAACTCCGGCTTGCGTTCATACAGTGGATCGATTGCTGCCTCACCTCCGCGCAAGAAGGGGAAGATTTCGACCCCATGGAGGAAGGGCTTCTCGAACGAGCAGTCTGCCTCTCTTTGAAAGCGAAATACAGTAGTTTTTCGTTTGAACATTCTGGACTTTGGCTAAGTGAGTGACCATTATAGAATATTGTTTGATTGATTAAACGATCTGAACTTTCGTTAAACTATCAAACGAAAAGGGGAATGGTAAAATCTGGAGGTCGATATGACATGGTCTAGATCACATATTTTTCTGCTCATTTGGCCCCTCTCGTACCCGGCGATTAATATGATAACTGGACAGGTTTTTTAGGGGCAGGTCACGTACACAAAGCATCACATCCGCACTATTGCAGATGTCGACTGTCGGTCTCAGGCCCCATATCTGTGTGCGACTCTGGGCTCCGCGAACGATTGCTCACGAGTTGATCGGCAGCGAAAACGGCTGCGCCGATAGCCCCCATTAACTGAGGATCTTTCGGCAACTCAACGAATTCAATGCCCAGCATCTCCTCAAGCCGTTTTACCACCCCGATATTCTTAGCGATGCCCCCCGTGATAGCGATATCCCTCCTAACGTTGAACCCGTAGAGCAGCTTCATTACATCTCTAGCCACGCTCCTGGTTATCCCCGCAGCGATGTCCGCCGTATCAAACCCTTCAACAACGAGGCGTTTGACTTCAATTTCGGTCATAACAGAACAGAAGGCTGTCAAGGCCGCCGGGCTGGCAGCGCGGAGGGATAGCGGACCGATCTCGGAGATATCCACACCCAGGCTCTCAGCCACGAGCTCCAGGGCCCTTCCGGTTCCGGCAGCACATTTGCCGGTCATACGGAAACCCCTCAGGAGCCCCTTCTTATCCACGCTTAGAACCTTGCAGTCCTGTCCACCGCCATCGATGATGGTTCTTACACTGGGCATGAGCCAGCTGACGCCCCTTCCATGGCATGATACCTCACTGAGATTGGTCTGGGCAAAGGGCACGATGCCGCGCCCGTAACCGGTGCTTACACAACGATCGATATCGCTATACATAAGACCGATGTTCCCAACCACGCGGTCCATCACCTCAGTGGCCGAGAGCACGGCATCAGGGTGGGCTCGAATTATCTCAGAGCCCAGGATGTTGCCATCCTTCATCACCACCGCCTTGGCGGTCAGTGCTCCGACATCGCATCCAGCAACAATCATCTTCTCTTCATCCCTGGTTTCGTCCCAAAGAGATCACTCTCCTCAGCTAGCAGTGCAGCGCCAAAGGCAGCAACGATCTGCGGATCGACTCCTCCCAGATCGGTAAACGTCATCCCCAATTGCCTCTCTACCTCTCTCGTCACGGCGGCATTCTTGGCTACTCCCCCCGTCATTGCTACTTCAGGAAGGATATCGATCCTTCTGGCCACGCTTGCTATCTTGGCCGCTACTGACAGGACAATCCCGGCCAATACATCGAACCGGCTGTTTCCCTCATTGATGAACGTTATCGCTTCGCTCTCGGCAAACACCACACACGTGTTCGTTATCCGAATAGGATTCTTCGAGGCAAGGGAAACAGCAACCAACTCCTCCATCGTGAATTCCAGCGCCTTTGCCATCACCTCTATGAATAGCCCTTCACCGGCGGCACAGTCTTCAACAATGGCTTTCTCAAGCAGATCCCCGTTCTCATCGATATTGTAGGCTATCAGGGTATGCCCCCCGACATCGATGACTGTTCTGACCTGCGGATTCAGCTCTCTTAAGCCCCGAAGAAGGCAGGTTACATCTGGAGCAGTCCGATCGGCGAAGCGAACGGCCTTATGGCCGAATCCGGTAGACAGGCACGCGACAACCCCATCACCCGATACCCCGACTATGCGTAAAGCCCCTTCCATCGCCGCTACCGCTGCCTTATGGGGAAAGCTCTTGTAGGGGACGATTTCGCTGGCGATGATATTCCTGTTCTCAGTGATAACTACCTTTGCCGAACGTATCCCCAGATCGCATCCAGCATATATAGACCGTTGTTGTTTCTTCACATCTTCCCGCATAGCAGAGCACCTGTTAGGCCGCGACACCGCAACTGGCGTCTAAAATCTCGCCTACCGTAATGCAGTTAGCCTTTTCTAACCCGGTCACACAGCTCCTCAATCTCGATCTCATTGTGGTAGGTTCCGATGTCCTCAAGTCGATGGGCGTCGCTATTCGTCAGCAGGATCAGGTCATGC
>DAOUEU010000015.1:0-29041 GCA_034430255.1 Dehalococcoidia bacterium | reverse complement strand
CTCCGGTAGCCGATTTCATATCGGGTAACAGCCTTTTGAGGACCATTGTGAGGGAGCTCGTGATCGACCCCATCGTGAGTATTGCCACGTTCACACAGGGTATGTGGGGGAAATAACTGAGGGATAGGATAGCCTGTTCTAAGGTGATCCCCTAGCGAGACCCGGGGGAGATATACTTCGCCGGGAAAAGAAGACGTCTAAGACGTCCAGATAACGGGCACCTCAGGCAGCAATATTCAAATGCCTGAGGTGCTTATTTATGACCTTTTTTACGTAGAGTCCTATTCTCAGCGTGTTTCTCTGTAGGCTAGCCTGGATGAGAGCTCTGAGATTTAAGGCATAGTGAGCTTCCTCTCCCGATCAACTTGCCACCGAGCTTAAGCGCAACCTTACACCATCTTCTTGCGATAAATGCCACATGCTTACATCCTATTTGGACATTAAAATATCGGCGATCTCATCAAGTTTGGCCTCCGTCAGGGTTTTATCCCGCCAGAAGAGCCGTGTTCCACATACATAAACACCACCACCTGAAGGGCATCTCCAGATAACGAAGTGTACCTCATGGGAGCCCTCCTTACAAAAACCCACATATTTGTAAGGATTTCCCCTACATAAAAAATACAGGCTTTCCCTACAAAAAATACAGGATTTCCTGACAGACAAATGGCGAATCTTGTGTTAGACTGGATATGAGCCTATTTGAAATAGGCACTTCCTGCAAGTAGCCACAGTCACATACGGGGAAAACTGAGGATTCACACAAAAAAGAAAATCGGCTCAGGAAGTATGGTGAATCGTTGGTTTTGCCCAAAGATAGGCCTTTAAGCGGGGCGTATAAGCCCGTTGCTTGAGGCTTTTTATTTTTAAGTTCCGCGCAAAAACCTTTGTCCCATACCTCCTTGACCAGATTCCAAGCTAAGGCTAAATAGTGATTAAGCCTCGTGAGCTTGAAAGGGGGTGTTGTGTTTAGGGTAGATAACAGAGGTTATTTAAGTTATTTAAAAAGCAGGAAAAGTATCCGACGGAGGCGATGAAGCGAAGCCTGTAATTTGCTTGCTTGGACTTCCCGTAGCCAATAGCAAAACCGACCCGAGGAGCCGGTTTGAGTTATGAAAAGGAGGATGAAAGAATTGAAAGCGAAGATATTTTATATGGCGCTGGCGATGGTGCTGAGCTTTAGTCTGATGATGGCAGTGCCGGTAGCAGCAGTCGATGATGTTGTCTTCTCAAACTACTCTGAGGAAAGTGGTGACTACGATGTCTGGAACGACACATCCCCTTCAACAGAAATGATTGAAGAGTTCACAACCAATCCTGATGGTCAGTGGGACATCACCGGTATTAGACTTAGTGTCTATGCGGGAATTTTTGGAGGTGGCATAGCTGATGTGACAATCAGTATATACGCTGACGATGCTGGTACATCTGTTGTTAAGGCTTGGGACACCGTTTTCGAAGGTCTATATTCTGGGGATGATTTCTCACTTGATGTATCAGGTGCGGGTGTAACACTTGATGCCAGTACTATCTACTGGTTGGGTCTTAGGAGTAGAGATGGCACTATTGGTTGGGAAAGAACGACAGGTGACCCTTACAGCCATGTTTTCGAGCTCACTGGCAGTCCTGCTACCGAACCCACGCCTACCCCTACCCCTGATGGCGAAGGTGGCTGCTTCATCGCCACAGCTGCCTACGGCACAAAGAGCGCTGAGGAGATCGATGTGTTGAGGGCGTTCAGGGATGAGGTGCTGATGGAAAGCCAAGTGGGCTCTCAGCTTGTGGAGTGGTACTACCAGACAAGCCCTCCGGTAGCCGATTTCATATCGGGTAACAGCCTATTAAGGACAATTGTGAGGGAGCTCGTGATCGACCCCATCGTGAGTATTGCCACGTTCACACAGGGTATGTGGGGGAAATAACTGAGGGATAGGATAGCCTGTTCTAAGATGACGCTTGGACAGAGTGGGGGAGGTATACTTCACCACTGGGAGTAGAGAACCCTAGCGGAGAAGGATTTTCTCGGCATCGTGTCGAAAAGCGGTTAATGGTGGTTCAGCCTCAACGGCTGTAGGGTGGATGAGGAAATAAGGGTTGAGACAATCAGCAAGTTTCAGCTAGTTACGCTAGCTTCATAAATTTCAAAGTAGAAAGGGGGTGAACAAGTGAAAGCGAAGATATTCTATTTAACGTTAGCGATAGTGATGGCAGTGGCTCTCGTAGCGGCAATGCTCCCCGCTAGTGTTGCTGCAGATACCCCGGCAAATCCAACTGACTTATGTGTCGCAGGCGAGGAGACATATATCTTCTTGGATTGGTTTGCCAACATTGAAGAAGACGTGATGGGGTACAATGTTTATTGCAGCACCACAAGTGGTAGTGGTTATACTTTAGTCGCAACCACTACTGCGGGTACAGATACGGAGTGCGAATATAGGGATTACTCAGTAAGCGCGGACATCACTTATTACTACGTGGTAACAGCTTTTGATACTTCGAACAATGAGAGTGGTTACTCCAACTGGGTCGGTTCTGAGCTTAACAATCCCCATTTCACATATGATCCTAAGAACACTACGCTCTCTGTTGAGGCTGGAAGTTCAGTTGACTTAGACATTACTATAGGGCTATCGCAATGGGATAGTGGGTGGACATCGCCGATAGAGGCAGAGATGTATTTGGACAGCCAGAAGCCATTGGGTTCTTATCCTTTTACCGTCGCTTTCAATCCTACAATATTTAATCTGGTGGACGAAGATGACACGCAAGTTGTATCAGTCACCATAACCGCGCCGTCAGAAAAAACCCCCGGTGATTACCAGGTCAGGGTGAGGGCTAAAAGGATAGGTGATTTAAGTGGAAAAGAGCTAAAGGATGGAACAGGATGTAAGATTAATTTAGATGTGTTAGAGGCGCCTACTCCAACACCCACTCCTACTCCAACAGTAACCCCAACATCTACGCCTGCGCCTACACCAACACCAACACCAACACCAATGCCTACGCCTACACCAACACCTACAACTACTCCTACAGCTACTCCTACACCAATGCCTACTTCCACCCCCACACCTACCCCAACACCTACCTGGCCTGAGTTTAAATGCTTCATCGCCACCGCAGCCTACGGAACAGAGGCCGCGGCGGAGATCGATGTGTTGAGGTCGTTCAGGGATGAAGTGCTGCTGGAAAGCACAGTAGGCTCTCAACTTGTGGAGTGGTATTACCAGACAAGCCCTCCGGTAGCCGACTTTATATCGGGTAACAGCCTTTTGAGGACCATTGTGAGGGAGCTGGTGATCGACCCTATTGTGAGTGTTGCCACATTCACACAGGGTATTTGGGGGAAATAACCAAGGGGCACGATAGCTTGTTCTAATATGACCCTAGCCAGAGGAAGGGAGTTATACTTCGCCGCTGGGAGTGGAGAACCCTGGCGGCGAAGTGTTTTTTACCAGACTCGGGAAAGACCCGATGAGCGCTTAATCGGTGAGTCCAGATTCAAAATGCCTTGCCACAGGTGAGAATCCAGACACGAATCAGCTAAGCTTTGCGTTCGACTCATTATTCACTGATTAAGGGGTCATCATCCGGCTTGACCGGATGATCCAGGTAAATGGATAAAGACTACTACCTTTACGTCCTGGCAAGCCAGAGGAATGGGACTCTATATGTTGGGGTTACTTCAAATCTGATTAAAAGGATATGGGAATACAAGAACAAGGCGATTAATGGAGGGATTTGTATACTGAGTTAGTTTCTGGGTTGCCCGATCAAGTCGGGCAATCTTCTCTTTCGATCCACGGATTAGGGACGAGCACGGTAGCTTGACAAAACGCCTTTCTTGTGATAGATTATACGTAGGCCGTCGAGCCAGCACCAGTCGGCGGCTGAAAGTCATCACAACTGCATATATAGGGAAGACGAGGGTTCACACCAACAACAGAATATAGGCATAGGAGGTGTGGCTGTCTCGTTTGCCCCTAGAGGAGGACCTTCGCTCGGGGTGGAGACCCTGGCTGCGGAGGTTTTTAATTAGGTTCCACAAAGATCTCTTTTTGTTATTTTCCCGATATCGTGTATAAAAGTCGTTAATGGTGGTTCGGATTCAAGATCTTGAAAGGGGAGTGAAGGATAAAAATAAATACATTCTGAAAGTTTCAGCTAATTAAGCTGGCTTCATATAGATTTCAAAGCAGAAGGAGGATAATAGAGTGAAATCAAAGATAGTATATGTGGCATTAGCACTCGTGCTGGTTTTCTCACTGGCAGCGGTCGTGGTTCCAGAAAGCCCGGCGATGGCAGCAGACACCTGGTATGTCGACGGTGCTAACGGAACTGACGATGGCACCCATGGCACAGGTCCCGGCACCGATGCTTTTAAAACTATCCAGTATTCCATAAACGATGGCAGAGTTGGCAGCGGTGACACTATCATCGTCGCAGCGGGGACTTACAGCGCTACAACCAACGGGGAAGTGTTCCCAATAGTCGTCAGTAAATCGGTAACTCTGAAAGGTGCTCAGGCTGATGTGGATCCCAGGCCCAGCAGCGGCGGTAGGAGTGATACCGAATCAGTAATTGACGCAGAAGAAACCAGCAATGCCGTCGTGCAGATTTCGGTTGCCGACGTTGAAATAAATGGCTTCACCATAACTGGCGGAATCCGTGATATGGTGGAAGAAAAGGACGGTTATTCTGCCGATAGGCTTCTCTTCAGGTATAACATTCTCTACGATGATCTTGGCACATGCGAGCCAGGAGACGATGCGATTCAAATCTGTTACTCCGACAGCGTGGTGATAGAATACAATTACGCGTACAATATCTGCGAAGACGCATTCAATATATCATATGCGACTAAAGGCGTAATTAGGTGCAACGAAGCGCGCGACATTTACTCGCAGCATGGGGCTATCTATTGCTATGATGCAACAGGAGTGGATATCATTGGAAACATTTTAAGGAACGTCCACAACGGCAATGGGATAAAATGGGGGGATGGTGGTCAGCCTGTCACGGGCATAGTAAAGTGCAATGCAGTGCATGACACCATACTGAATGGCATACAGATTGAGGATGATGAAAGCAGCCTTACTATTGAAAAGAATACCATCTACAACGCTGGCGCAGATGGTATTCTGATTAGAAGTAATGCCGATGCATCAAAAATAACAATATTTGATAATAACATATACGGCAATACAGTCAATGGCTTAACGAACAACGATGCTGTCCACCAGGTGGATGCCGAGAACAACTGGTGGGGCTGCGCCACCGGGCCAGGTACCTCTGGCTGCGACACCGTAGCAGGCCTAGTTGACTACGTTCCCTGGTTAAGTGAGCGAACAGAAGAGTGTGAAGTGTGTGGAGAGGGAGGAGGTGCCTGCTTCATTGCCACAGCGGCCTATGGGACATCGAGCGCTGCAGAAATCGACACTCTCCGGGCCTTCAGGGATGAAGTGCTGCTGGAGAGTACATTGGGCTCTCAGCTCGTGGAGTTTTACTACCAGACTAGCCCTCCGGTAGCCGACTTCATATCGGGTAACAGCCTCTTGAGGACTATTGTTAGGGAGTTGGTGATCGACCCCATGGTGAGTGTTGCCACATTCACACAGGGTATTTGGGGGAAATAACTGAAGGGACCAGAGGATTAAAACGAGGACATTCAGCAAATTTCAGCAAATTAAGCTAGCCTCATAAATTTCAAAGTAGAAGGTGGGTGAAGAAATGAAAGCGAAGGTAGTTTATTTAACACTAGCACTTGTGCTGGCCTTTTCGCTTGCGGCGGTCATGTTGCCGGCAAGCCCGGCGATGGCGGCGTCACCTGCTTTGCAGGATGGTGGCACAAGGCTGGTCGAAAAGCAGAACGACGATGGAGGATGGGGTTGGCCGCTGGACGGTGTAAGCGCAAATAACACCATCGGTCCGATCGGCAAGGGACTGGCAGAGGCGTACAAAGATACGGGCGATGCCTCTATGTACGCTGCTCTGCAAGATGTAGCTACGTTCCTGCAGGCTAAGACGAACTATTTCTCTCCGCCTGATGGATACCTGGCTGCCGAGCTGGATAGCATCCTGGGCGGATCGACCAACGTCGATTTCGTCAATGCCAACTACTACGGTCCACTGGCCGCGGGTACGTACAATCATAAAGGGGAAGGTACGTTATACAACACCCAACAGTATGTACAGATGCTCCGTGATAGGCGAAGCAGTGACGGCATACCCAATCTAGCAGCCTGGGATCTAGGTATGGGGCTTGTAGGAGCAGCCTCGGCTGGGGCAAGCACAATTGAGTGGATAAACGGAGTAAAAGCAGAGATAGACGAACTCGATGGCACCCAAGATGCCTATGCGGTTTTGGGTCTAGCTGGTGCCATTCATGGACTAGCCTTTGTAAATGAGAACTACAATCCCCAAGATGGCGACTACGCCTCTGCGAATAGCTTGAGTGATCTAGCTGTTATCCTCGCTGGTGAGCCATTAACTAGTGGGGCAGAGGATGGTGAATTACTTCAGAGGAATGCATATGCAATATTAGCTCTTAACGAATTCAATCGCACAACCTACTTAAGCGTCATACAAAATGCTGCGGACTATTTAATAAGCGTTCAGAAGCCGACCGGTGGTTGGGGTGGCAACAATCCTCCCAGCAACGGCGAGAACAATGAAATCACTGGTGAAGTCCTATGGGCAATCTATGCATCCTATCCTAGTTCTCAGGAAGGTGGTTGCTTCATCGCTACTGCTGCCTACGGCACAGCGAGCGCTGCGGAAATCGATGTGTTACGGGCGTTCAGGGATGAGGTGTTGCTGGAAAGCACAGTGGGCTCTCAACTTGTGGAGTTTTACTACCAGACCAGCCCTCCGGTAGCCGATTTCATATCGGAAAACAGCCTCTTGAGGACCATTGTGAGGGAGCTGGTGATCGACCCCATGGTGAGTGTTGCCACATTCACACAGGGTATGTGGGGGAAATAAACGAGGGGCATCGTTATAGAAAAGCCGTTAATGGTGATTCAGCCTAAAGAGCTGTAGAAGGGGTGTAAGAATAAAAAATAATGACATTCAGCAAGTTTAAGCTAATTAAGCTGGCTACATATAGATTTCGAAAGTAGAAAGGGGGTGAAAAAGTGAAAGCGAAGATAGTCCATTTGACGGTGGCGCTGATGTTGGCGTTGAGCCTCAGCCTGATGATGGCAGTGCCAGCTATGGCTTACAATAACAATGTTGAGTCTGCTACAATTCATTTCCAAGGCGCTCTAACTGATAACGGCGATGGAACATACGCTGGCACCATAGCCGCGACGAAAGGGACTTATTGGGCCGTGGGTGGCACGGGATACGCAAGTCGAGACCCTTCTCCTAATCCCTGTGATCCTGCTCCTGAAGGCGGTTTTGATGTTTACGCGAACGCAAGTGGAAATGCCTATTTCCACGACATCGGCGGTACGCAAACCATTCCCGTAGGTAGCGACCATGATGCCATTGAAGCGGGCGGACCTTGGGGCACTTATTATGATCCTGACACTGCTGACTGGTGTAACTACGAGTTAGAACTCACATCTACCCATTGGTATTTGAGGTATAACGGTGGCACTCTGGGTAACGGAAATCCAACCCCGATGTCAGGCAACATGAACTGGAGCACCATGTATGCGTCGGAAGATGATACGGGTCATTACAAAACCGGCGGTAGTCCACTATATCCCGGTGACGCTGCTGCTAATGGCGGTGGAGCTCAAGCTTGGGACATGGATTGGAGCTGGGGTAGCGAGGTAATCCCGCTCCAATTATCAGGATTTGCCGTACAGGTGACTACACTGGGAGGTGATCAATACGACGTAACCCTGACGCCAGCTGCTGCCCCCGGAGAAGGGGGCTGCTTCATCGCCACAGCAGCCTACGGCACATCGAGTGCTGCGGAGATCAATGTGTTACGTGCGTTCAGGGATGAGGTGCTGCTGGAAAGCACAGTGGGCTCTCAACTGGTGGAGTGGTACTACCAGACCAGCCCTCCGGTAGCCGATTTCATATCGGAAAACAGCCTTTTGAGGACCATTGTGAGGGAACTGGTGATCGACCCCATGGTGAGTGTTGCCACATTCACACAGGGTATTTGGGGGGGGATAACCGAGGGGACAGAGGATTAAAACAAAGACGATGCAGATAGTTTAAGCTAATTAAGCTAGCTTCATATAAATTTCAAAGTAGAAGGAGGTGAAAAAGTGAAAGCGAAGATAGTGTATATAGCATTAGCACTCGTGCTGTCGTTATCACTGGCGGCGGTGATAGTGCCCGCAAGCCCGGCGATGGCAGCGACCACCCGCTACGTTAACCCCGATGGTAGCTGTGGCGGCAATATACCATGCTACACTACCATCCAGGCAGCTGTTGATGCCGCTGGTTCTGGCGATACAATCGTCGTAGCAGCGGGGACGTATAATGAGAATGTAATCGTCAGCGTAGCGAACCTGACCCTGCGAGGTGCCAATGAAGGAAAATCTGCCGGCGCCAATCCTGAAACCAGAGGGTCCGAGTCGATCATCATCGGATCTATTACGATTCAATCCAACAATGTGGTTATCGATGGTTTTAGGATCAATAGTACTGGATCTTCAGGCATCTATATCAATGGTGGTACCAGTGGGCATACTATCTCCAACAACGTAGTATATGGACCCGGGATTGGCGTTAGCGCACGTGGTATCGAATTCAGCTCCAGCACATCCAACATCGTTGTCAGCGATAACGAGTTCACAAACTGGATGAGTGGTATTTACGTCAATCCGTCCAGCGACAACGACCTTGAGGTTACAGGTAATGACTTCCACGACAACTTTGTCGGTCTTGGTTCAGATGGATTGAACAATGTGAGCATTCAGCACAACGACTTCAGCGGCAACACGTGGGAAGCATTTGGGTCTTCGGCCGTTGGCACCAATGTCCAGGCACACAACAATAACTTCGATCTCAGCAATAACGCTGGGATTAACAACTACTTCAGCGACTACGGTTCCGCTCAAGTAATCGATGCCATGGACAACTGGTGGGGACATGCCACAGGACCTTATGATGGCTCAGATGACACGGCAACAGGTGGCTGGTACAACCCCCTTGGTCAGGGCGTCCCAGTCAGCAACAAGGTGAAGTACGAGCCATGGCAAGACCAAGAAGGTGGTGGCGGCGCCTGCTTCATTGCAACCGCTGCCTATGGCACAGCGAGCGCTGCGGAGATCGATGTGTTACGGGCCTTCAGGGATGAGGTGCTGCTGGAAAGCACATTGGGCTCTCAGCTCGTGGAGTTTTACTACCAGACCAGCCCCCCGGTAGCCGATTTTATATCAGAGAATGATGTGTTAAAGACTTTAGTGAGGGAGCTGGTGATCGACCCCGTTGTGAGTATTGCCACATTCACACAGGGTATTTGGGGGAAATAGCTGACTGGCATCGTATAGAAAAGCCGTTAATGCTGCTTTAGCCTCAAGAGCTTAAAGGGGGGTAGATGGGGTGGAGGAATTAAAACAAGGATAAACAGCGAATTTCAGCGAGTTAGTGTGGAGTCGATTCAGTTTAAAAGTAGAAGGGGGGTGACAGAGTGAAAGCGAGGATATTTTATATAACGTTAGCATTGGTGCTGGTATTTAGCTTTAGCTTGATGACAGCGATGCCGGCGGCAGCAGCTGGTACTCCGTTGTCGGGCTACGGGGTCGCCATTTCAGGCGATCAGTCCCCTGGTGATGGCGGATGGGCTAGCTGGTCTGTCCCAGCAGGTAAAGTCGTGCTGGGAGGTGGGTTCTATGCCACCGATTCTGTAGCAGCCTCTACACCCGACGGGACATCTGGCTGGCGCGTGCAGGACGCCACAGGCGGAGATCCTAACACTATTGTAGTATACGCCATCTACGCTGACGAACCCGACGGCTACGGGGTCGTCACTTCAAACCCTCTGAACTATAGTGATGGCGGATGGGGTGGCTGGGGTGTCCCAGCAGGTAAAGTCGTGCTGGGAGGTGGGTTCTATCTTACGGGAGGACCGGCAGCAGTCTCTGCACCCGGGATACCTGGCTCAGTTTGGCCACATTACACATATGGGCCTGATGAGTATGGCTGGGTCGTGCAGGATGCCCCAGATGGACATAGTAGCTACGGTAGTTATATCTATGCCATCTACGCTGACGAATCCGTTGATGATGGCGGCGGTGGCTGCTTCATTGCCACTGCAGCCTACGGTACATCGAGTGCTGCGGAAATCGATATATTAAGGGCATTCCGAGATGAGGTGCTGCTGGAAAGCGCAGTGGGCTCTCAGCTTGTGGAGTGGTACTACAAGACCAGCCCTCCGGTAGCCGACTTTATATCAGAGAATAATGTGTTAAGGACTCTGGTGAGGGAGCTCTTGGTCGACCCGATTGCTTCGTTAGTCGAAGCAACGGGGGCCCTCTGGCGAGATTAAGGCACAGGCTTTCTATAGCGTGCTTTTTAGAATAGAGGCAGCGCTCGCAGCGGGGTTTATATCATTTGCGCAGCGCAGTAGGATTATAATGTAGAGAATCTAGGGAGTGCGGGACTCAAGCGCTTCCATAATGGTCATGGCGATAGTGCTCCTTCTAGTAATGGGCACTATCGCTTATTTTGTGGGGGATCGCTGGAGCAGGCGGGGGCTTGAGGTTACGTGTTTACTAAGGTTTCCCCACACAAGAATACAGGCTTTCCCGACAGACAAATGGCGCAGTTTGCTATATAATTTAGCAAATGGGTTGCCATCCAATTGCTCAGCGAGTTATCATTACCAGAGGCGTTTCCTTCCGATGGCAACAGTCATAAACGGGCAAAACTGAGGACTCACACAAAAAAGAATATATCGGCTCAGGAATAACGGCGACCCACTGCTCTATCTAAAAATAGACCTTTGAGCGGGGTGTGGAAGCCTGTCGCTTGAGGTTTTTGATATATAGGTTCCGCGCCATCCCAGTTACATACATCCTGAACCAGATTTTTAAGTAGGGCTAATAGTCTATTTAAGGAGGTTAAACAATGAAGGCGACTCAGGATCAAGTATTAAGGCAAACAACAAAGGTTGTATATACGGCGCAAAGTCGAGAGCTCCTGTACTGGTATATAAAGACACTCTTTTTCAGTCTCATAACATTGGGGTTCTATTTGCCAGTGGCCGCAAACAGGCTCTTGAGACTGCTCAGTCGACGAACGGTTGTCTATTGGTATGAAGTGGTGGAATCACAGGAAGAATAGACCTGGTTAACACTTCAGCGTGTTAGGATCGCAGGGGACTACCCGGAATCGGTAGCTCCCAGTAGATATCGCCCAAATAGAGATCCGGTTCCAAACGCATTCATGGGCAAACAGGTTTCTATACACCTCTGTCGTTCTATTTCCTTTACCATACGGAGGACAAGCTTGCCAAGCCCCAGAAAAACTGCTTTCCATAAGCGCCGCCATTTCTTCTTGCCTTTCATGTCTGGACAAAGCTGCAGTCGGTGGCAGGACTTTGGTACGACGATCCACTGCGGGGGTATCTTAAAAGATGGGGGCGATGATCGAGGTTGGCCGGCAACTCGTTTGAAATTTTTAGTCTTCGGCATATCCGAGAAGATAGTATTATTTATGGAGGCGACGGGCGGATTCGAACCGCCGAATAGGGGTTTTGCAGACCCCCGCCTTAACCACTTGGCTACGTCGCCATTATCGTTCTCTGGAGCGGAAGAAGGGGTTCGAACCCTCGACCTTCTCCTTGGCAAGGAGACGTTCTACCACTGAACTACTTCCGCAAGTGCCGAGGAGGAGATTTGAACTCCTACGGGCTTTCGCCCACCACCCCCTCAAGATGGCGTGTCTACCGATTCCACCACCTCGGCATCTGGCAGGGGCGGGAGGACTCGAACCCCCGACCTGCGGTTTTGGAGACCGCTGCTCTAGCCAACTGAGCTACACCCCTCTTCCCGCTCTACCTGCGGTCTGAATTACATCCAGAGCATAGTTAACTTGCAGAACCGAGCAACCATGTTCCGATATACTGTAACTACCAGTTATTCCTCTCTCAGCGTTTGCGCGTTTTTCTGGATCCTATCTGGCCAGCCCCTCGCAGGACTATATATTATCAGTCCCATAGCACTTACTTAGCAGGATAACTCAGAACCCTCAATAATATTAGCATATTTATGGTACCCCTGGGGCGACTCGAACGCCCGACACGCGGTTTAGGAAACCGCTGCTCTATCCTCTGAGCTACAGGGGCTCTTATCACCCTTATTGATTGCTGCCCCCATGTACCTTTTTATGGTGGAGATAGGGGGATTCGAACCCCCGACCTCTGCGATGCGAACGCAGCGCTCTCCCGGCTGAGCTATATCCCCAGCGTGCCAAATTATAGCAAAGGCCAAAGCTATATGTCAATGAAATCGCCCTCGCTGCGCAGGCCATAGCACCTGCGGATGCTATTTACCGATGCAGAAATTGCCGAAGATGGTCTCCAGTAGCTCCTCGCTTACCGTCTCGCCGGTGATCTCACCCATAGCATTCAGGGCAGCGGTAAGGTCGATGGTGATGAAATCGTCGGGCATCTGAGAAGCGGTGCTCGATAGTGCCTGCTCAAGATGATACTCCGCCTGCTCCAGACAGGCCTTGTGGCGGGGATTGGAGACCAGCAAGGCGTCCGAAGTGTATACCTTACCCCCGAGGGCACAATCCACCATCATCTGCTCCAGCTTATCTAGCCCTTCACCGGAGAGGGCTGATACCGAGACGGTGTTCCAGGTGAGATTATCCAGGGTGGCTCGCCGGGGCAGGTCGCACTTATTGGCTGCCACCAGCACCTCTTTCTCGTAAAGTTCTGAAAGAAGGGCGATGATCTCTCTATCGGAGCTTCGCAAGGGGGTGCTGGCATCGAGCACCAGCAGGACGATATCTGCCTGCTCTATGGCCTTGCGGCTGCGCGCTACTCCCAGGGACTCGACCAGGCCCTTGCGCTGCACCATGCCTGCAGTATCGGTAAGGACGAAGGGCACCCCCTTCAGGTTCACCACTTCCTCCACCGTATCCCGTGTAGTTCCCGGTACCGGGCTGACGATGGCACGGCTCTGTCTGAGCAGGCGATTCAGGAGGCTCGATTTTCCCACATTACGGCGCCCCACAATGGCAGTCCTTACCCCCTGGCGATATACGATCCCCTGCTCTGCGCTTGAGATGAGCTCCGTGAGCATCTCGCGCGCCCTCTCCAGTGGAGGGATTATCTCCTGCTCTGCCACATCATCTTCGGGGAAATCGATCCTGGCGGTTAGGTATGCGAGAACGCTCATCAGCTCGGCACGCACTGACTTGAGGGATTGGGAAAGGCTTCCCCCGAGACCATGTATGGCAACCCTTAGGCTGGCTGATGTCTTAGCACGCACCACATCCAAGACCGATTCCGCCTGAGCCAGGTCTATCCTGCCATTCAGGAATGCCCTCAGGGTAAACTCCCCTGGATTCGCCATCCGGGCACCGTGCCTGAGCACCAACTCCAGGACTCGCTGTAGTGGTGAGGGGCCACCATGGCAGTTGATCTCCACGATATCCTCCCGGGTATAGGTATGGGGCGCTGCCATATAGGAGACCAGCACCTCATCCACAACCTCCTTTGTGGCAGGGTCGATGATATGACCGTAGACCAGACGGCGGTCTTTTAGCGGGTGATGGAATAACTTCTCGGTGATTGCCAAAGCGCTGGCCCCGCTCAGGCGCACGATGCCGATCCCGCCCTCGCCAAGGGGGGTGGAAAGGGCAGCGATCGTGTCCTCATACATAGCCTGGTAAGTATACATCCTGTGCCCTTTCCCATCAAGGTAATGTGCCGGTCAAGTATACTGGGACACCAGCAGTCGCTCATTGAACCTGTCATCGCGACCCCTATGCAGTGTCTACCTATTTAATATTGTGTGGATGTCTTCTCCTCAACATGTATCGAGGGTTGTTTCACCGTAGAGCTCCTCGTAATGGCGAGAAAGTGAAATCGACGATACCATATGTCACCTATCTATCTGAGCGAGGTTATTTTTAAGTGCTTAATGAAAGCCGCCCTTGAAAGACAAGGTAAAATGATGATATCATATAACGATATCACCAATTGATAATGAGATGATGATATGCTTAAGGATTTCTTTATAGGTTTCATTAAGATTCACATCCTCTACCACGCTTCGCAAGGTCCAATCTACGGGGTTGAGATCCTGGAGGAGCTTGGTCGGCATGGCTATCGGTTAAGCCCGGGGACCCTGTACCCTGCACTGCATCGCCTTGCGAGTGAGGGCTATTTGGAGAGCAGCTCAAAGGTGGTCGGTGGGAAGGTCCGCAGATACTACACCATAACCGATAGGGGGCTGGTAGCCCTTGACGAGGCAAGGCGGAAGATCGCCGAACTGGTAAACGAAGTACTGCTGGATAAATAGGTCATGGAACCAGTGAGCAGCGAGAGAAAAAGGATTTTTGGGGTCAGCCGTAACGTCTTCGCCCTGGGATGGGTGAGCTTCCTCACCGATGTCTCCACCGATATGATCTTCAACGTGTTCCCTCTCTTCCTATCCCATGTGCTCGGAGTAGGGACGGCATTCATCGGCCTTATCGAAGGGCTGGGCGATAGCGCTGCCACCATGCTCAAAGTGGTTAGCGGCTGGGCCAGCGACAGGCTGGGCCAGCGAAAGGGGCTTACCACCTCTGGCTATGTGCTTTCCACCGTGGCCAAGCCCTTTCTCCTTCTTGCCACCAGCGGGGCGGTGGCGCTGGCCATCCGCTTATTTGAGCGCTCGGGCAAGGGGATTCGCACATCGCCCCGTGATGCCCTGATCGCCGATTCCACCACCCCTGGGGTGATGGGGCGCGGCTTTGGCTTTCACCGTGCAATGGATACCGCTGGTGCGGTCGGCGGGATTGCCATCGCTGCCGCTATCATATATCTGGTGCAGGGTTGGGAGACCAGGCTTTCCCTCCCCTCGTTCGAGTGGCTGGTCATTATCGGCGTTATCCCCGCGGCGCTTGCGGTACTGGTACTCATCTTCTTCGTTCATGAGGGGAGAGCCTCTAGCGCTAAGCGGGTGGAAGGAAGCGCCGCCTATGAAAGGGGTTTGGAAAGGCGGTTCAAGATTTTCCTGGTGATAATGGTCATTTTTACCCTGGGCAACTCCGCCGATATATTCCTGGTGTTGAGGGCAAGCGATATTGGCCTGTCCCCACTACATATACTTCTTATGCTTATCCCGCTCAATCTGGTCTATGCCGCAACAGCATATCCCTTTGGCAGGCTATCGGACAGGATAGGCAGGAAGCGGATCATCGTCGCCGGCTGGGGGATATATGCCCTTACCTATATCGGGTTCGCCCTGGTATCGCCAATGTGGCACATAGCATATGTTATTCTGCTCTTCGCCCTCTACGGGTTTTACTATGGGGCGGTTGAGGGGGTGACCAGGGCGTTTGTTGCCGATATAGTGCCCAGGGAGAAACGGGGGACGGCCTATGGCCTCTATCACGGGGCGATCGGGCTCAGCCTGCTACTGGCGAGCGTAACCGCCGGGCTTCTATGGGAGGCGATAGACCC
The DNA here is from genome assembly GCA_034430255.1 of Dehalococcoidia bacterium. GTDB lineage: Bacteria > Chloroflexota > Dehalococcoidia > E44-bin15 > E44-bin15 > DATKYK01. The sequence goes on along the minus strand of DAOUEU010000015.1, from coordinate 13,449 downwards.
GGTAGCGACCTTCTTTTTCGGGGCAGCGATGGCAGTTGTGGCGATGGTAGGGTTTGTGCTGTTTGTAAAGGAATAGATCTTTAGAGCTATTCCTGGGGTAAATTTGCCTCTTGCCTAAAGTCGCGGTAACGTTTATAGTAAGATTACGCTTTATGGAACCGAATTCCAGTCTGTGATTTGCGGATATGGTGGAAATATTGTAGCATTTGTTAGGGGTGGTATTTATGGAAGAAAGGGTATCAATCTTCATCGATGGGAGCAACCTGTATCACGCGCTGCGCTCTAACCTGGGGCGCTACGACCTGAACTTCGCCGAGTTCGCCAGTAAGCTCTGTGGGCCCAGGCATCTGTTCCGAACATACTACTATAACGTCCTGCAGTACTCAGGCCAGCGGGCTGAAGGCCAGCGCGAGCAGCAGGAGTTCTTAAACGCCCTTCGCCAAACGCCGTATTTGGAGGTGAGACTGGGGGGCACCAAACTGGCGCAGGGTGTCCGTGTGGAGAAGGGCATCGATGTCATGCTGGCCACAGACCTGCTGCATTTCGCCTGGATAAACCTCTATGACATTGCCGTGCTGGTGAGCGGTGACTCAGACTTCGCCTACGCTCTTCAAGCGGTGAAGAACATGGGAAAGCATGTGGAGGTGGCCTACTTTGAGACCAACATCTCCAGGGAACTCCTGGATATAGCTGACAACCGCCACCTGCTGGACCAGAAGTTCTTCCGGGGATTGTGGTCCCGCAAGCGGCCTCCAGAACGTAAGAAGACAAACGATCGTCCTGTAGTGAAAAAGTAGCTAAGCTTGTAATTCCTTTCGGAAGTCCGCGTCGTTTCTTGAGTGCCCCAGAGGGGGGCTGCGAGGCATGTAAAACGCGTTATCGAATAGGATAATGAGACGTTTATTCTAACAATAAAGTACCAGAAGCAATAAATATGTCCCTCTAAGGCGAGATTTTATTATATTAAATGAAGCACTGCGCTTAGCATGGTATTATGAATTAAAGACCAATATCGGTCGCTCATAATAACTCCCCGAGATTTATGGTCCTATCCCCCCAGTATTGTATTGTCGATAAGCCGCGTTCCGCCTATCCTGACTGCCAGCGAGACCAGGGCGGGTGCGGCGATCTCGGCTAGCTCCTCCAGCGTTTCCGGGTTGGCTATGCTCACGTAATCGATAGTGGCGAAAGGCTCGCGCTCGATTAGGGAGGTCATCTCCTGGCGCAGGCGAGAGGCGTCCCTCTCACCATTTTCCCAGTGACCACGAGCAAGGCAGAGGGCCTTCCACAGCACCAGAGACGCCTTCCTTTCCTCTGGACTCAGGTAGGTATTGCGGCTGCTCATTGCCAGCCCGTCGGGCTCCCGCACTGTGGGCACGGCCACGACGTCCAGGTTCATGTTCAGGTCGGAGACCATCTTCCGGATCACCGCCAGTTGCTGGGCATCCTTCTGCCCGAAGTATGCTCTATCAGGCTGGACAATGTTGAATAGCTTGGCCACCACTGTGGTGACCCCCCTGAAGTGACCGGGGCGGGATTCACCCTCTAGCTGCTGGGTAATTCCTTCCACCGTCACCCAGCTACTGAAGCCCTTGGGATACATCTCCCGGGTATCGGGCATAAAAATCAAACGTACACCCTCCTTCTCCAGCAAGGCGAGGTCTCGCTCCGGGTCGCGCGGGTACGCAGCGAAGTCTTCCTGGAGGCCAAACTGCGAGGGGTTAACAAAGATGCTGGCTATAACCGTGAGGGTCTCAGTCCGGGCGTGGCGTACCAGTTCGAGGTGCCCCTGGTGAAGGTAGCCCATGGTGGGCACGAAGCCAACGGAGCCGGTTAGCTTGCCCCGCTCGACTTTCATTGAGGCTATAGTCTCAACAACCTTCATGGTGTTGATAGAAGGCACAGGTAGTTTCAGGCGGGCTTACTTTTATGAAGGTTATAAATGAAATCATTGAGCGATATAGCGCTTAGGGTCATTGTCTCCAGGGTACCCCGGGAGCCCAGCTCAACTGCTACCCTGGATATGGTGGCGTCGTCAGGAGCATCCAGGATGTTAACGAAATCATAGGGGCCAAGGACGGCATACTGGCCCACTATCCGTGCTCCCATTGCCTCCACCTCCTTGTTGACCTCCTTTATACGCTCCGGCCTCTCTTTTATGGTCTTTCTGCCCCACGTGGTAAGTTTGGTTAGCATTACATATGTGGGCATCATGCCTCCTTTCAACTATATGGTACTCCATCGATGATTATTCTATCAGTGATGGGTCTGGTTTTCAATCTGGGCCACGATTTTTATCAATCTTAGCCCTTCAGCGGTAAGGGAAAATCTTATTCTATTAGCTGTGAGATTTGTCTTTAATTTGGGCCAGAGTGGATTCGTCCATCTCGTAGCTCTGTTTCGGGGTGGGGAAAGTCTCTGCCTTAACCTCGGCGATGTAATCGGCAACGGCGGAAGTGATTGCCTGGTTCAGCTTGGCGTATTGCTTGGCGTGCTTGGGGACGAAATCGGTGAATAAGCCCAGGATGTCGCTTACTACCTGCACCTGGCCGTCGCAGTTTTTACCAGCACCGATGCCGATGGTGGGCACTGTCACCCGCTCGGTAATCAATTTGGAAAGGGGTGCGGGAACACACTCGAGGACGATAGAGAAAGCGCCGGCTTCCTCAAGTGCCCTGGCGTCATTGAGCAGGCGCACCGCGACCTCCGGGGTCTTTCCCACCACTTTGTAGCCACCAATCTGGTGCACCGACTGCGGAGTAAGCCCGATGTGGCCCTGAACGGGGATGCCACATGCTACCAGCCGGCTCACCCTGTCGGCTACCACCTCTCCCCCTTCAAGCTTCACCGCCTGTGCCCCGCCCTCCTGAATGAATCGAGCGGCATTGCGCAGGGCATCATCTATAGAGACATGATAGGTCATGAAGGGCATATCGCCGACCACCAGGGCATGCTTCGTCCCCCGAACTACCGCCTTGGTGTGATGGATCATCTCATCCATGGTCACCGGGATGGTTGACTCATAACCCAGCATTACCATGCCCAGGCTATCGCCAACCAGGATCAGTGCTACCCCGGCCTCGTCGAGGATCCTGGCGGTGGAGTAATCATAAGCGGTGAGCATGGGGATTTTGTCGCCGCGCTGCTTCATCTCCTTGATTTCGCCGACGGTGACCCTCATAGTGAAAGCACCTCGTCTTTTACCATGGCATTACGCTCGTCTACATAGACCAGTCTGGGCTTTATCTCTCTGGCTTCTTCATCACTGACTATGCTGTAGGCGAGGATGATAACCCTGTCGCCCACGGAGACCAGCCTGGCCGCAGCGCCATTGATGCAGATCTCACCGCAGCCCCGCTCCCCGGTGATGGCGTAGGTCTCCAGGCGCGCACCGTTATCGATGTCTAGCACCTGGACACTCTCATATGGGAGGATGTCCGCTGCCTCCATGAGAAGCTCATCGATTGTGATGCTCCCCTCGTAGTTCAGGTTGGCATCGGTGACCCGCGCCCGGTGGATCTTTCCCTTCAGCATCGTTCTCATCATGCTTCCTCCTTCATTAGTGTTTGCAACTCCCTGGCTTTCTGCTCATCTATCTTACTTTTTGCCAGGGCTATAGGGATCGTCTGGGATCCCAGCTCCCGATAGGTGGATAGAATTCTGGGAGCAGTTCGCTCCAGAGCGAAAATGTGCTTTTCTATGGTGCCCGAGTCCCCGCGGGCGATAGGCCCTGTGAGGCAGTCGGGAATGCCCACGTTATCGATGTTGTTCAGTGTTCCCCGGAGCAGGGGGAGCAGTGCCTGTGTTGCCTGCTTGGGCGGGACCCCGAAGGACTGCCACAGGTCGGTGGCCAGCTTCACCAGGGTTACCAGATAGTTACAGGCAATCACCGCTGCAGCGTGATAAAGCACTTTGTCACCGGCGCTGAGCCTGATACAGTTCCCCTCGAGAGAGGCAGCCATCTCTCGGAGCTCAGTAAAAAGCGGCTCGTCCGCTTCAATAGCGAAGGTGGAGCCGGGCATGTTCTCTATAGCATGGGTCACGCTGGCGAAGGTCTGTAAAGGATGGAAGCCGCCGACGATCGCACCATACTTCCTCGCCGGCTCCAGTATGTCGGTCGAGTCGGCGCCGCTACAGTGAACTACCCTCTGACCTGGGTGCCATTTAATCTCGGCGGCTACCGGGGCGATGACACCGTCAGGGGTGGTGATGAAAACTAGCTGGGCATTGTCGGCCACCGCTTGGTTGCTATCCAGTGCCTGGCATGTGGGGACAGCCTCTGCCAGCCGTTGCGCCGAGGCCTTGGTGCGACTGGAAACAGCGACCACAGCGTATCCCTTACCGCTGAGCCTGACTGCCAGCGCCGTACCCACCGTCCCAGCACCGATGAAACCGATCTTGCACCGGGTGCTTTCCTGGTCTCGCCTTACTTCCTTCATAGCTTATTCAGGCCTTCCTTGTAGCGGTGGCAAAGTTCAACGTATATCTTTTTGCCCATGCCCCACATTTTCCTATGCTCATCGGTAGTATCCCCAATTACCTTTGCCGGGTTGCCGGCGGCGATCTTTCGTGCTGGGATCTCCTGCCACATGGTCACGACAGCGCCCTCAGCCACGATGGCCCACTCTCCCACCACCGCGCCGATGCTCAATATAGCCCCCATGCCGATGATGGCGGATTCCCCGATGGTGGCGCTGTGGAGTATCGCGCCGTGCCCTATGGTAACATCCCTGCCGATCTTACACGTCGACAGTGGGGGGCAGTGAATGACGCTGCCCTCCTCTATGGCGGTCCCCCTCCCGATCAGTAGCTCGCCATAATCGCCCCTGATTATCGCCCCGGCACCGACGAAGCACTCTTCACCGATAACTACATTTCCTATAATCTGTGCGCTCTCATGTATATAGGCGCTTTCCGCTATCTGCGGCGCATTTCCCTCAAATGAATATAGTGCCATTCTAATTCATATCCCGAGCTGCCGGTATCCCTAAAAGCCCCTCGGCTTGTCTAACCGCCCTTATGATCGCTGCCGCCACGACCTCTGCCGCTATCGCCCCCAGTATAGTGACATCCCCAGCCCCTGCTTTACCTGTAGAGAGGGCAAACATAGTATCGCCATCGAACATGGTATGGGCCGGTCGGATGGTTCTCGCCAGTCCGTCGTGAGCAAGCTGAGCCATTTTGTTGACCTGCTCCTTGTCTAGTAAGGCATCGGTGGCTACTACCCCAATTGTGGTATTTGTGGGAAGAGCGCCGGGAGATTCCTTGCACTTTTTCATTATGTTGATAGTATCGAGAAAAAACCCTTTTCCCGTGTCGCGGGGGCCGGCGATGACCCTGCCCGTATCTGGGTCTATAACATCACCAAAGGGATTAACCGCAACGATAGCCCCAATAGTCGCATCACCCAACCTCTGGCTTGCCGTCCCCAGGCCGCTCTTGGTCATTCTCTCCGGTCCTAGGACCTTGCCCAACGTGGCACCGGTGCCAGCGCCGACGCACCCCTCGGATACCGGCCCGGTTGAGGCGTCAAGGCATGCCTTGTAGCCCTCATCGGGACCGGGCCTCACCTGAGCACTGCCCAAACGGAGATCGAAGAGAATGGCTGCGGGGACAATGGGCACCTTTGCCACGCCAGTGTCAATGCCGTAACCCCGCTCCTCTAAATAGCGCATTACCCCGCCGGCAGCATCAAGGCCGAATGCGCTTCCCCCGCCGAGGAGGATAGCGTGCGCCTTGCCCACCAGGCTCATCGGCCGCAACGCGTCTGTCTCCCTGGTGCCCGGAGCAGCGCCACGCACATCAACGCCGGCCACTGCCCCCTCTTCACAGAGTATCACGGTGCAGCCGGTGGCGGCCTCTCTATCAGTGTAATGCCCCACCTTTATCCCCTGAACATCGGTGATCGCGTTGTGCATGATAAAAGTCTTCTAAAAGTAAAAAACCCTCTCGGGCAATATCCGAGAAGGCTTTCGTTGGTATGAGCTTTATTTGCCGTCTCGGTCGTTACCGATCCAAGCGACCTCTTTTCTTTTGTTTTTCTAATTTATTTTTTAGTTCACCGCCCCGATAACCTCGGGGTCGCCGAACTACTAATATATCATGAACACCTGTGATTTGTCAAGGGTGGTGTGAAGGAATTTACGGTATCCTCTGGCAGTTGGGGCAGAAGCAGGTACCCCGATTGCGAATGGGGATCCGCTCAATGGGCGTCTCGCAAACAGGGCAGGGTTTGCCACTGCGGTGAGCCACCTTGAAGATAAATTGGGCTGTTCCCAGCTCGCCATCCGGGCGGCAGTAATCGTTGATGCTGGCCCCATGGCCAATGATGGCTTCCTCAAGCACCCGGCGGATGGCGCGGTGCAGCTGTGCTATCTCCTCATTTGACAGGCTATTCGCCTTCCTCTGCGGGTGTATCGCGGCAGCAAAGAGGGCTTCATCGGCATACATGTTGCCAATGCCGGCGAGGAAGCCCTGGTCACAGAGTAAAGCCTTAATCGGTACCGGACGCTTTTTAACCCCTTCCATTAGAACCTCGGTGGTAAAGCCCGGGCTCAGTGGCTCGGGGCCAAGCTTGCCCACTACCGTGCTCTCATCTGGCACCAGCCACATCCGGCCAAGCTTTCGCGGGTCGCGGAAGTGAAGCCTGGCTCCATTGTCGAGAAGGAATAGAGCCCGGCTGTAGGGGTGGGAATCACCCTGGGTATCGAGGAGCAGCGAACCGCTCATCATAAAGTGCAGGATAAGCGCCTCGCCACTTGCGAGGCGGAGAATAAGATATTTGCCATGCCTATCAAACCCATTAATACATTGTCCCTTTAGGCGATGGCAGAACGCCTCTGGCGATGGGATTTGCACTGCTCTAGGCCAATCTAAGCTGATGCCGACAAAGCATCGCCCTGCTATCCTTCTAGAGAGGTCCCTTTTTATAGTCTCAACTTCGGGCATCTCGGGCATGTTTTCTCCTTTTTCAGTAGTTGAAAATGGGCTTGCGTGTCACTTACAGACTATCGGCCATTTTCAACCTCTTCCGCTTCCTTTGAGGGGGTTCGATACAGAATATACCACATCCAGAAACAGAAGGTATGGAATAAATATACATTCCGATACCAGACATTCGCTGCCGATAGATAATCCTCAGAATTATTTAGATGTAGATCGCCACCCCAGAGAAAATCCCCATTCCTATACCGACCCATTCTCCCGTTGTAAAATCCATTTATTTACCCTTCTGGTTTAATCCATCTCACCCCAGTTTTTACCCACCTTGACCTCGACCGTAACCGGAACGCTGAGCTTCAGGGCATCGGGCATAATATCAAGCACCAGTTCCTTCATCTGCTCAAGCTCCTCCCGGGGTACCTCGAAGACCAGTTCATCGTGGACCTGAAGGATCATCCTGGACTTGAGCTTTCTCACTCTCTTTTCCCGGTGTATATCGATCATCGCCCTCTTGATAATGTCTGCTGATGTACCCTGAATTGGCATGTTTATCGCCATGCGCTCCGCCGCCGCCCGCACCTGACCGTTAGATGAGTTTATATCGGGTATGTAGCGCCGTCGGCCCAGCACAGTTTCCACATAGCCCTGCTCCCTGGCCTGACGCTTTGTTGCTTCGATATAATCCTTCACCCCGCTGTATTTCTCGAAATAGGTGGTTATAAATTGTGTGGCCTCCTCACGTGATAGCTCGGTAGCCTGCTCTAGCCCGTAGCCGCTCATCCCGTAGAGCATGCCGAAGTTCACCGTCTTGGCCAATCGGCGCATATCAGTGGTCACCTCGGAAGGGGGCACGCCAAATACCTCGGAGGCAGTGGCGCGGTGAATGTCGTCGCCTCGATTAAAGGCAGCCAGTAACTGGGCATCCCGCGAGAGGTGCCCCATAACGCGAAGGTCGATCTGTGAGTAATCGCCGCTGAGAAGCATAGAGCCATCCCCGGCGATGAAAGTTCTTCTTATCTGCCGCCCCAGCTCTCCACGAATGGGGATGTTCTGCAGGTTGGGGTCACTGGATGAGAGCCGCCCGGTGGTGGTTCCGGTCTGGTTGAAGGTTGTATGAACCCTGCCAGTTTTAGGGTTGACTAGGGCGGGTAGGGTATCGATATAGGTTGACTTAAGCTTGGTTAGCTGACGATAGTCCAGAAGCGGCTGAATAACCGGGTGAAGTCCCCTAAGTCCTTCGAGGACGGAGGCATCGGTGGAGTAGCCGGTCTTTGTCCTCCGCCCGCCGGGTAGATTTAGCTCCTCGAAGAGGACGGTGCCCAGTTGACGCGTTGAGTTTATATTAAAGCGGTACCCGACCTGTTTATGGATCTCTCCCTCCAACTCCAGCATCCGCTCTCCTAGGCTCTGGGACATCGCCCCGAGAGACTCTACATCCAGTGCCACCCCGTTACGCTCCATCTCCAGGAGTACAGGGATCAGTGGTACCTCCAGTTCTGCAAAGAGCTGCCACAGCCCTTGTTCCCTTAGCTCTGCCTCAAGTAACGCGGTCAGCCGACTGGTGATGTCGGCATCGGCGCAGGAGTACCGAGCCGCTGCGGGGATGGCGATATAGTCCATCGAGGTCTGCTTCGACCCGGTGCCGATGAGGTCGGTAATGGGGGTCATCTCAATGCCAAGCTTGCTGAATGCCAGGGGCTTGAGTCCGATGGACTTCTCCCCCAGAAGGTGAGCGGCGATCATGGTGTCGAAGCTCAGATTCCCAAGCTCGATCCCATGCTCGGCGAGCACCATCATGTCATATTTGCCATTGTGGGCGCTCTTACCGAGTTTCGGGTCTTCGATAAGGGGCTTGAGTCTCTCCAGAGCCTGGTTCATGGGGAGCTGATCACCGAGGCGGTGTCCCACCGGAACGTAGTAGGCCTTGCCCGGCTCGCAGGAGAAGGACATACCTACCAACCCGGCATACATTGCCTCCTTGCCCGTTGTCTCAGTGTCGATGGTGAATGAACGGGCCTTGCCAAGCACAGCGATAAGATCGTCCATTCGCTGTGGGGTGTCTACGATTCGATAGTCCCCCTCAGCCCTCTCCGCTTTCGCTGCCTCCTTGAGCTTTTTCCCGTCCAGCTCCCCCATTTCGCTAAGTTTCTCCAGCATGCGGTTGAACTCCAGTTCGCGAAAGAGCGCCACAACCGTGGGGCGGTCGAAGGCTGATACGGCACAGGCATCGAGATCCAGGTCGATAGGGATATCGGTAACGATGGTGGCCAGCCGCTTGCTCTGGTACGCGTTTTCGACATCTTTCAGTGCCTGCTGCACTCTGGCAGGTGTTACATCATGGATATGGGCGTATATTTGCTCAATGCTACCATACTGCTGGAGCAGCTTTACTGCCGTCTTCTCTCCGATGCCCGCGACGCCGGGGATGTTGTCCGAGGGGTCTCCCTTTAGCCCTTTCAGGTCGGCGATCTGATGAGGGGAGATGCCATACCGCTCCGCTACCTTCTCCTCATCGTATTGCACGGTGTCGCTAAAGGGTTTTCCCGGTCGCGGCGTGAGCACCCGCACCCTGGGGGAGACAAGCTGCAGTGTATCCATATCGCCGCTGACGATGAGGGTATCTATCCCCTGGGCTGAGGCCTGATGGGAGAGGGTACCCAGGATGTCATCAGCCTCGTAGCCCTCCATTTGGAAGCTGGGGATATTGAGGGCGTCCACCAGTTGGCGTACCCGGTGGAATTGGCTCTTGAGCTCCTCGGGGATGGGGGGGCGCTGCGCCTTATAGGGTGCGAACTCCCGATGCCTGAAGGTGGGTGCCGGGTAGTCGAAGGCGATGGCGTGGTGGGTGGGTTTAAACTCGGCGAGCACCTTGAGCACCATGTTGGCAAAGCCATATACCGCCCCTGTCGCCTCCCCTGTCTTGGTCACCGCAAGAGGGGGCAGGGCATGAAAGGCGCGGTGGATCAGGGCATTTCCATCGAAGAGGATAAGCAGGGGTTTTCGCTTGGCCATCTCCGCCGTATTATAATGCGCCCTGCTCGGTTATAGCAATCTGTTTGTAAGATTTCAAAGATGTGAGGTTATTGAAGCAGGCATTTCGACTCCTGTAATTTGTATACGTATGAGATGGGGGGTTCATCTTAATATCTATAAGTTTTCGTCGGGCTGAGGTGTTGACCGTAGCGAAATGCTATCTGTTGGTGACATTAGCTTCGCTTCATTATTTATGGATACATACAATATTAAGATGGAGAGCAATACTTTCTACAGTTTACAGGATTTTGGAATATAGATAGCAGTCATAGTATTTAGCTTCAACAAGTAGCATCTGCCGTAGGATACCTTCATTTTCATAGCCGCATTTAATAGCGATCCTCTGACTGGCCTTATTTTCCATTGCCATTCTCATTTCAATGCGGCTTAAATTGGTTTTCTCGATAATGAACTCTTCCAGTTTCCCTAACGCCTGAGCTGCTATGCCCTTCCCCCAATACTTTTCATCAATAAAAAATCCGACTTCACCGATGTAGGGTCTGAATTGGTCAACTCTAACCCCGATCGCCCCAACGTGCTTCCCGTTACATAATATAGAAAAGTTGAATTCGGTTTTAGCTTTACGTTTCTGGGAATTTAACCTTAAAAATTCACTTTCCTCGTCGAGTGTTTTCGGTTTAGCCGGGAGATAGAGGAATTTTGGGTTTGACAAGATCTCGAAAAAACGTTTTGCATCGGATAATCGCTGTGGTCGGATTTCAACATTCATGTAATAATCCCATAGTAATAAAGTTCAATCGCTGCTTTTGGTAGACCCTGGTGTGTAGAAAGGGTATATCGGAGTCCTCTGTTTGTCAAATGGTGCGGCCGTATTCGGTAAAGGGCAGTGGGAAATGATATCGGCGAATAGTCATTTTGAATTTGACTGTGATATACTTGTATATCATATTGGTAGGGGAAAAGATGAAAGACCTTATATCGATAGCCGATCTCAATTCTGCCGAAGTACAGCGCCTGATTGAGAGCGCCCTTGAGCTGAAGCGGGGAGGCACTAAGCCAATGCTTGAGGGGAAGATACTGGCGCTCATGTTCGAAAAGCCCTCGCTGCGCACGCGGGTAAGCTTCGACGTGGCCATGAATCAGCTCGGCGGGCACTCGCTCATGCTATCTCAGGCAGAGGTTGGGCTGGGGGAGCGGGAGCCCATCGCAGATGTGGCCCGGGTACTCTCTCGCTATGTCGATTGCATCGTTGCCCGCACCTTCGCTCATCAGAGCGTGGCGCTTCTGGCAAAGCACGCTACCATCCCGGTTATTAACGGCCTCACCGATGAGGAGCATCCCTGCCAGGCTCTCTCTGATCTACTCACCATCCATGAGAAGAAGGGCCGGCTTGAAGGGTTAAGTGTTGCCTATATCGGCGATGCCAATAATGTCGCCAATAGCCTGCTTCTTGCCTGCTCCTTTACCGGGATGAAATTTAGCATCGCCTCACCAAAAGGGTACGGGCCAAAGCGAGAGGTGCTCTCCTGGGCTCAAAAGGTCGGGGGCAAAATAATGGTGACGGAAGATGTGAGGCAGGCAGTCGAGGATGCCGATGTGATATACACCGATGTCTGGACCAGCATGGGGCAGGAGGCTGAGGCGGAGCGCCGCAGGGCGGCCTTCGCTCGCTATCAGGTAAACGGGCAGCTGCTCGCGCTCGCAAAGCGGGATGCCATCTTCATGCACCCCCTGCCGGCGCATCATGGCGAGGAGGTCGCCGAGGGGCTGTTGGAATCGCCGCAGTCGGTGGTCTTCGACCAGGCGGAAAACCGGCTTCACATGCAGAAGGCGATACTGGCGAAGCTATTGAGGTAGAGAAGCGACAATGAGTTTTTTAACCTTTTTAGGAAGCATGAAGGGATGGTTTGTGGACTTCTTGGTGACTAAGCTATTTAAATATAGCTGGGGGAAGGTAAGAGCTATCTTTGGAGATAAAAAAGTCAGGATTAGTAAAACGGTAACAAAAATTCGGTTACCTGCTGGAGTGGATCTTGAAAGAATCACGGAGATGATTGAGGTCCCTCTTAGCGAGCAGATGGTTGTCTTTGCTAATGGGGGTATTAAGAGAATCTTGACCATCCCCGGAGCTCCTGAAGCGCTGGGTAAACGAGAAGCAGAAGTATTGGACACTAAAGAGAAGGTGATTGTGGAGATTCACAGACTTCTTGGAAAAGGCGATGGAAAACTAGAGTTGAGGGATTGTATTGGAGCGGAGGAGGCTTACCGCATAGCTTATAAGGCTTCCCTCAAGACAGAAGATAGATCACTCCAGAGTCTTTGCCTCTGCCTCCTCGCTGGCACGATGGGGATACAGGCAAAATTTAGCGAAGGTATGGAATTAGTCGAGCAGGCATTGGAACTCAAGCCAGGAGACGCTTGGATTTGGGGAGTAAAGGGCTTTATATTGCGGGGGCTTAAGAGATATGAAGAGGCTGTTTCCTCCTTTGATAAGGCTACGCAGTTGAGACCAAATCATTCGGAAACCTGGCGTGTCAAAGGCTCGACACTGTCCCATCTTAAGCTATATGATGAAGCCGTTCCATGCTTTGAGAAAGCTTTAGAGATCAACTCGAAAAACGCAGAGGCTTGGATTGAGAAAGGCTCGGTATTATTGTTGCTCGGGAGAAATACCGAAGCCTTTCGATCTTTTCAGCGCGCATCTGAACTCAAATCTGATGATGCCCGCGCTTGGTTTGGAAAGGGATCTACGCTAATGCTACTTGAACAGTATGAAAAGGCCCTACCAGCGTTTGAGAGGACTCTGGAACTAATACCTGGTAGTGCTATGCCCTGGCACTGCAAGGGGGTGGTACTAGACGGCCTTGGGCGCTATGAGGAAGCCATCACTTGCTACGGTGAGGCTATCAGGCTTGAGCCAGATTATGCCGACGCCTGGTATAACAAAGGTTTGGCGCTTACCATTCTTTGTCGTGGTCAGGAAGCCATCCCTTGCTTGGATGAAGCACTGAAGCTTAATAATAACGATTGTAACACTTGGATTGTGCAAGGGGTGGCGCTATCTCAAATAGGGCGTCTTAAAGAGGCGAAGCAGAGCTTTTACAAAGCACTACCTTTGAGAGTGCAACACCCCGATAAGGGCAAATTAGTCTTCTATTCCCTTTCTCTTATCCTCCTGATAGAGGGGCTGGATAGCATTGCCTCAGGAAATACGAATCAAGCTCAGGAGAGGGCTCTAGAGCTTATTCAATTGATGAAGGACTCAGAGAAAGCTGATATGGCTAATGTGATTGATGAAGAAATAGCGGAATTTAAAAAGAGACTTATAAAGAGAGACCTGAATCGATTTCGTAAGTTCGAGATCATGCTCGAAGAAGCGAAGAGCCGTGACTAAGCCAATCGTTGCCATCGTTGGGCGGCCCAATGTGGGCAAGTCTACCCTGTTTAATCGTCTGGTGGGGGAGCGTTTATCCATTATTGAGGATGAGCCGGGCACGACCCGCGATCGCCTCT
>DAOUEU010000014.1:0-15219 GCA_034430255.1 Dehalococcoidia bacterium | reverse complement strand
GCTATTCGTCAGCAGGATCAGGTCATGCTTCTTGGCCAACTCCTTTATCTGCTCCTCTGTTAGGCCGTCGCGATCGTGCAGTGGGTTCTTCAACTCGATGCCATGTATGCCCTCGTCTATATGCTGGCTAAGGTCCTTTATATAAGGATGGCCGGGATGAGCGATAAACCTGAAAATCAGATCGTCAGGTAAGTATAGCTCAACCACATGGATCACCCCCGGCTCACGGCCCAACAACATCCTGGCAAGTTCCTGGCCAGGGACGACCACTACCTTGGCGTCCAACTGGGTATCGACAATCTCTTTTACCTTATGGCCATAGTAGTTGGTGTAGTGCTCGGTAACAGCGATCCCGTCCAGCCCTTTCCTCTTCACCGCAGCTATAATCCGCTCCACGATCTCCAATGTGGGAGTTGGGCAGGCTGTCGCCTCGCGGCAATGGGTGTGCAGGTCAATTTTCAAATTGCTATCACCAATCGTTTAGATAACATCCAGAAATAATACTAGCATCTGGCGTAGTTGACGGTCAAGGTCGCGTTCTCGTTCAATACATTGACGACGGCGGCCAAATAGACGGGACTCCCGCAGGTTACAGTGTGGAAGTAGCTCACGAAGATATAGGTATAGACATAGAGGTAAATAGCTGTGGCGTTAGGCGTAAGGTTTGTTGAAGAGGATCACGGCTGTATGTTTTACGATCCAATTACTAAGATGGCGATCGGATGGTGAACACTAATACCCAGAGCTGAGATTTAAGCCACGTTTACATTCAAGGGTGAAAAAGTGCCAGTGATGGGGCTTGGATATTGCGAATATTAACTAGATAATAAAGCATTTGCCGCCTGGATATCGCGTTGGTTCTGTGGCCACTTTAATGCGGGCGACTATAGAGCAATTTGGGCGAAAATAGCCTTCCCTGAGAGCCTGCAGTATCGCCACTTTAGCCCTCTTGTCTCTTGGAAAGGCAGCAATATAATTCTAAGCACACATAATCTGTCACTTTGTCCCGATCAGTTTACGCTTGATTCTGAAATCCGAATGCCTTTTCCAAAAATCGAAACTCTTCATGCTACTGAAGGTAACGCTGAAGTATCAGCTCTGGTACTACCTGGCACAATTACAGAGCGGGATCTAATGACTAATAACCGGGGCACTTCACCGGAGAAGCCCGGCTGTTACTTCAGACATTATTCTGAGATTGATGTTGAAATACGGCGCTTGGATCAACTGGAGAATATCAGGGGAAAGTGTATTCACGATTCCGGTTGGATTACTCATTGGTACCCAGTCGCGAGAGATATAACGTGAGCACATGGTAAATAATATTCAGCACTCTCTCATTCTGGGTGTTTGATATCAGGAGTAAGTATTAGGGATCGGAGAACCTAGGAGCACGATTTTCAAATCGAGCGGCAGCCGCTTCGAGCTGGTTGGGGGAGCCAAGCAGTGACCGACAGTTTTCTGCTTCAAGTGCTAATCCTTCTTCTACGGAGAGGAATGCCAATTTATTGAGCATATCTTTTGCTCTGCGGATGGCGTCAGGGTTTCTGCTCGCAATGGTTATTGCCATCTCCATTGCTCGCACATAAGGCGAATCAGACAGCTCGGTGGCCAGCCCGTATTCATAAGCCTCCTGGCCGCTGAAGAGGCGTCCAGTAAATATTAACTCCTTGATGCGGTCCAGGCGAGCCAGGTGTCTCAGTGATTGCGTTGCTGATGTATCCGTTAAGAACCCCCACGTGATTTCTAAAAAGCCAAGCTTGGCATCTGGCGTGACAATGCGAATATCTGCACCAAGCGCGATATTGAGGCCACCCCCCAAGGCAACCCCATGTACTGCCGCGATCACAGGTACTGGTATCTCCTGCCATAACCAGCCCATCTGCTGACCTGGATTGGCGCCCTGTTCGCTGAGATCTTTAAATCCTTCAGTAGTGCTATCCGCAGTGATTTTCGCGCTCAGCATATCCGTAAAGATCTCGAAATCCATTCCTGCACAGAAAGCCTCGCCATTACCGGACAACACTATGGCACGCAGTTGTTTGTTTGCCTTAAGTTGCTTGGCCGCTATGTTTAAGCTTTGCATAAGATCAAGATTGATAGCATTGCGTTTTTCCGGGCGGTTAAGGCGTATATCCGCAATATGTTCCACAATCTCTAAGCTGATTGTTTCCATCGTGATTACAACTCCTTGTATTAATGTCGATCCTTTGCGTTCGTAGAGTTTATGACAGTGTTTACTTAAAGTCAAGAGAACCGAGGGCATGCAAGCGCCCAGAGAGTCTATCAATTAATTAGATACTGAATTAGGGTGTCTACATCGTGTTATTTTGTGCTTTTTAAATACAAAACCCCGACCATTTAACTTCTGACCATGGTGTCACGATTATTATCTCATCTTCTAATTAGCCATTGACAACGGCACTACCATAGTCTACGATGTGCTCACCCACAAACAGGGTATTATTCACACAGCTCAAATGAAATGTCCAATGTTCTGAAGTTGTCTGAATGGCTGGAGGACTTCCAGTTGTTTCCTTAGCTAGTAAGTCATTGGACTTTTTTACGCTCCGTGATAAAACAGCTTATTTCCGATGTAAGGAGGCGAAAAAATGGGTGATGCTGAAAGATATGATATTGTCATCATAGGTGCCGGCCATAATGGCACCACGACAGCTGCATACCTGTCTAAAAGCGGACTAAGCGTATGCGTTCTAGAGGAACGGCCCGAGTGTGGCGGAGCACAGGAGAACACTGACCCTATCGCTGGGGTGCATATCAGTCCACATGCCGTAGCCCTTTACGGTGGTGCAGCTCCCGGCTGGGAGCAGCTCGAGCTATGGAGATACGGCGCTAGAATGGACTGGTCAGCCCAGAATCTCGGCGGTATTGACTTCGCCGGGAATTTTATGGGGCTGTTATGCAAGGAAGGCGTGTCCTTCGCCACCGGTAAAGACCTGGAGGGCTGGTTGAAGCTCAGTGGAGCGGCAGGCGGTTTCTGCCAGGAGCTGCTGCGAGCTACCTTCTGGTGCCCGCCACATCCATCCTATGTCGAGGTAAACGCCGAGACCGTCCCCTTTATGCAGGTCTATAAGCAGCGAGCTCCTGAATTATGGACTCCGGAATTGCTGAACTGGACCCAATTCGATCTTATGGACGAATACATGGAGACAGAGGCCTTCAAAGTATTCCAGGCGTATATAGCCTGGATGTCAGGAGCTACCGGTCACTTTGAGGGTATGGCCATTCCCGCCTTGGAGAGCGTGGTAGCGTCTGTGCTGTACACGACTGGAGCAGTACCCATGGGCGGCATACACGGCTATTATCACGCCCTCATCCGCTGCGCCATAGCCCACGGAGCGGTGTTCCGCACCTGCTGCCCTGTGGATGAAATCATCGTAAGTCACGGGAAAGCGGTAGGCGTTCGCCTCAGGGACAATGCAGCTTTGGGCAACAAGGTCATCTGGGCAGACAAGGCAGTCATCAGCGCCACCGAGATCAAGCAGACCTTTAATGACCTCCTCGGGCTACAGAACGTGGATCCCGGCCTGATGCAGCGCGTAAATGACCTCAATATCAAAGGCGGCCCGATATACTGTAACTACTTCCTCACTAAGAAGCCACTTCGCTATCGTGAAAAGTACAAGGAGGCTGAGAAAACAGGTGTATGCTACCCGATGGACTCGCGGGAAATATATTATAGGCACGCAGCAGATTGCATGGGGATACAGGGCAATCCCACCGTTCCCTATGATGAAATTCTCTGGTTGTGGGCCGGCAGCAACAAGATAATCGATCCCACATTCCACTCGCAATGTAACCGTCCTGGTCTCTACATTGAAAACTCGATAGTGCTTTATGTACCTCCACCAGAGTACCACATAGACGGGCCTGAAGCTCTGAATAAGCACAAGGAGGAGATGAAAGTCTACTGCCGCAAGGCCTTCGGTTGTGTAGTAGAGAACCTCGAGGAAGACCTGGTAGAACACTTGACATTGACCCCATGGGAGCAGGAGTTCCGCAACACTGGCATGCTCGGCGGTTCATGGTATGGCATCCGCCACTGCCGCGACCAGTGGTGGAACGAGCGCCCCCTGGCTGAAATGTCCCGCTACCGCATGCCGGGGATCGATGGGCTCTACTTTGTTCATCAGTCTGCGGCGCACCCCGGAGGGCTATGCCTGATGTCTTGTGGCTATAACCTGATGCACACCCTCATCGAGGACGGGGTCGCCGAGCCCGGCGACTGGTGGTACGCTTCACCCTGGTATATACCTGAGAAGGGTAAGATTTCAGCAGTACCACGAGAGGGTAGAATACCGGAGTAGTGTATTATTCAATAAAGAGTACGTAAATCAATAAGGTCAACATGAGTGAGAACCAACAAGTCATTTTAAACTTCATACAAGCATGCAATGAGCATGACATAGAAAAGGCATTAGAGTTTATAGATGCCGAATACTCCTACCACAACATTCCTATTGAACCAGTGACGGGAATCAAAGCTATCACGGGCGTGCTTGATCCTATGTTTACTTTATCAAGCAAGGTTGATTGGAATGTCTACAACATTGCCGAGACAACGACATATAATGTTCTAACAGAGCGAACCGACCGCTTTTTTAGTGGAAGGGGAATTGGTGGAGGTACCAGTAATGGGGATATTTGAGCTTCGGTAGGGGAAGGTCACAGCTCGGCGTGACTACTTCGATGCGAATCAAGTGATAAACCAGTGGCCGGAATCTGCAGACAGATTGCGGTGATTAAAATGCCGCGCCACGGGTTTCCACTGTGTAAACGCCGTGCCTTTCGTTTGCGAGGCAGAAAATCCGGGCATTAAAACTTACTTAGATCTGCCTATGATTACAGGCTGTATGGATACTCACTTAACGGATGGTTAGGTTCAGCATTTATAGATAAATCAACTTAAAGAGGGAGATTTTAACGACGGAATTTAATGTCGCCGATTTAATTGAACGAGTTGCGAAATATGTCGTTATCTCATATAAAAAGGTTTCTTAGATTCAACGCAGATGGGTTACTGGAGCCCTAATGACGACTGCCCCAATCACAGGACACCGATAAACAACCTCTACCTGGGAGGGGCAAGCAGCTACCCCAGCTGCCTGGTCACCTTCGGTGCGGGGTACGGAACGGCAGCGTCATGGTAGATGACCTGGCCGTGGAGAATTGGTAGGCGGAGCCCGATCATGTAGCAGCTGCCTTTGCCAAGGGCATGCCACCATAGAGATGAATATACTATAAAGTGAGGAGGTTCATCATGGCAGCTCCAAAATATGATGTAATCGTGGTGGGAGCAGGACCCGGAGGCTGTGCCTGTGCCGCCCTGCTGCAGAAGGGGGGCATGAAGACCCTGCTGCTGGAGAAGAACGACCGGGTGGGCGGCAAAGCGTTAAACATGCATAAAGACGGTTTTACCTATGAGCTCTGGCCGGTGCTGGCAACGCCGATGCTGGATACAAAGTTCCACGAAGTGGCAAGAGAATTGGGGGTGGAGATTAAAATGTCGGAGATAGTGCCCGCCCTCAAGGGAGGTGGCTTCCTGTACCGACCGGCCAAATCAAAGAAATACGAGAGCTTCAATCTTGTACCCCCCATTATGATCCCCGAGATGCTCTCCAAGGAGGAGACGGAGGAGGTCAATCGCCTCTTCGCCGATATGGCTGCCCTTACCCCCGCGGCGATGGATGCCCTGGATGATGTCAACTTCCACGATTTCCTTGGCCGCTATAATGTATGCCAGCCAGTTTACGCTTTCCTAGCGGTATTCATCAATATCCTCTTCCTCGCGCCTGTCGACTTGGCTTCCGCCTCGGAGATGGCCAAGACAATGAACGACTTCACCACCAAGCTGGGCTCGGCCTATTTCATCGGCGGCCAGGCCCAGCTATTTGAAACGTACATGAAAGCGTTCAAACGCGACGGCGGTGAACTGCGCCTGCGCACCAGGGTGGAGCGGATCATTGTCGAGAACGGTCAGGTTCAGGGGGTATACACCGATAAAGGCACCTTCAAGGCGCCGATCGTGGTAAGCAACGCCGGGATCCAGCCCACGGTACTCAAGCTGGTAGGGGAAGAGAACTTCGACAAGGGCTACGCCAACTACATCAGGGGATTGGTCCCCTCCATGGGGCTCATGGGTAGCCGTTACTTCTTAGACAAGGTAGTATTTGAAGACAATACATATGTCATCTACTCTGACGATTGCGTGTGGAAAATGGAAGAGTACATGAAAGCCAAGGCGGGTGAGATCCCCACCAAGGATATGGTTATCATTATCTTCAACCCCCAGGGTTTTGACCCCAATCTAGCCCCTGAGGGCAAACAGGTATTGCTGACCGCAACCGTATGCGTAGCTGACCCCAAAATGAAAAACACGAAGAAGTGGGCAGATGCGCTGGATGAAAAGATAGCCGAGTTCAACCCGGAGATACGCAAACACATAATACGCCGCGAGGACTATACAACTGCCGACGTTAGCCGGGTAACCCGTGACAGCGTTGTCCCCGGTCAGGGCGGTGAGTGCATCGGTCTCGGTCAGATAGTAGGCCAGTGCGGCCAATATAAGCCATCGCCTACTGCCCCAATACAGGGTCTCTTTTACGTTGGCGTTGACTCCGGCGGCTACGGGGTAGGGATACATCATGCAACAGAATCCGCCGTCAATGTAGCACCCATCGTTCTAAGATACCACCAGACACATTGATTGGTGTGCACCCGTTACATCCTGCATACATTACAATCAAATAGTGGGAAATCTCGGCTAACCTAGCCCTTTTTACATACCCGGACGAGGAGGTAAAAAATGAGCGCAGAGGAAAGGTATGACATTGTTATTGTCGGTGGAGGGCCTAACGGAACCACCACAGCGGCCTACCTGGCCAAGTGTGGGTTAAGCGTCTGCGTGCTGGAGGAAAGGTACGAGGCCGGCGGGTCGTGTGAGACCGTCGAGCCCATACCCGGCGTGCGTATCTATCCCCATGCGCAACTGATGTATGCCGCGCCGGCCCCGGGATTTGAGCAGTTGGAACTACATAAATATGGCTTCCGCATGTCGTGGAGCCCAATAGACCTGGAGAAGTCTATGGGCCGCATTGGACAGCCCACTCGCGAAGGGCTGGTGGCGCCAACTCCAGAGGACATGATGGGCTTCGGCAAGATTGCTGGACTGCTCGGAAGTCCCCCGTTCATGAAGGACCTGATGCGGGCCACGTTCTGGTGCCCGCCGCATCCCCCTGAAGTAGAGGTCACGGATGAGACCGTCCCCTACATGCAGGTCTACAAGCGGCACCAGCCAGATATGTGGACACCGGAGCTGCGGGACATGACCATGTTCGACCTCATGGACGAGCATATGGAGACCGAGCCCCTTAAGGTTACGCTGGCGTTTGCCGCATGGGGGTCGGGGGCTGCCGGTCACTGGGAGGGGGTGGCTGTACCCGCCTTCCTCGCCGTCGTTCTGCTACTGCTTACCGGCAAGTTGAGCTATCCTCGCGGCGGCCTGCACGGCTATTTCCACGCGATCATGCGCTGTGCTATCGACCACGGCGCGGTGATTCGCACATGCTGCCCGGTGGACGAGATCATTGTCCGCAACGGCCGGGCAGTGGGCGTGCGCCTCAGGGACAACGCTGCAGTGGCGGAAAAAACCATCTGGGCCGATAAGGCTGTGATCTCGGCTATAGACATCAAGCAGACCTTCCAGAAGCTCATCGGGCCGCAGCACCTGGACCGGGCCTTCCTGCAGAAGATCAATGATATCAGCATCAAGGGGGGCAGCCTCTACGTTTCTACCTTCTTAACCCGCAAGCCGATCAAGTGGCGTCCCAAGTTCAAATCGATGGAAGAAGTTGCAGTTGGTCCCAACAATGTCCCCTTTGGCACCACCTATCCCGCAGATTCGCGGGAGATCTACTTTGAGAATGTGGCGGATGTGGACAGCCATAAAGGCAACCCGACGGTGCCGCCGGAGAGGCTGATGTGGCTATTGAGTCCCTCCCAGGCCTTCGATCCTACCGATTGCCAGCACCACCACCCCAAGGGATATGTATCGGCGCCCTTTATGCAAGGTCTCACCCCGCCGCAGTATCATGTGGATGGGCCAGAGGCCCTGGACAAGGTCAAGGATGAGATAAACGCCTACGTGCGCCAGGCCTATAGCCAGGCGCTGGAAGGTATGGATGACGACAATATCATCTATCAATGGTCGTCAACCCCGCGTGAAATGGAGCTTCGCAACACCGGCCTCATCGGGGGCACGTGGTGCGGCCGCCGCCACTGCGAGGACCAGCTGTGGACCAACAGCCCAATACCCGAGATGGCGCGCTACCGCACCCCCATCGACGGGCTGTATAATTGCCACCAGACCTCGGGGCATCCCGGAGGGCTGTGCCTGATGGCCATCCCCTATAACCTGATGCACATCCTCATCGAGGACGGGATCGCCGAGCCCGGCGACTGGTGGTACCCGTCGCCGTGGTATGTGCCGGATAAGGGGAAGATATCGGCGGTACCCCGTGAGGGAAGAGTGTTGGCCTAGCAAATAAGCTCTAAAGAATAGAAACGACCGCTAGCCGGAAGCGCCCCTCCTCAGGGTAAAGGCCGCCAGGATCGATATGACTACGGCGCAAGCTCCAGCAGGGGGGAATACACCACTGGAGATCGTGGTAGGGCTATGAAAGGATATCGCACGCCATCCTGGTTTCGGATGAAGCGGGCGCTTGGCAAGAAGCAGGCCCAGGACACGAAGCCCAGGCCTGCGAAAGCGAAGAGAAGGCGACAGAGATAAAGGAGGTCAACGTGGCAATAGACGATGTCTATACCGAGTTGAACACGAGGCTGAACTACCCCCAGTCGGAGCGTTTTCGTCGCGTATTGCAGAAGCTGGTGACCCCCGAGGAGGGGAATCTACTGCTAGAACTGCCGGCGGAGCCCGCTGAACTGGCCCGAAAATCGGGTCTGGATGAAGAGACGGCACAGCGAAAACTACAGGAGTTTATGGAGCGGGGGCTGGTCATTCGCACCAGCAAGGGATTATTCTGCTTTCCCCACGATATGACACAGTTACACGATGCCAACCTCTCCAGTGCGGATAAATGGGTCGATACTGAGCTTCTTGACCTGTGGAAGGAGTTTCGGGATGGCGAGTGGGCGGAGACCATGGCCGGCGGGCTCGGAGACTCATATGTGCAGTTCATCAAGGTGCTTCCCGCCTGGAAGGCCATGGAGCGCAGCCCGGACCTCGGTAAGCTTCTGCCCGAGGAGGACATCAGGGAGTTGATCAGAGGGGCAGACCCCGTCTCTGTGGTTCCCTGTACTTGCCGCAGGTCGATTAGGAATTGCGATCTCCCGGTTGACGTCTGCCTGCAATTTAACCGCGGAGCGGAATATGCTATAAACAGGGGCGCCGGCCATCGCATCTCTGAGGAAGAGGCCATCGCCATCGCCGGTGAGGCGGAGGAAGCAGGTCTGGTTCACACCTGGGCCTCTGGAATACAGCAGCGGCTAACCGCAATATGCAATTGCTGTCGGGATTGCTGTGACATCTTCGCTATCGGCATGAAGGCTGGTAATATAGAACAGATACTGGAGAAGAGCCGCTTCCGCGCCAAGGTGGATCAGGACCTCTGTACCGGCTGCCAGGACTGTGTGGAGCGGTGCTTCTTCGAGGCCATAGAAATGGAGAAATCTCCTTCGTCTAAGAAGCTCAAGGCCACGATCGATGAGGGTAAGTGCTTTGGCTGCGGCCTGTGTGCCATCGTCTGCGAGCCTGAGGCGATAACCATGAAGTTGGTGCAGACCTAGGTACTGTGCGTGCCCCACAACGCGGGGTAAGAGACTTCCTCGCCGATTCTGTTTCGAGTTCAAGGGGATGCGTCTCCACGAGTACTATTTCGAAAAACCCGGCGGCAAGGGGGTACTGGACAAATCGGGCAAGCTGGCCCCTATAGTATGCAAGCACCAAAAGAGCTCATTAATTCGAGTTGAGGCTTTTATGGCATCTTAGAAGCCATTGGGAGGTGTCAATATGGGGAAATTATTCTGGGAAATAGTGGATAGAACTATGACGGGGCCTATAATGAAGGAGGATGAGTTTGAGAATGAGTTTTTCCCTACGAAAATAGCGGAAATTGTAGCTAAACATAAACTTGAATACGATCCAGCGGAGCCTATAATGTTTGACCCAGGCATGGCAGATGAAATCTTCCAGGCGGGCTTAGAACTGCTCGTGGAAGTTGGATTATACTGCAAAGACACGAAACGAATAGTCAAGTTTACCGAAGAGGAAATCAAGGAGGTTATCAGGACCAGAAAAAGCGAAGTCACGTTTGGAAAAGATAGAGATGCAGTCACGCTAAGGCCTCGAGCCCCCGGAGATAAGCAACATCCATACACGTTCTTTCCCGCTGGGGTTATGACCAAAGATGTTAACCATTATAAACTACGTGCTTTGACCTCTGCGCAAGAACCGACGTGTGATGGATTAATCCCTGTGCCCCTTGCAGGAATAGGGGATATTAAGCCGACATCCGGAACCCCGACTGAAACGCTTTTAGCCCTGACTGAAGCCCGATTGATGAATGAGGTAGCTACATGGGTAGGCAGGCCTGGCCTGTTTCTGGGGTTTCCCATGAGTGCCACGACCCCACTTGCTTTAATGAATGTCTTCGCCTCCGGCCTCTACAATAAATACAATTGCTGTATGCCGGTTCATATACTACAGGAAATGAGATTCAACCATGATAGACTTAACCTGGCCTTCTTTGCCCAGCAGCACGGCATTGAACCGTGGATAAGCAGTTGTGCTGTGCTGTATGCGTACATCACTGGCCCGGAACAGGCAGCAGTTGAAATAATCGCGCATACATTGGGAATGATGGCGTTTTCAGACGGTTCTTTTGCACAGGGCATGTCCAATACGGTAGACGGTCTTTATGCTGGCCCTGACATATGGTGGTGTAATTCGGCAGCCGCTCTTGCCGCAGAAAGAAACCTAAACGTACCCTGGATTAGCTTTGGATGTATGGGGCATCAAGTGGGGCCATTGACCGACGAGTCGTGGTATGCGATTGCAGCTGCATGCATAACGGCCTGCATATCGGGCATGGAAGGAATGTGGCTGGTTGGTGGGACCACAGGATTGGAATCCAGGTGGGGAGGGGAAATAACAAGGGCAGCTGCAGGAATTAAGGTTAGCGATGGCGTCGCAATGATTAAGGAGATCGCCAAAAAGTACAAGGAGCCCAAGCATATGCCAATACCCCTAAAGGAACTCTACGACCTGAAGACTCTAAGACCTACCAAGGAGTTCCTCGACCACTATAGAAAATTTACCAAAATATTCAAAGACATGGGGCTTAACTATCCAACTTGGGACTAAAAAGAGATTGTTAAAAAGGAATGTGAGGACTTTTTCGGCAGTCACAACAAACTATAAAGAGGTGAGAAAATGGCGGAGATATCTGACCTAAGAAAAGTGGTAGGTGAGTTGAAGCAGAAAGAAGCTGAGGAAATTACCAAAGAGCTATTAGCCCAGTGCCTTGATCCGCTCATGGTCCTAGAGGATGGCATAGTACAAGGTCTAAACGATGTGGGAGAGCGATTTCAAGCGAAGAAAGCCATTATCCCGGATCTGGTGAAAGGGGGTATCGTCGCCAGGACTTGTATACCATATGTAGAAGCTGCTTTATCGAAAGTAGAAGTGCAGGGAGCCCCAAAAGGAAAGAAGATACTGATTGGGACGATGTTGAGCCAACACAATATCGGTAAAAACCTTGTTAGTACATTCCTTTCGATTAATGGTTTTGATGTCGTCGACATAGGTTCAGAGAACGAGCCGTGGGATTTCTATGAAAAGGCCGAAGAGATGGGAGTGGATATGATTGCAGTCTCGGTGATGTTTATTCCTGCTCGAGAGAAAGTCGCTGAGTTAGCAGATATACTGAACCAACTGGGAGTGCGTGAAAAGTACAAAGTTATCGTCGGAGGAGCCATAACTTCAAAGAAGTGGGCTGAGAGCATAGGCGCTGATGGTTGGGGGGCACAGGCAAAAGATGGCGTGGAACTGGCTAAGAAGCTACTTGAGGTGGCCTAGATTGGCAATACTACCCCTGCTCGTAGGGCACGCCCTCCGTTAGGGCTCGGGTTAGTTTGGCAGCTTCTCCCCCTAAGTATCTCATATGCTGGGCCGTTAGCCACGGCATAGTATCCACAATATAGCGAATTAGCTCCTCTGGGTCACTGGATTCTCCCTCCCATAACACCTTGTCCGCTTCATGGTTGACAAATAGAGCTCTGGCTCGACCGTTTTCCACACCAAAGAAGAAGAGCCCTGAGGGATCAGCCTGGAGGGGCAAAGGTCGTTTGAACCATTTATCTAACTTGGCCAGGGCTTTGCCCCAATCCCTTTCATATATATGGGCTGAGTGGGAAATAAAGGTGGCTGAATCAACCGGTATGCTTATTCGCTTTGCTACCTCCCTCTGCAATCGGATTAGGGATAAGGTGTTAAACGGCCAGGCATTATAAATGTCATCACTCCGAATAACGTAGGTCCCATAAAGTCGCTCATCCACGATGTTGAATGTAACTAAAACGACACCAGGTGCATCGTCCAGCCTGTCGAGGTCGGTGGGTCCAAGGAGAACCATAGTGCCGCTTTTAGTGTCATGAGACCTGTGTAGCCTATCGATGGTTCTCTCCAGCTGGTTTACCTGTTCCATCCTGTTGGTTTCCCGGTTAAACCATGACCAGTTTTGTAGCCGCTCACCATAGGTATAGTCCACATCTTCAGGACAGGAAAGAGAGCTAAAATGCCGATAATACACCTCGAATTCGTCAGTACCGAAGTCGAAGCAGGGAGGGAGCCCCTCCCCACTGGCTAACTCTATAGTGACTACAGCGTTCAGGACCTCAGTCAGCCGATCGCCCTTCCTCGTGCCCTTCACCGTGCCGCAATGCATAATCAGGTTTACTAGCTGTAACCAGCCATCCCCCACCTCCTCAGCCAATATAGTGAAAGTGGTCTTCCTAGAAGGGAAAGTGGTTTGTTGTGGCATGACTACTGGGGGAAAAGACCGAGGTTCCATCTCCTGGGTTAGATAGGGTATATCGCTAATATCCCTCCTCACCTCCTCCAGGCTCTTAGTGCGCCAATCCCACACCTTCACGTATTTCCGAAGCAAATCCACTGCTTCCCGATCCATCTCGGGGTAGAGTTTCCATCCTAAACTTGGCAGTGTATTGTCCTCAGTAAGACCTTCTTCCCAGAGGGTAAGCAAAGCATCACCAGAGATCGATAGGTCCTTGCCACAGATTATGAGGTTACGGATAGCTGGATATATGTATAAGCCCCTCAGTAGCCACCCCAAGCCCATTTTTGTCCTTAGTGGGCCGATGATGTTTATCCTCGGCAGGTTTAGATAGGGGCTAATTCGATCTAAGAGCGTCCACAGGGTGCAAACTCCGATATCGCCGGTAACTGAATTCCGCACCTCCAGCTTCGGGAGGCACTCTGACTCCCAAGTATGGATCGTCCCCATTCTTCTACCCTACTCTTGGTCCCCTTTGAAATTGGTATCTCGAGATGTAATGCTTAAGTCGTTTTTGGACAAATCGACCTTGCCAATATGATACACCGCACCCTCATTCTTTATCAACTCAATCAGCTTATTCACCTCCTCCTATGCAAGCATAGTGCAAGTGTTGAATCGACCTTTTTCCTTATTGGAGTAACTGAAAGTAACTGTGAAGGGTTGGATTACTGAGGAATGCGTTTACGCTGACCGCAGGTCGCTTCACCCAATTTCCGCATCACACAGACATCACACCCACATCACAGATATTGCAGAAAATGCGGGTAACTTATAAAATGTCCTTGGTCGAGGGTCTTGGTGGTGACTCATTGACTAGTTAAAATTGAGGTGCGAGAAAGACAACAAGTCAGTGTATTGAAAGTGGGATATTCTGCCCTTTCAGCTACGAAAATTACCCTCAGTAACTTCTAAGCAGTGGGTCGTGAGTTCGAATCTCACCAGGGACGCCAGTCCATAGTTGGCTCAAAGCTATTTTATCCTCTGATCCCTGGGTAAAAACCCGAGGCTCTTTATAAAAAGCCCATTTGCTTCTGCAAAAGGGCTGACAAAATCGCAGACAATATCGAAAATCAATTAAACATGATAATCAATAGGAAGGACAGGGCAATTCCTCTCGATAACCTTATGCCGGCTGTAGGCTCTACGCCCAGTCCGAGGGCAAGAGCGAGAAAACAATATCGAACATCACCACCGCGGTAGCCAACCTGAGAAACTACTGCTATGCTGATAGGTGTTTAATAGATTTGGTACGTCCATAAACCAGAAGTCTATCTCCCTCCTCCAGCCTATCCTCACTAGCAGGTTGTGTTACGAATTCGTCAGGCTTATCTATGGCGAGTATCTGCAGTTCCCCTTCCATAGCTACATCTGCTAAGGTTAAACCTGCATTCTTAGAATTCTGCTTTATCAACACCAGGCTTACCCCCCACCCTTTTCCCGCACCATATATTTCTTCGAAGGCCGGTGCTTCCTTCAGTATTCGCTTTAGAAGTGGCTTTCGGGCCCATTGGATCATTCTATAACCCAACCTACTTGCTATAATAAGTTTATATAATACAAAAATGGATACAATTATAATAGCAAGATGTATAAAAAACCATGCATGGCCGCTCACCTGGGTAAAAGACGCAACCAGTGTAGCCATTATTGTTACAAAGCCAGCATTTCCAAGTATTATTAATATTGTTACGACTCTCCGTCTGGTTCTGTTTCTCACAACCCGTTCGGCTTCCGTAGTGGTAAATCCGGTACCTGAGAAAGCGGAAAGGGCCTGAAATCTGGCCACATCAGGTTCTATACCGGTTAGCTGTAAAGCTAGACCCCCTATACGCACAACAATAAAAGAACAAAAAATGGTTATTATTAAAATAGCAATATAGGCCATGTTATATACCTCCCATTTTTATCCCGCACGCAGATTGGAACCTCTGTGGGAGCATTCTAGCAATTGGTAAGAAAGCGGTCAACTAGTGGATTGAAATGGCGCTACAATATTTGGCGTGAAAACGTTTGTTTTCGAAAGTAAAAAGCTCCCGCTGACCTCTGTAGTCTTTGAGTTAGAAAACGAGAAGCAAATGCGGTGATAGCGGTCGCAGGATAATTG
>DAOUEU010000013.1:0-15812 GCA_034430255.1 Dehalococcoidia bacterium | reverse complement strand
GCCATTATTAGGCCGTTACTTGATTCGGACATGGGTATAATCGTCTCCAATGGCATCAATCCCAAATACGGGGACATCGATCCCTACTGGATGGCTGCCTCGGCGATAGATGAGGCATTGCGGCAGATAGTCGCAGTGGGAGGCAGCCTGCGGAGGGTGGCGCTCCTGGATAACTTCTGCTGGGGCAATCCAGAGAGGCCCGAGCAGCTGGGCAGTCTGGTGCGGGCGGCGCAAGCCTGCTATGATATGGCGATTGCCTATGAGACCCCCTTCATCTCTGGTAAGGATAGCCTCTATAACGAGTATGGGACAGAGAAAGGGAGCATATGTATTCCACCTACGCTCCTCATCTCGGCAGTAGCAGTGATGGAACAGGTAGAACGGGCGCTTTCCATGGACTGTAAGCAGGAAGGCAACCTGATCTACATCGTCGGAACGACCTATGATGAACTGGGCGGCTCTCACTACTACAGCATTCACGGCTTTGTGGGCAACAATGTGCCCCATGTGGACCCCAGGAGGGGAAAAAGGCTGATGGATGCACTCAGCGATGCCACCGACAAAGCCCTGGTGAGGGCATGCCATGATCTGAGCGAGGGTGGCCTGGGGGTAGCTGCCGCCGAGATGGCTTTCGCCGGGGAACTTGGAATGGCTATCCACCTGGCGAAGATCCCGCTGGGTAGCCCTATAAGTAGGGATGATCTCATTCTCTTCTCTGAGTCAAATACCCGCTTTTTGCTAGAGGTAGCGCCTAAGGACAGACACCAGTTCGAGAAAATGATGGCCGGAATCGATTGCGCCGCCATCGGTGAGGTTATAAGCGATAGGAGCCTCAAGATCTATGGCCTGAATGGAGAGCAGGTTCTTTCCAGGCCGCTTGCCGAACTCAAAGAGGCCTGGCAGAATCCGCTTCGCTGGTAGCATGTAATGGCTAGGGTGAAGACACTGATACTACGCGCCCCGGGTACAAACTGTGACGGGGAAACAGCGTTTGCCCTTGAACAGGCTGGCTCACAGGTTGAGTCAGTACATATAAACGAGCTTGTACGAGTCCCCGGACTCCTTTTCCGTTACCAGATAATGGTCATCCCCGGTGGTTTTACCTACGGCGATGACATCTCAGGCGGTAAAATCCTGGCCAATGAACTAAAGCTAAAGCTGGGCGATGAGATGCGCAAGTTCGTTGCGGACGGAAGGCTCATCCTTGGGATCTGCAATGGTTTTCAGGTCATGGTGAAAGCAGGGATTCTACCCCAATCATCGCCATTAACCCTGGCAGGCAACGATTCGGGCCGGTTCGAGTGCCGTTGGGTATATCTCCGCGTCAATGAGAACACCCCCTGCATATTCACCCGTGGGATAAGCACCATGTACCTACCGGTGGCCCACGGTGAGGGTAAGGTGGTAATAATTGAAGACGGGATGCTAAATGTTGCCCTATATTACGCCGACGAGAATGGAAACACTAACGCTGGCTATCCCTATAATCCAAATGGCTCAATAGACGATATAGCCGGCATCTGCGACGCTTCAGGGCGTATTTTTGCGCTAATGCCGCATCCCGAGCGCTTTGTCCGCTGGTCGCAGCACCCGCGGTGGACAAGGGAGCCGGCTAGAGAACGTGGGGACGGCTTTCGTATCTTCTTAAACGCCGTGTCATGGGCTAAAACCATTTGATGGCACTCAAGGGAACCATTTACACTATCGGCACCAGCACTCGCTCCGCGGAGGAGTTTACGAGTCTGCTCACCAGCCGCAACGTAGCAGTTGTAGTCGACGTGAGGAGGTTCCCCTTGAGCAGGTTTGAGCACTTCTCGAGTGAAAATTTTCCCAGATTTTTACGACATGCCGACATCGATTACGTCCATATGGGAGAAGTGCTGGGAGGCTACCGTCTCGGGGGTTACCAGGCCTTCACTACCTCGTCCGAGTTCAGTGAGGGCATGGAAAAGCTCATCCAAATAGCCAGGAGAAGTACGGTAGCTTTGGTTTGTGCCGAGCGCTTCCCCTGGCGTTGCCATCGCCGCTTTATCGGTGCCGAGCTTGAGAAACAGGGATGGCGAGTTATCCATATCATTGACCAGGAGAGATTGGCAATCAAAGAGAACTCCTGTGGGTAGAAGGAGCGCGCCCCGTTTGTGAGCAGAGCGAAATATGTTTGAGACAGAGTCTGCTAAAATGCTGGGAATTAAATATCCCTTTACGGGCAGAACCAGGGCATCCATCAGAGACGCGACTTTGTAGCCGCCATTTCCAACGCATGGGAAATAGATATGGTCTATATCATGTTCAAAACTAAGGATGAGTTCGCAGCGGCCACCGGTCATTCAGAGCAAAATATAAATTCCCACGCCAAACCTATTGACAGATGGGCCTAAACGTGTTAGTCTCTTGTCAAATTTCCAAAGGAGGGTGTAATGCAAGCATACTGTATGAAGTGCCGGAAAAAGGTTGAGATCAAGAACCCACGGTCGATAACCATGAAGAATGGGCGCCCCGCAACTCAGGGCAACTGCCCAAATTGTAACACCAAGGTATTTCGAATAGGCAAGTCATAGGATCGCTTTGTAGCGTTCCCAATTTAAAGAAATACCGATAATCGATGTCTCTCATGTGGCAATTTATAGCCGGAATGTGAGGGTTCGATTAAAGGGAATTTATTATCGCTCCTGCGCCATATGAAAAACATTTAGACGCAGGAGCGATATCATCTTTATGCTAGCCCTAAGATAGAAACGGCGACTGTGCACGCCGGGGGCATCCCCCCCATGTTATGGGTCAAGCCAAGCTTGGGGTTCTTTAACTGCCGGGGGCCGGCCTTTCCCTGAAGCTGCAGGTACATCTCATATATCATCCTCAGCCCGCTAGCACCAACCGGGTGCCCGAAACACTTGAGGCCGCCATCGGGCTGCACCGGCAACCCTCCGTCAAGGTCGAAGAAGCCACTCTCGATATCATCTCTACACTTCCCCCTGGGGCTGAACTGGAGGTCCTCCATAATCGTGGCCTCGGTTATAGAGAAGCAGTCATGGACCTCGGCCATCCCGATCTCCTCGCGCGGATTTTTTACCCCTGCCTCGGCATAGGCCACCAGCCCGGCGCGATAGGTCTCCTCCACATGGGTGAAGTCGTAATCATTCCTCACCGGGCCTTCAGCAGGGCCAACGCACATCTGTACTGCCTTAATGTAGACTGGATCAGGCCTGAATTTCTTTGCATCCGCGGCACGTACCACGATAGCAGCAGCTCCGCCATCGCTCACGCCGCAGCAGTCGAAAAGACCCAGCGGCCAGGCAATTATAGGAGCATTCATTACCTGATCAATGGTAACCTCCCGGTGAAAATGGGCTTTTGGATTCAGGTTGCCATTATGATGGCTCTTCGACGAAATGTGCGCCAGCATCCTCTTGCCCTCGTCCGGGCTCAGGTTGTAGCGGTCGAAGTACCTCGTCGCCATCATAGCAAATATGGCCGGTGCGGTTGTTGCCACACCTCCGACGCCCGCAGTGCCCCCAGGGGCGGTGGAAATAAGGCCAGCGTAACCCATGTCCTTCAGCTTCTCCGCGCCCACCGCCAGTGCGATATCAACCACGCCCGATGCCACCGCATAGGCAGCATTGCGCAACGCGTCGGTGCCGGTGGCGCACATATTCTCCACCCTGGTTATCGGCTTGTACTGAAGCCGGAGGCCGGCTAGGCCAAGACCAGCCATTCCGGTGACCTCCTGCCAGTTACCCACCCAGGCTGCATCGATATCCTTAGGCTCGACCC
This sequence comes from Dehalococcoidia bacterium, assembly GCA_034430255.1. GTDB lineage: Bacteria > Chloroflexota > Dehalococcoidia > E44-bin15 > E44-bin15 > DATKYK01. The sequence continues at coordinate 12,041 of DAOUEU010000013.1, read as the reverse complement.
CGGCGTCCTCATAGGCCTCATAGGCAGCATCTACCATCAGGTCGCTGGCACTGGTATTCCATAGCTCACCGAACTTGGTACAGCCCATTCCAATTATTGCTACTTTATCCTTCACACTCTCTGCCATTTCATCCTCCCTTTTTAGTCTTTGTCATTGCCTCCAGGTTTCGATAGGTTTGCTGTTTAAGGGCTTGCCCGATTCCCCTGTGGTGCCCTTTTAATCACATTACCCTCTTGCCGGCCGTGCTTTCCAGTAGTAGTTATGTATCCCGCGGTCGAAGTACATCTGCCGTAATACCATCTCCACCGGCATACCAACCTTCACCTGCTCTGGGTCACGGTCGGTGAGCTCAAACCAACCGCGGCCACCGCCCTCGAAGTCTATGAATACAGGTGAGCCTGGCGGATCAATAACATCCGCCAGCAGGTCGAGAGAATAGGTAAAGATATGACCTTTCTTATCAGAGAAGCGGTAATCCTCGAACTGGTCCTTGGCCTGGCAGTAGTAGCACACCCTGATGGGCGTCATGCCGCCCACGCCGAAAGGCATCTGGTATTGAACATTGCCACATACCTTGCATTTATCTCCATAGAGGCGAAGCACCTCTTTACGGCTCCGTTTTAAAGCTGTCAGTGAGACGAAGGGTATCTCCGGACGACGGGCGCGCTCTACGGTGACCAATCCACGCCATTTAAGGTAAGTGGCATAATTTGTGAGTACTCGCTTCGATGCCAGGTAACCCTTGGTAGCACAGCGGTCGCGAACCTTTTTGTTCTTAATCGCATCCGTTACCTCAATGAGGAAGGCATCGGCCCCATTTCCATAATTGGCAAAGAGGATCTTATCACCGGGCTTAGCCTCTTCTAGAGCGGCGACAAGCATCATCATCGCCATCGCAGTGCCCGTATTGCCCACCGTCATAAAGAATGGCTCCTGGATCTGCTCCATGCCGAAGCCGAGCCCTACTGTCAGCTTCCCGTGCCTTCTTATATCGATAGGTGCACTAACCACTACCTTAGCGAAATCCTTGGCTTCAAGCTTATTTTTCTTCATCAACCCCGACATCGCCTGCGGAAGAATAGCAGAGTAGCCCTCATCGAGCACCATCCTATCCTCCCAAGAGCGTATAAATGTGTCACCATCTGCGCGCCACTCACCAGTGAATTCGTCAGATACGAAGTAGTGATCTTCAATAGTGGCTATAACATTCTTGTCTCCAATGAGAAGTGCAGCGGCTCCGTCACCGAAGGACCCCTCGACAAAACCGCCCGGTGCCGGCATACGAGTGTCGGCGGCAGTCACAACAATGCTCTCGGCCGATCCCGCCTTGACCGCATCCAGGGCCGAAGCAATCGCTATAGTTCCACCCCGTAGCGAGTTGGCAAAATCAGCGGTCCGGATCTCACTTCCCATATCGAGCGCCGTTGCGACAATGGTCGAACACTGCTTCTCTTTATAGGGATAGGTGGTTGTAGCTAGATACAAGCCACCGATCTTCCTGGGCTCGAAACCATGCAAACAATCGTTGGCAGCCTCCCAGGCCATGGTCACCGCATCCTCATCGTAGCTGGCCATCGCCTTTTCCCCAGGCATGGGGAAACCGCCCCAGGCTTCATAAATCTTCTCCCGACTCAGCCGATGGTACGGTATGTATGCGCCGTAAGAAGTAATCCCAGCCATTTAAAACACCTCCTTAGTATATTTTATATTTTTTATAAACCAGTTTTATAACAAGTTTATGGGGGCTATATATAGCCCCCATAAACAGTTCCCACTATTCAGTGGCTCTGCTCCACGATTAACATGGTCACCTAGCCTATCACCTCCGCCTTAAATAATTCATCTATGCGGGCCTTGTCGTAGCCAAGCTCGAGCATTATCTCCTCAGTGTGCTGCCCGAAGCGGATGCACCAGTTCCTCACCTCGACCGGGGAATCAGACAGCTTATGCATCGAACCAACCTGCTTCACCCGGCCTATTGTGGGGTGATCCGCCTCAATAATCATTCGGCGAGCGATCAATTGAGGGTCAGATTCCATCTCGTCAATGTCATAGACCGGGGCAACACATGTATCCTTCTGTCGAAGCAAGGCGACCCACTCATCCCTCGTTTTGGTCATAAAGGTCGCCTTGAAATGGTTGAATATCTCCTCCCGCTTCTCTCCCTCGGCAAACTGATGCTCAATGAAATGCTCACAACCCAGAAGCTTACACAGATTCGTAAAGAACCACGGCTCTAGCGCGCCGATGCTGATGTACTTTTTGTCCTTGGTCTGGTATACATTATACCAGGGATAGTGACCGGTGAACATCGTCTCCCCTTTTCTGGGAACCGTTCTGTTATGTAAATAGGGGGTTAACTGTATGGAGGTCAGTTCCACCACTGCATCCGTCATGGACATATCCACAAACTGCCCCTTTCCTGTCCTCTCCCTGGCCATTAATGCTACCAGAATCCCGATAGTAGCCGACATGCCACCGGCAGCGAAGTCAGCGATTATGGCACCTGGAATAACCGGCGCACCGCCCGCAGGCCCTGTCATCCCCAAGAGCCCACCGATCGATATATAGTTAATGTCATGCCCCACTAGGTCACGGTAGGGCCCATCCTGCCCATATCCGGTAAGCGAGGCATACACTACCCGCGGGTTAATCTCCTTGATGGTTTCGTAGTCTACCCCCAATCTCTTCACTACACCGGGCCGGAAACCTTCCATCACCACATCAGCGCCTTTGGCCAAATGGTAGAAAATATTGCGGCCTTCTTCCGACTTTAAATCAAGCCCCATGGCCCGACAGTTCCGAAATCCGGGCTGCATAGCCGGATCGAACAAGAACATGACCGGTCCGCCACGGCGTTCGGGATGAGCCTCATAGACCTTTATCACATCGGCACCGAGATCGCCCAACGTATTGGCACAAAAAGGGCCGGGCCCCAGCCAGGCCATATCAATAATCCTTATCCCTTCAAGAGCAAGTGCCATTTTAACTAATCCCTCATTTATACTGAATTCTCCGCTCCTACTCCGTTTTGCTCATCAATTCGGATAAATCCAGAGGTTCACCCTTGGATGGTTCTCGCTCTAGGCTGATAGCGCCAATGGGGCATATGTCCTCACAAACCCCGCAGCCCATACACTTAGCCTGGTCAACCACAGCTACCTCATCACCCATGCTCAGCGCATTGAAAGGGCAGCAGTCATCGCAACTACCGCACCCGTTACAGTCATCGCTCACGTGAGCGAGATAACCCGAGGGCGCGATAATAGGGATTGACCCTTCCAACAAGTTCCACATTTTTACTCCAAGGCAGCAACAGCTGCAGCAATTACAGATGGCGAAGAATTTGCCTCCCATGTCCTTCTTGAAGTAGGCGCAATGAACATGGCCCCGCTCATGCTCCGCTTCCAGGATACTCACCGCCTCCTCATGCGAAATCTTGCGGAACTCCGGGTTCTGGTCAGCAATGAAGTAAGCGCCCGGATCACCCACGAAAAGGCAGACCTCCATAGGACTACAGGGATTCTCCGAGGCTTTGCGGCAGGCACAGATTCCCACGGCAATCGATTGAGGGTTTTTCAGGACGATATCCTTAGCCACCTTAAACGGGATCACTTGCTCGGGCGTAATCAAAGACAGGTCGGTTTTCTGGGAAACCAGCTGTATCGCATCCTTCAACTTCACCACCTTACCGTGATAGAAGCTCGTGTCAAAACTGGGTGCCGCCTCCGCGATACGCTGAATAGCAGCCATGAGCAACTGGTCAATTCCCGCTTCAGGTAGCTCCTTGCGCTCTTTGGGGGATAAGCCAGACGCTAAAAGCGCATGGTGCATAAAGTGATCGATATACTTCATGTAAACGAAAGCAGAAAAGAAGTCGCTCTTGTCCTCATCGGGGTAATCATCATATAGTGCTTTAGTCGAATCATCCATCACCTGCTCCCATCATAGGATTATTTATCCTCCTTAACTCTTCTAGATTACAAGCTGATAGCGCCTACTTCTTCTTATGTTCGCGCCGCCACTGGGCATATTGCCTGGTGCCCTCCTCCATGGTAACTCTTTGCTCCCACCCCAGATCCTTCCTGGCTTTACAGCCATCGATATACATACCCTCTCCAATAAACCGTGCATCGGAGCGGGTTAGGAATGGTAAGTTCTTGTTTCGCCACAACTTTGCCCACACTTCAAGAAACGCACCCGTGGCATAGATCACCCATAAAGGAATAGTAAACCGAGGTTCCGACTTGCCCACTGCCCGGGCCAGGGTACCAATAAAGTCACGGAAGCGCTGCTCAGCATCAGGAGCGATGTTGTATATCTGTCCGGCAGCCTGCTCATTCATGGCTGCAAGAATAGTACACTCGGCAACATCGGAAACATGTACTAGGGCTGTCCTGGCGTTTTCCCATCCCGGCCACAGCACAATAGGCATACTCACATAACGAAACATGCGGTCGGTAAGTAGTCTGTCCCTGGGTCCGTATATCATACACGGCCTCACCACTGTAACCGAGAGCTTGCCCTGTTTATAGTAGTCAAGGACCATATGCTCTGACTGCATTTTGGCCCAGTCATAATAGGTATCGGGATTGAAATCTAGGTCAGGTTTTATCGACTCGTCAGCAGGAGTGTCGCCACAACCAGCTTTCCCTATCACAGTGCCGGAGCTAACATAGATAAACCGCGATACCCTGGCCTTAGCGCTGGCCTTTAACAGGTTCTCGGTGGTCTTAACCGTGTCGCGCTGAAAGTCTTCCCACTCTCCCCACCCCGGCATCACCCGTGCCGCTGCATGAAAAACCACATCCACCCCATTAACCGCTGGGAGTAGACTACCGTAATCCTCACCGGCGCCGAAGACAATCTCAGCCGCCGTGGTCTTTAAGTGATTAAGGTTAGATGTTTCGCGGGCCAGTGCACGCACCTCATGGCCCTGCTCTAGCAAGCGTTCAACAATATGGCTCCCTAAAAATCCCGTAGCTCCAGTAACCAGCGCCTTCATCGTGCCCTCACCTTTAAGACGCAATTATCTCTACACAAACTACCCTCCTTTGCAACCTGTCTTAACTTGTGATGTCATAATATCAAGGAGAATAATAGGCGTGATAAAGCTAAACCCGCCTGTAGATGAGCATTCACAATTGCAGAAAGCGGCTACTCGTAAATCTTAGCAGCGAGATCGGATAGCCCCAATTTATTCAGCTTTTCCTTTAGTGGTCGCCCGTTGGCATCCAGGCCCCTTGCCTTGTAGTAGTCCTTCAACATGAGTTCTACATTGGGCACAGAGCCCGCAGCCCCACCATCAGGGTGTGGAATTAGTATTCGCTTGGGCATCCGGTCATCCGCAGCCGTGACGCCCATGAGATTATTCAGACCCCTCTGGAGCATCCAGATACGCTCGCCACATTCCATTAACTTTTCAAGGTCGTAGTCAAATCCGGTTACGGTCTTAAGCGCCTCGGCTATCTCAGTAATACTTAGAGACATAAGGGCAAAATAGCACATCGTCGATGAATTCGACAACATCGCTACGTTTTCACAAGTAACGTTCAACTCACCTTTGCCCTCATCCGCCTTGGCATCGTAGCCGCCGGTTATACCAACATCTGGCCAGGTGGTCCAGCCAGACTCGATCGGGCCTATTGAAGATGCAACGTGACAGGCACCACGGTTGGAAGTCATGAAACTGAGGCCATGCCCATGGGTCCCCCGAGCGTCGTACTGAGGCATCTCAAGGCCCTTGATCTCGACTGTATAGTCCTCAGCATTCTTGCCGATCTTCTTGGCTGCAATCCGGCTGCCCTCCGCCAGCACATCGCCGAAGCCCTGCCGCTTGGCGATCTTTTCCATTATTGCCAGAACGTCATCCGGATTTCCCCATCTCAACTGGCCGCCATTAAGATCCTTGGAGGTAATAAGGCCTTTCTCAAAGCACTCCATGGCAAAGGCGATAGTACCGCCGCAGCTGATGGTGTCCACGCCGTATCGATTGGCCGTTTCGCCCATCTTTATTATCGCGGCAAGATCGTCAATCATGAGGAGGGATCCAAGTGCACCGATTGTCTCATACTGAGGTCCGGGCCCTTCCTCTACCGTATAGGGTCCCTCTGCTACCCTGACAGTTCTCTTGCACGCAATGGGACAGGTCAAGCAGGCATGTGGCTTGGTCAGATACTGTGCAGTAAGAGCGGTGCCACCTATCTTGGGACCAAAGGAACTACCATCCCCCACTGTAAAGTTCTTCACCGGCAGTACACCGGTAATGGCATTAACATCTGCACCCAGGGCTGTGCCGGCACTCTTGAGGCTCTGAGAGATGATATTATCCTTGGCCTTTTTTACCAGGGTCTTACGTATTTTAGCAAACTCCTCGGGGGAAGCTGCTTCAACCTTACCGGTGCCACGGACGACGACGGCCTTCAGTTTCTTGGAGCCCATCACCGCTCCCCCACCACAGCGGCTGATGAAGCCCCACTTGCCGTTCAATATGCACGCGAACTTCACCAGGTTCTCGCCCGCCGGACCGATCTCCACAACGTCCACCTTAGCCCCATGCCGCCCTTTGATGATGTCGGTCGTTTCGTAACAGTCCTTTCCCCAAAGATCGGCGGCGTCTTTGATCTCCACCTTGTCGTCCTCGATAGATATGTAGACAGGCTTTCTTGAGGCACCTGATATCGCTATACCGCAGTAGCCTGCCTTCCTTATCTCCGCAGCAAAATTGCCTCCAGCGGAGGCCTGCCCCCAGATACCGGTCTGAGGTGATTTGAAGGCTGCCACAAGGCGCGAAGATGTAGGGAAGTTGGTTCCTGACAACGGGCCAGCCATTAGAAACAGTACGTTTTTATCGGATAACGGCTCAACATTAACCAGATCGCGGTCGAAAAAGAGTTTCGCTGCTAACCCGCTTCCCCCAATGAATTTACGCAGCACATCCTCTTCTATGGTGATGGTCTTTACATTGCCGGTGCTTAGATCGACCTCCAGGATTTTCCCTTCATAAGCTGCCATTCTCTACCTCCTCTGGCTAAGACATACCTGACCGTGCGACCAGGCAAGACTGGCCCGTAAACTGCGGCCAGGCCAGACGCAGTGGAAATATAACATTTACTCCAAGTTGCTGTCAAGAGACAACGGTCCTGGAGGCTTGATTTTTTTAAAAATGTGTTATAGCATGGGGCAGATTGAGGGGTATTATACGTGCTGGAAGGTGAAATTTTTCACCCAAGAAATGTCCAACTAAGCAGAGAGGATAACAGATATCGAGGCAGAGCTTAAGGGAGTGAACATCAGATTCATAATAGCATGTAACTACTGGACGGCAAATGAAGATTGGCATACGTACCGCTCGATGGGCAATATGTCTAGATGTGCCAACCTGATAGACAACTTTTTCGGCGAAATTCCCAGAAGTAAGTTATAATCAATGTATTACTATTGTCTCCGGTAATAGTGATATAATATAATATTCCATGCTTCTTAAAGTCTGGAGGTGTAAAAATTGAGTGCTGATGAAAGGTATGACATTGTTATTGTAGGTGGTGGACCCAATGGTACGACAGCAGCAGCATACCTGGCCAAGTGCGGACTGAGCGTCTGTGTGCTAGAGGAAAGGTATGAAGCTGGCGGCTCATGCGAGACAACAGAGCCCATTGCCGGGGTGCGCATCTACCCTCACGCCATGCTGATGTACTCAGCACCGGCCCCAGGATTCGAGCAGCTCGAGCTGTGGAAGTACGGCTTCCGCATGTCCTGGAGCCCGTTTGATCTTTTAAAGGCCAACAGCATTGGAATGGCTACCAGCGAAGGCCTTGTGCCATATTCTGAAAAGGACTTGCTTGGATTTGCCAAGTTGAGCGGCATGCTCACTCAGCCTCCATTTATCACCGAGCTTCTCCGTGCCACCTTCTGGTGCCCACCCCACCCCCCTGAAGTTGAGGTGAATGCGGACACAATTCCCTACATGCAGGTATACAAGAAGTATCAGCCAGATGTGTGGAGTGAGGAGATGCTCGACATGACCATGTTCGACCTCATGGATGAGCATCTGGAGAGTGAGCCCTTTAAGGTGACGCTTGCTTTCTCAGCGTGGGCGTCAGGTGCAGCCGGCCACTGGGAGGGCGTGGCCATCCCCGCTTTGCTCGGTGTCATCCTGCTCCTGTTACCCGGTAGGCTCAGCGTTCCCCGCGGTGGATTGCATGGCTATTTCCACGCCATCCTGCGCTGTGCCATCGACCACGGCGCGGTGATCCGCACCTGCTGCCCCGTGGATGAGATAATCGTCCAGAATGGCCGAGCCGTGGGGGTGCGCCTGAGAGACAATGCTGCCATAGGCGAGAAGACGATATGGGCAGATAAAGCAGTAATCTCCGGGGTGGACGTCAAGCAAACGTTCAACAAGCTAATCGGGCCGCAGCACCTAGACCGCAGCTTCCTGCAGAAGGTAAACGACATAAGCCTGAAGGGGGGGAGCCTCCTTGTTTCAACCTTCCATACCCGCAAGCCTATCAAGTGGCGGCCTAAATTCAAGGCGATGGAAGAGATTGCGATGGGCCCCAATAAGATTCCCGCTGGTTGCGTTTTCCCCGCGGATTCGCGGGAGATTTATTACGAGAGCGTAGCTGATGTGGATAGCTACAAAGGCAACCCAACAGTGCCGCCAGAGAGATTGATATGGTTCCTCACTCCATCCCAGTCGTTTGACCCCACCGATTGCCAGCACCACCACCCCAAGGGACACATATCAGCAGCATTCGAGATTAACTTCACACCGCCTGAGTATCACGTAGACGGTCCAGAAGCCATAAATAAGGAAAAGGAGAAATGGAACGCCTACATTCGCCAGGCTATCAGTCAGGCATTCGAAGGCCTTGAGGATGATAACGTCATCCACCACTGGTCATCAACCCCTCTTGAAGCCGAGTTTCGTAACACCGGCCTCATCGGCGGCACCTGGTGCGGCACCCGCCACTGCGATGACCAGTTGTGGACCCAGCGCCCCATACCAGAGATGGCCCGCTACCGCACCCCCATCGATGGGCTCTACCACTGCAACCAGACAATGGGGCACCCCGGAGCGCTGTGTCTTATGGCAATCCCGTATAACCTGATGCACATCCTCATCGAGGACGGTATCGCCGAGCCTGGCAACTGGTGGTACCCCTCGCCGTACTACATACCGGAGCAGGGCAAAATATCAGCGGTGCCCCGTAATAGAGTAAAGGTATAAAATAAGGAGGAAACTATGGCAGCACAAGAAATTTTAGCCAAGCCATTTGAGGAGTTCCCCGATGTAACCGACTGGGATGTCATCATCATCGGTGGCGGTCCCAATGGTCTTATTACAGGGGCATACCTTGCCCGTGCCGGGGTGAAGGTAGCGGTGGTGGAGCGCCGCTTCGAGGTGGGTGGTGGTCTTTCGACAGAGGAGATCCTCTTCCCCTGCTACTACTCCAACGTTCATGCCATCTACCACCTGATGGTGGACTACATGCCAATAATCAGAGATTTTAATCTGGGTCAACACGCAATTAACTGGATCAAGCCCAATGCCCAGGCGGGCATGGTTTTTGCCGACGGCAAGTCCCTCCTGCTCACCCGCATGGCAGCCGATACCAAGGACTCCATCGGCAAGTTCTCCTGGAAGGATGCCAATGCCTTTGGCAGGATAATTCGCAAATGGAAGAGGATGGTAAATGAGATAGTGGGTCCCCTCACCTATTTACCGGCCATGTCTCCTATGGACCTCTCTATCGCCCTGGAGAAAACCGAGGTCGGCCGGGATTTACTGGAGACCGCCGAGAGCAGCCCTCTGGAGATAATCAGCGATGCATTTGAGAACGACCGCGTCCGAGCCCTCATGTTATACGTCAGTTGCATGTGGGGGCTTGACCCCAGGGAGTCCGGTGTAGGCCTATTTGTCCCACTCCTGCTCGACCGGGGAATGAACAAGTGTTACTGCTACGGCGGCTCTCACAAGCTAGCCGGTGCATTAGAACGGGAGATCGTCAGGGGCAAGGGGATGGTCCTTGAAGCAGCAGAGGCAACCAATATCATCATGGAGAACGGGCATGTTGCCGGCGTGGAGCTTGCCGAGGGCCGAACCCTGCGCAGCAATGTGGTTGTCTCCAGCCTCGACCCTCATACCACCTTCCTCGATCTCGTGGGGCGTGATAACCTGCCCGGGACGTTGCAGGAAGCCGTCGAGGGTTGGGTCTACGACAAATGGAGCTTCAATACCCTGCATGTTGCCTCCGATGAGCCACCGCAATACAAATGCGACGACCCGTGGGTGAATGAAGCCTTTATGACCATCTTCGGCATTGAAAGCACCGACGAGCTCCTGGCCCACTGGGACAATGTCATAGCTGGCAAGGTCGATGATAATAATTTCGGCGGGCACGCCACCTGCGAGACATTCTTCGACCCCCACATGACCCGAATGCCCGGAAAGCACGTCTCCTTCTTCCAGATGCACGCCCCTTATGAAATAGAAGGTGGCTGGGAGCGGCGCGGTAAGGAACTGGAAGAGGCGATTCTGGCTAAATGGCAGAAGGTAGCACCCAACTTCACCCGTAAACAGATAATAAACACCAACCTTGAGACACCAGTGGACATCGAGATACGCTTCCCCAACATGCGCCGCGGCTCCATAAAGCACGGGGACTACCGGCCTACGCAGCTCAACACCTTCCGCCCCAACGTGGATTGCTCCAACCACTCGACGCCCGTCGAGGGACTATACGTGTGCGGAGTCTCCACCTACCCCGGAGGCCTGGTACTCGGCGGGTCGGGCTACCTCGCCGCTAACAGGGTAGCCGAGGACATGGGGGTCAAGAAGTGGTGGAAACCCACCCCTGAGATGGAGAAGTTTACTAAGACATATATGGTATAATCACCATGAATAGTACTTCCAGGGAGGATCAAGATAACTGGCCTTTAGGCTAAAAGCGATATTAATACGGGACGGTTTTCCCTGATATAAGCGCCTGTTGTGGATCAAGTTCGAAAGGGGCAGGTTCCCCTGATTGATGGCCGATATGCAGGAGTTTAACGATCTGCGAGAGTGTCTCCGCTCTGTGCCTTGGCCAAGGCAGCGGGGGCTTGTTTTTTTAGCCGCAAGACAGTAGTATATACTAGCTATTTGAGGCTATTTAAGAACCAGCTTTGAGAAGCCGGTATTTTTAGAGTAAAAACGAAGCTGGGATTGGAGGCTATTTTATTTGAATTCGAATAGGATGTTAAGATTTCCTGTAGGGTTTCAATTTAATCTGATACTAAAACTGAGGCGAATTGAAAAGGCCTCGTTAGTTTTGGGAGGTAAAAATGAGTGATGCAGAAAGGTACGACGTTGTCATTATCGGTGCCGGCCACAATGGCACCACTGCAGCAGCATACCTGGCCAAGAGCGGGCTGAGCGTCTGCGTTCTGGAGGAGCGGCCGGAGTGCGGCGGCGCGCAGGAGAATACCGACCTCATTGCCGGGGTGCACATCAGTCCCCATGCCGTAGCCCTGTATGGGGGAGCAGCCCCCGGCTGGGAACAGCTGGAGCTGTGGAGGTACGGCTCCCGAATGGACTGGTCAGCCCAGAAGCTAAGCGGAGAGGGATTCGCTACAGGTACACTGCTAGGCCTGCTCTGCAAAGATGGAGTTTCCTTCGCCAGCGGAAAGGACTTTGAAGGCTGGCTCACGATGAGTGGCACCCTCGGCGGCTTCTGCCAGGAGCTGCTGCGCGCAACCTTCTGGTGCCCGCCACATCCATCATATGTCGAGGTAAACGCCGAGACCGTCCCCTTCATGCAGGTCTACAAAGAGCGGCTGCCACAGGTATGGACACCGGAACTGCTGGAATGGGACATGTTCGATCTCATGGACGAGTATATGGAGACCGAGCCCTTCAAGATATACCAGGCATACATCGCCTGGATGTCGGGTGCTGCCGGCCACTTCGAAGGTATGGGCGTGCCAGCCCTGGAGAGTGTGGTAGCCGCCACACTTTACACGACAGGAGCTGTCCCCATGGGCGGCATACACGGCT
>DAOUEU010000012.1:0-5675 GCA_034430255.1 Dehalococcoidia bacterium | reverse complement strand
CCCCACGAGATACTGGCCGATGATGAGCTGCTGCTGCGCACCAACCTCATCCACCAGCACCGTCACCTCCACGCCGGAGCTGAGCACCGCCATCCCCATCGCCACTGGGGGACCCACCGGCATCCGTCTCCAAAGGGCTCGGAAGCGGAGGAAGGATGAACCACCAGGAATATTTCGACCAGGCCGCCACCGAATGGGATGAATTGACAATTGACAGAGGAGGAGGAAGCCCTGGTCCGGCTGCGGGAGATCGTGGCCGGGCCGGAGATCGAGCCGGAGGCGGTGGTGTTGGATGTGGGCGCCGGCACCGGAGTGCTCCTGCCGTTGCTCCTGAAGGAAGAAGGAGAGCCGGGTTGCGGCCCTCGATTTCTCGTGTGAGATGCTCAGGCGTGCCCAGGCCAAGGGGCATCCCGTCGCCTACGTCCAGGGAGACGCCCAGCGGCCGCCGTTCCCGGCCGAGAGCTTCGACTGGGTGATCTGCAACGTCGTCTTCCCCCACTTTCCCGACAAGCGGCGTGCCCTGGACGAGGCCAGCCGGGTTCTCAGGGAAGGAGGGCGGCTGGCCATCTGCCACACCGCCAGCCGCCAGGCAATCAACGAGTTCCACCGCTCCGTAGGCGGAGTCGTGGCCCACGATACCATCCCCGACGAGAAGGTGATGCGGCAATTGCTGCGGGAGGCAGGGCTGGGAGAGGTGAGAGTGTGGGACGAGCCTGACCGCTACCTGGCTTTGGGGCGACGAGATGCAAGAAACGCGGCCACACGGTCTCGGATTTCCCCGTAAGGCTCCCTGAGGACATCAAACCAGCGAATGTTTTCGTCGTCCAGGCGAAACCAGTTGTACTGGTGGCGCACGAAGCGGCGGGTGTGACGCTGGATGAGCTGAATAGCCTCCTCTAGCCCTACCCCCCTGCAAGTACATCCCCATCTGGCGGTAGGCCTGAGCCCGATAAGGTAAGCCGCGTAGCTGTGGCTCTCCTAATGAGCCTCTATTAGTAAAAGTCCCTCAACATTTGCACTTGACAGATGTGAGCAATAATCATATAATCATTATGGTGATCAAAACATGGAGGAAGAAAAGGTTCTGTTGGCTAGCCCAAAGCGTTACTATATTGGGACCATTGGTTGCCAAATGAATGTCGCTGATTCCCAGCGCCTGGCTTCAGAGTTAGAGAATTTAGGCTACCAGCCTACGGATCAAGCAGAGGCAGCGGATGTTATCGTCCTAAATACATGTGTCGTGCGCCAGAGAGTCGAGGATAAAGTCTATGGCCGGCTAGAATCACTTAGCCACCTCAAAGAGCGTAAACCAGAAGCGGTCATCGGCTTAATGGGTTGCCTTGTTGGCGTGAAAAATCCAAGCCCCTTGCAAAGACGCTTCCCATTTGTGGATGTTTTCATGCCTCCCTCGGAACCCAAGCTGCTACTTGAATTCTTAAAAACTCGAGAGTTCGATCTAACAGCCCAGCAATTGGAGCGGCAAGAGCTAAAAAGACGCTATCAACTCCAAGATAATGAATTTATACTGCCTATTAATGAGGTAGGAAAGTTAGTTTCAGCCTATGTACCTATTATCTATGGCTGCAACCACGTCTGCACTTTTTGCATCATCCCTTATCGCCGAGGGCGGGAGCGCAGTAGCCCCATGGGCGAGATCGTTGCTGAGGTGCGATCCCTTGCAATCCAGGGTGTGAAAGAAGTCACTCTCCTTGGCCAGATCGTGGATCGCTATGGCTACGATGTTCTGGAAGGGTCGGACTTAGCCGATCTATTACGAGCCATTCATGACATTGAAGGAGTAATCCGCATCCGATTCCTGACGTCCCATCCTAGCTACATGGCCGACAAGCTCCTAGACACTGTGGCTGAGCTACCCAAGGTCTGCGAACATATCGAAGTGCCCATCCAAGCTGGCGACGACAATGTGTTGCTTCGCATGAAACGGGGCTACACTGTGGACGACTATCGAGCCCTCATTGCCCGCATTCGGGAGAAAATCCCTGGCGTGAGCATTGCCACGGACATTATTGTGGGTTTCCCCAGCGAGACCGAAGAGCAATTCATGAACACCTATGACCTCCTCAAAGAGCTGAAGTTTGACGTGGTCCACGTGGCCAAGTTCTCGCCTCGACCTAACACCGTAGCCGCCCGCTGGCCTGATGACGTTTCACCCGAAGAGAAAGCACGACGACGCAAGCTCTTAGACGACCTGCAGGCCGAGATCGCTGGGCAGATCAATGCGCAACTTCTCGGGCAAACGGTAGAAGTGCTGGTGGAGGCACAGCATAAGGGGAAGTGGAAGGGCCGTACCCGTACCAACAAGTTGGTCTTCTTCGAGGACAAGAGAGATCAGTTGGGAAAGTTGGTAAATGTACGAATCACATGGACAGGACCATGGTCTATGCAGGGAGAGGTGGCACAATAGTGGTTTCTCCAACGACTACGGCTTAGCAACTACTGGCAAGGGAGAAATGATGGCTAAGAAAATCACAGCTGTTGTTTTTGACTTCAATAACACCATTAGTCCAGACAACTTTCTTGAATCCCTTCAGAAATACGAAAACGAGCTTGGAATGTCTGCAGAAGATCTTCTTAAATCTTACGTAAATAGTGGTCTCTTAGATTTAGTGATGTTAGGAGAAATCTCCGAAGCGGAGTTTTGGACCGCGCTTTCTTTACGGATGGATATCCCGGGCGAAGTTCTAGAGAAAGTGGCTAAAGAGATTAAAGAAAGCAGGCAACTCGATGACGAGGTAATGAACATAGTGCGCGGCCTCAGAAAAGAAGGGTGTCAATTGGCCTTGTTAACTGATAATGTTCAAGAAACATTTGAGTTGTGGGTGAATAAGTATCAGCTAGAAGATTATTTTGATGTGATAGTAAATTCTGCTCATTATGGCCTTCTCAAAACCGATCCGGAGATATATTATCTAACTCTCCATAATTTAAGCGTTAGGCCAGAGGAAACTTTATTCATTGATAATGATCGGGCCAATGGTGAGTTGGCTCAAAAGTTAGGAATGAAGACCATTCTTTTTAAAGACGCTGAGCAACTAGCTAAGGCCTTGCAGTACTATGAACTCCCCAACTCATTTCCTACATCTCCTCTAAAGATACATCATAATCGGCAATAGTGTAAAAGACAACACGGACTTTGTATTGCTATGTACATTGCTAGAGCCTTAAAGTGCTTAGCTCTGCAAAATACCGTTATTATGTGGAAGAACAAACATGCTGTATAGCTACAATGGAATCAAAGAACTTCCGCTCATCGTTATTTGTGGACCTACTGCCAGTGGTAAGACAGAGCTATCTGTGCAACTCGCCAAGAGATTTCACGGTGAGATAGTTAATGCAGACTCTCGGCAAATTTATCGTTATATGGATATCGGAACGGCTAAGATTCCAGGCGGGACGTGGAAAGAGCGGGATGGAACACCCTATCTGATTATTAACGATGTTATACATCACTTGATAGATATTGTAGAACCTGACAACACATTAACCTTGGCACAATATCAGGATTTGGCCTACCAGAAGATTATAGAAATATACAAGCATGCCCATCTGCCTTTTATAGTAGGTGGAACCGGGCTTTATATCGATGCTGTTACCCAGTATTACAACATTCCCATAGTTGCACCAGATTGGATCATGCGGGAAAACCTAGAGCATATGAGCATAGAAGATTTAAGGAAAATGCTCCAAGCTTTTAATCCTACTAGAGCAGAACAGATGAATGAAGCCGATTGGAATAATCCTAGGCGTCTAATCCGAGCTACAGAAATTGAACTAGGAGCTATCACTAAAGCATCACAATGTCCTGCGCCGAAATATCAAGGGGATGGACAGACAGTAACACAAGGGAAAACCCAATGTAAACGAACGATAACTAGACTTAGATTTAATACTTTATTTATCCTTCCAAACGTCAGTTTAACAGATTTGGACGAGAGGATTAACCATCGTGTCGATATGATGATTGAAGCTGGATTAATAGAAGAAACTCGTAGATTGCTCGGGATGGGATACACTTACGATCTTAGTTCCATGAGTGGAATTGGATATAAGCAAATAGGGCAATACACAAAAGGTGAAATAGGCTTGGATGAAGCCATCATATTGATCAAGCAGGAGACTAGACGCTATGCGAGACGCCAATTAGCATGGTTTAGGAGGAATAAACAACTCAATCGGGTAGATAGTGATGGCATGGCTGAAAGCTTAGTTGACACCTTTCTGAGTAGCCAGCTAGCTTATGAAACATTAGATGGCATTAGTAGTGGAAATACACTGTTTAAAGTAGTCTATCTGACTCTGCCGTCTCACGTAGCCAACCCTACCACAGGGTATTGGTTATCCTGTTTTGATAATAACTGCGTAAGTTATTCAGCTTGCCTAGTCGAGTGCAAAAAGGCGATTGCCACTTTTCAGTGCCACAGTGAAAGATAAGCACCCGTCATAAGCCCGCCACAATTCCTGAACATAAAGGGGAGGTCTTGAATGAAGTACGAAGAACTTCTAGACTATGAAGAACGAGAAAGGCGTTACATACGGGACACAGGCTATCGAGCAGTTAAAGAAGGCATCATCAGAGATATAGAGCAAATGTATGGGGATTTACGCCTCCCGAAGATTCGTGGCGTCCAGCGTAATAGTGCCCCCCTTGGCCTACTATGTTTCCTCTATCCCACTACTTTAGTATACGTCCCACCCATGTCTAGAGATGCGTTAGAAAACCGATTTGGTCTGAACATTGACAGCTTCGTGGAATTGGCTAGAAAGGGTATTATTCAGCCACTTATTGGGCATCCAACTTATTATGCAGACGCGCCACATCTAGACCCCATCTTGAAACTGAATCCCCCTTCGGTATGGGCACGGGGAACGACTCTGCTTGACGTTCTGGGAAGAGATAAATTCTTCGAAGAAGCAAGGCAGCGGTTACCGTTGAAAAAGATAGCACACATTGGCTGGGCAAGGCAAAAATGGGCTAGACATTATCCCACTTCCACAGATGATGTATTAACCAAACAAGTTGAGGTAGAGGTAAGCACTCTTTATGCTGATCTATGTGCTTTCGGATACACTGATATAGCCCATGAAATCGCGATGGAGCCTGATCCTGATATCGCTGTTAAGAAATTGCTTATAGCAACCGAGATCCTTGTCTATCCACTATTAATGGGGATTAGAGGGACACCCAATTATGGGGTAGCTGACCCCAATTTAGTGGTAGGGCTGAGAGATAGTGCTCTCATACAGAGAATGAAGCGCAGAGCACAGGACATCCCCGAAGCATATTTCCTGTCTCAAAATGTCAAACTTCTGCTTGAAGGATTGGAAATCGATTTCCCCAAGACTATTGATGCTGAGGCGATATTGTCTTTTCATAAGGAAGATCTAAGTAGAAAGCTCTGGGCGGCTCTAAATCAACTCGAACGGGAGACGGTATCAGTTCGAGTGAATCAGGAATCTTTGGTGGAAAAGGCAGAGAACACAGAAAAGCTCATCACATCAGAGGTTAAAGAAGCAATTCTAAGTACAGCTCTGCGCAAATTCACTCCTAGTTTGATCGTTTTATGTTTGTAGGGTATACTTGGGTCAGGAGGTGGAAAATGCGTGGTCCCAGGCCCAAGTATCTCATCGAGTTAACAACAGAAGAGGAGCAGGAA
>DAOUEU010000011.1:0-16145 GCA_034430255.1 Dehalococcoidia bacterium | reverse complement strand
CTAAACTCAAGTTCGAGATCGTGACTGCGGAGCGCGTTGTCTATTCCGATGATGTAGACATCGTTATCGCACCCGGTGTCGAGGGGCAGCTTGGCATCCTGCCCAGCCACGCTCCACTCTTGACCACGCTTCAGCCCGGCGAGCTGGTGGTGCGGAAGGATGGCGAGGAGACGGCCATGTTTGTAAGCGGCGGGTTTCTTGAGATAATGCAGAACCGGGTTACCGTGCTTGCCGATGTCGCCGAGCGGGCTGAGGAGATCGATGTTGCCCGTGCTGAGGAGGCAAAGCGACGCGCTGAGCGGAAGCTCGAGGAACGCCCTGCCGAAATGGATCTTGCAGCCGCTGAGGCCGCACTGTTACGTTCTCTGATGCGGCTAAGGGTAGCGGAGCGCAGGAGGAAAAAGAGGCCTGGCTCAGGTGGTGCCCAGGGATTTTAGGAAGTAGGTCATCCTTTGCAGGGCTAGCGTCGGGCCTACCTCGTGGATGCGAACGTCCCTGGGCGCACGGGCAGCGGTGGGGGCATAGTTTAGTATCACTTTAATGCCACACTCAACCAGTCGGTCAATAGCTTGTTGTACCTGTGAAGGGGGCACAGCAACAATGCCGATCTCGATATTGTTTTTTTCCACCGTGTCGGCAAGCTCGGTGAGATCCTGGATCACCAACCCGCTGACGTTTCTGCCAATTTGATGTGGATCTATGTCAAAGGCAGCCACAATGGTAAACTCGCGTAGCGCAAGCATGCCATAATCAAGGATAGCCCTACCCAATCTTCCCACCCCAATGAGAACTATATGCCACTCCCGGTCAAGCCCTAGGATCTGCCGAAGCTCTTCGCGGAGCAGGTTCACGTTGTAGCCTTTGCCCTGCTTGCCGAACTTGCCGAAATAGCTAAGATCCTTTCGAATTTGCGCCGGGGTCATATGTAATCTTGCTCCCAGCTCCTTAGAGCTCACCACCTCAGCGTTCTCCTCTGCGAGGGGGGTAAGGATACGAAGATATAACGGCAACCGATAGATAACCACCTCCGGGATTTGATACCGCATATTTCTACCCTTTTCGCCAGTTAGAAATGAGGCCGATGTAATACCTCAAGGCTGCGCTATTTGATGACGCAGCAGCCTTATATCACGGTGGAAGATGCCTTAAGCTATCTTACCGACCCAAACTTGCTTTATTTAGGTCGAACTTTATCCTGCAGCAACCCCGGGATCGTCTCAATAACGATGTACCCCCGCTCCAGGTCCACCGATTTAACCACATCCTCAGTAGCGGGGATGAGGAGTTCCTCGTGCCTGGATGGCACCACATAAACATCGTTACTACCGGTGGATAGGATGCGGGCGATTCGCCCCAGCACATGCCCATCGCTTGTCCTCACCTCGAGGCCCAGCAGTTGAAACTGATAATATTCACCCTGTGGAAGGGGGCGGGTTTGGGACTGGGGCACCTCCAAGAATAGACCGCGGAGCCCCTCGGCATCCTCCACGTTATCGATGGTGGCCAGCTTGAGGATTACCCTGCCACGGTGCCATCTGCTTCTTTCAATGGTCACCGCCTGTCCCTTGACGTAAACCACATCCTGGGGTGAGAACCGATCGGGGAAATCTGTCATCACCTCCACCTTAATCTCACCCCGCACTCCCTGCGGCGCAACCACCCGGCCAACCGCAATGAACTGGGAATCCATTGTGCCATTGACCAAGACTACATTACCACGAGCTCTACCCGGGTGCCTTCCTTAGCCGCCATCACTCGTAGCAGGGTGCGCATTGCCTGCACCACCCGGCCCTGCTTACCGATGACCCGTCCCATGTCCTCCGTGTCAACCTGAAGTTTGAGCAGCACCCCTCCATCGCTTTGCTCCTCGGTTATCACCACCTCATCCGGCTTGTTCACGATTGCCTTGACGATATATTCGATTAGCTCTTTCATTTCTCTCCTTTACTTATTTTTTCGATCCCTTCTTGGGGAAGGGTCGTGTGCTAACCTTCTCCTTTTGCCGTAGACTCCTTATCAGCAGGCTCCTCTGAGGGTTTTATCTTGGCGGGCTTCTGCTCCGCTTCAGGCTTCTCTGAAATTTCCTCCTTGACAGCTTCCTCCACTGCTGGCTCCTGCTCCGCCTCAGGCTTCTCTGAGGGTTTATCCTTGGCGGGCTTCTGCTCCGCTTCAGGCTCCTCTGAGGGTTTATCCTTGACAGGCTCCTGCTCCGCCTCAGGCTTCTCTGAGGGTTTCACTTTGGCGGGCTTCTGCTCCGCTTCAGGCTCCTCTGAAATTTCCTCCTTGACAGCTTCCTCCACTGCTGGCTCCTGCTCCGCTTCAGGCTCCACTGCAGGTTTCTCCTTGGCAGGCTTCTTCTTCGGCGTCTTCGCCGGCTTTTCCTCTAGCTGCTTGGCAAGCCTCTCGGTGTGTTTCTTGGTGGGCTTTTCTATGATGCCCAGCTTGGCTAGCAAGATCGCTACCCTTTCTGTAGGCCGCGCTCCCTGGCGAAGCCACTTTAGCGCCTTCTCCTCGTCGATTGCGATGGTAGCGGGGTCGGTGAGCGGATTGTAGTGACCAATGATTTCAATAAATGCGCCATCGCGCGGGGCCCGGCTATCGGCGACCATCACCCGATAGCTGGGTCTCTTTTTCTTGCCTACACGACTCAATCGAATCTTTAACATTACTGACCTCTTAATGCTGCTATTATGGGTCATTAAGTGCTATATGTCAATGGTTTGGTGTGCTGTGGTCTGGTTTAGATAGAGAGGTTGTCTACAGTATTATTTATGGTATCGGGAACATAGGTTAGGTTGCCAGGGGGTATTACAGGGGATATAATTGATTGGTGTGAAAGGGAGCAATCTTCATAGCTGGCAGGTAAGCGTTACGGAGGCTAAGGAAATTCAGCGAGCTCTTGCCGCTCAGGTGGTGAGAAGTAACGAGCTCGAGGCCCCTCATCTAATTGCTGGTGTGGATATCTCTGGCGAGGACAGCAGGGGGCTGGCACGAGGGGCGGTGGTGGTGCTACGTTTTCCCGAGCTTGCGATTGTGGAGCAGGGTGTGGCGACGCTGGGGCTCAGCTTTCCCTATGTACCCGGGCTGCTGTCCTTTAGAGAGGTGCCCTTGATTCTGGCTGCCTGTGAAGGGCTTAGGGTGACCCCGGACCTATTCATAGCCGATGCTCAGGGCATCGCACACCCCAGGAGATTGGGGCTGGCTTCCCACCTGGGGCTTCTCCTGGATGTACCCACCATAGGATGTGCCAAGTCTGTCCTGTGTGGCCAGTATGGTGATCTGGGACAGGAGCCTGGCGATTATGCCCCGCTCCTCGATGGCGATGAGGTTATCGGGGCGGCGCTTCGTACAAAGAGGGGGGTAAATCCGGTCTATGTTTCCATCGGGCACAGGGTTGACCTTGAGGCCGCCATCCACTGGGTGATGGCGTGCTCTCGCGGCTATCGCCTCCCCGAGCCTACGCGCCTCGCCCACCTCGCCGCTTCAGGGAAGAAGCACACTGTGGCAAGGGCTGGGCAAAGGAATCAATGAAGCTTGCTTTAGATTATTTAGGATAGTAGATTGGACTGGATGAACTTTTGGCAGATAGTTGCGCCACTATTGACAACATTGACGGGTAGAGTGGCAACCGTAATTTTTTAGGAGAGGTGGCGTGATAAATTTAATAAGCCTAAGCTTTACATAAGATTAGAGTATTATCTAAAAAATTTCATTACAGAATACTGTTGACGAATAGTGGTAAGAGATCTGAGGAGAATTTCGTTTGTATGATCGCTTGGGGGTATCGTCAGGGAGGGGCTGGGATCATTATCGACTTGATTTACAGTTAAAAGAATATTCTGGAGAAATAGTTATTACTGCAGCGAATGCAGACCCGGCTTGGGCATCATTTAAGCTCGTTCCCCAAAATGGCGATATAAAGCTGGTAATAGCTGATCGGAATCCAAATTGGGAATAGCCCATATAAAAACCGTAAGGAGTACGAAAAAGTGCAAGAACAAAAAAAAAGGCTTGAGGAGCTAGTGGAGAACATCTCTCAAGTCATGGTGCGTCTTTGACCTCGCTCACAAGGAGCGTGAGATCGCTGAAATAGAGGCGAAATCAGCCTGCCCCGATTTCTGGCAGGATCAGGAGAGGGCGCAGGGTGTTATGCGTCATCTGGGGGAGCTGAGGGGGGAGGTGGATAAGTGGCGCATCATGGAGGGCAAGGTCGGTGAGCTTTTAGAGCTGGCAGAACTGGCGGTCGCCGAGGAGGAGCCTGTGCTGGGGGAGGAGATCGCTGCCGAGGCGGAGCGGTTAGCTGCTCAGTTTGAAAGGATGGAGTTTGGACTGCTCCTGGGCGGTGAGTACGAAAAGAGGAACGCCTTCCTCGCGGTTCACGCCGGTGCCGGGGGCACCGAGGCTCAGGACTGGGCGGAGATGCTTCTCAGGATGTATCTCAGGTGGGCGGAGCGCCGTGGCTATCAGGCGAGGGTGGTTGAGGTCTCCCCCGGTGATGAGGCGGGCATTAAGAGCGCCCTCATCCAGGTCGCCGGAGATTATGCCTATGGCTACCTCAAGGCAGAGCGCGGGGTGCATCGCCTGGTTCGCCTCTCCCCCTTCGATGCCGATCATGCTCGGCATACCTCCTTTGCCCTGGTGGAGGTTTCTCCTGAGGCTAAGCGGGAGCTGGACGTTAGTATAAACCCGGATGATGTGAAGATCGACTTCTTTAGGGCCAGCGGCCCTGGAGGGCAGCATGTACAGAAGACCAGCAGTGCGGTTCGGGTGACCCATCTCCCCACTGGTCTGGTGGCTGTCTGCCAGAATGAGCGCTCACAGTACCAGAATAAGGAGCTGGCGCTGAAGGTTCTCCTCGCTCGCCTCCTTGAGCTTGAGTTGGCAAAGCGTGCCGAGGAGAAGGCCAGGTTAAAGGGGGAGCATGTCGCCGCCGGTTGGGGAAACCAGATCAGGAGCTATGTAATACACCCCTATAAGATGGTAAAGGATCACCGTACAGGATATGAATCCAGTGACCCTTCCGCCGTGCTGGATGGGGCGTTGGATGGCTTTATCGAGGCTTACCTCAAATTCTCCATGGGGAAGGGGTCATGAAGCGCATTTGTCGGTTGCTCCTGCTGTTTTTAATTCTCTATGCCCCGATCGTCCTCGCTGTTCCCTTTGTCCTCACCCCGGCAACTATCCTGGCCCAGGGTGAGGTCACTGTAATATCCAGCGATGCTCTGGTTCAGTTTCCCTCCGCCATCACCTTTAAACTGGAGGCAGAGGCGGCTACCGGAATAGGCGACATCGATCTTGAATACCGGCTGAGCAGGCGGAGCCTCACCTCGGTTAGCTGTCGGGTGGACGTCGATTTCACTCCGGGTCAAAAGGTAGAGGCAAGCTGGACGTGGGATATGCTGGAGACAGGGGGATTGCCGCCGGGGACGGAGATTGATTACTGGTGGCTTATTGAGGATGATGCCGGGCACCAAATTGAAACCTCACAGATTAAAATTGAATTTGCTGACCTGGGCCATGATTGGCAGAGCCTGGAAGGCAATCAGTTGACCACCTTATGGTATAAGGGTGACCTGGCCTTTGCCCAGGAGCTTTTAGGGGCTGCCGATGCGGCGTTGGAGCGGCTATCCGGTGAAGTCGGGGTTACACTGGAGCAGCCAGTCAAGATATATATCTATGCCAGCTCTCAGGATTTGCAGGGTGCATTGGTCTACCCTCAAGAATGGACCGGTGGAGTCGCCTTCCCCGATTATAGTACCATAATCATCGGTATATCTCCTGATGACCTTGCTTGGGGCAAGAGGGCCATTGCCCATGAAATGGGGCACATGGTGGTTCATCAGTGTGTATTTGGTGCCTACGGTGGTCTACCCACCTGGCTTGACGAAGGGCTGGCGATGGATGCTGAGGGGGAGCTCAGGTCGGATCTTAAGGTACTGCTTTATGAGGCCATCGCTCACGACACCCTCTTCTCAGTGCGCACTCTTGCCAGTTCCTTTCCTGCCGACCCCGATGAGGCCAGGCTCTCCTATGCCGAAAGCTATAGCCTGGTGCAATTTCTAATCGATAGTTATGGTAGCGATAGAATACTAGCGCTACTGGATGTCTTCAAGGAAGGGAGCACCTATGATGAGGCCCTGCTCGAGGTCTACGGCTTTGACATGGATGGTCTCAATGCCCTTTGGCGTGAGAGCCTTAGTCTGGGGCCTCAGCCTTCGCCGATCCATGCGGAGACAGTATCGGGCATCACTTTGCCCTACGTCGCGCTCATCGTTGTGTTGGCAATCTTAGGGATACTGACTGCCTATTTGGCGCTCTCCTACCACCGCCGTTTGCGATAGCATCTTGAGCAAGCCCTCAACCAGGCGGTCCCTTCCTGGCCTTATACCATACATAGACAAGGCGATGCACTGCTGTCATATTGGTAAGAACAGCGAGACCCCAGAGGGCCACTAGGAGCAGGGGGTCGAATGGACTCAACATGAGACCGATGGCCAGGGTAAGAATCCTAACCGTTCTCCTCATTATCCCCACCTCGCAATCCAGCCCTAATCCCTCTGCCCTGGCCCTCACATAGCTGATACACAGGGAGCCTACAACGGTAGCAAAGATGAGGATGAGCTCTGTGGAGGCATCTTGTTGCCAGACGTAATACCATAGAAGCCCGAAAAGAAGCACCGCCTCGGATAGGCGGTCCAGGGTGGAATCGAGGAGGGCGCCGAACTTGGTTACTCTATTGGTGCCCCTGGCCACTGCCCCATCGAGGAGGTCAAAGATCCCGGCTACCAAGATCAGCACACCGGCGATGGGGAAAAGGTACGGGCCCCGGGATATCATCCAGGCCACGCCGACATTCATCAAGAAGCCAAAGATGGTGAGCACGTTGGGCGGTACCCCCGTCTTGGCCACCACCCGGCCCACCGGCT
The DNA here is from genome assembly GCA_034430255.1 of Dehalococcoidia bacterium. Lineage (GTDB taxonomy): Bacteria > Chloroflexota > Dehalococcoidia > E44-bin15 > E44-bin15 > DATKYK01. Next base: position 9,219 of record DAOUEU010000011.1, on the reverse strand, counting down.
CGGCAAGGTGGTGAGTTCCATCGCTTATTTTTTCAGCAGGTCGCCACATCTGTTATCCTAAATATACCAAGCCCCTGACAGAGTGTGCCAGGAGCCGAGGGTAGTATTGCCCATTTAAGGTTATGAGGCATTAAGCAAGCTGGTATAGTACTCACTAATCCTTCTGGCGACGTTGGGCCAACTGCATTCCTCTGCCTTTAGCCTTCCCCTTGCGCCCATCTCGCGTCGCAGGGTTTCGTTGCCAAGCAGTTGAATCAGGGCGCTGGCGATGGCCTGCTCATCTCTGGGGGGCACCATTAGCCCCTCCACACCATGGTTCATCACGCTGGCATAACCCTCGATCGCTGAGGCAACGATAGGCTTTGAGGCAGCCATGGCCTCCAGCAGAATGATGCCAAAGCTCTCCTCTCCAGTAGCCGGGGTGCAGAAGATGTCTGCCGTTTGATAATATGTGTGGAGGTCTTCATTGGGCACATATCCGGTGAAGACCACGTCCTTAAGATTGGCCTTTCTTACCAGCTTTTCATATTTCTGGTGCTTACCCGGTCCAACCACAATGAGCCGGGTGTTGGGTAACTCCTGCTTCACCCTTTTATATGCCCCCAGGAGATACCTCAGACCTTTGCGCTTTTCCAGGCGACCAACGAAGAGAATGTTCAATTTCCCGTCACCGTACCTGGAGATAGGGGGCACGGCAGTGGAGAAGTGCGCCACATCGATGCCGTTGGGGATTATAGTATAATCGCCTGGGAAATGTTTGCCGATAAAATCCATTGCTGGTTTGGAAACGGCGATCTTACCATGGAGCTTTTTGAACCATTTCATGACAAACGGGCTCACGATTCGGTATCCCATGGTGGCGCTGTGGCAGGCGTGAAAGGTGCCAACATTAACGGTGTCAGATACCCGAAGCGTGCAGATGGTTAAGGCGGAGCCCAGTGGTTCGTGGAGATGGATGATGTCAAAATTTTCCCTCTCCAGGATGTCCCTTACAGGGGAAGACAGCATCGGGGATAGGGGAGCCCTGGCGATAGAGCCACCTGAGGGTATGGGGAAAGGCCTACCCAGGGGGATAATATCGCGATTATCAAGGGAGGCATTGCTACCAGAATAAGGGGTTATTATCCTTACATCGTGACCCATCCCTGTAAACTGCTCATAGAGGTTGGCGATATGGATGACAACCCCACCGGGGTAGGCGTAATCGTAGGGGGAAACCAGAGCGATCTTCATGAAGAAAGCCACCTGGTGAAGGTCTTCAGTATGCCACGAACGAAGTATCCCCTGCTCCTGTGCTGCTGCATGATAATTTGAATAAGTCCAATGTCGCTAAGCCTCACCTTAGTGCCATTCCGGGACAGGGTAGTCCGCTCCAGGAGGCTTCTTCTCAATTCCTCGGCACTTCGGCCGGGAAACAGGGTGAGACCACTACCGACGGTGACCAGGAAGTGGGAGTCACTACCCCCCGTTTGCGCCAGATCGTGTTCTAGACTAAACATTTTTGCCCTTCGATTAATGCGCCCCGGGATCGTGGCGTTAAACGTTTCGATGCCATCAAGATAGATATCCGGTTCACTACTGCTCACGATTTTCTCCAGGTTCCGCCGATTGATGCTGTCTGTCAGCCAATTCATGGGATGGGGCGCGATACAGAGACCGCCCTGGGCGTGGACCGCTTTTATGGTGGATGCCAGGGATTGGTAGGTTGGTGCCGGGCTCTCAGTAAAGAGTGTTAGCAGGTGCCCCTCAAGGGTGTTCACCTCCATGCCAATCACGACTTCGAAAGGATAGCCGCGCTTTGCGGCGAGCTCCCTCGCCTCGTAGCTGCCGGAGATTTCGTTGTGATCGGTAATGGCAATGACATCGAGATTACCCTTGCGTGCCACGGTCTCGAGGATCTCAGTAACACTGGCCACGCCATCTGACACGCTGCTGTGGATATGGATATCCGCCGCTCCGTATCCACTCTGCTTACTCAGCGCTTCCGATGGGTGCATTCCCCGTAATAACCCCTTAGACAGCTCCACCTAGTACTTCATTGCGGAAATCCGCGTCGTTTCTTTACTACCACAGGGGGGCCTTGACAGGCTTTGCAAATAACATTCTCGCACAAGGTGATTATACGTTTACTTGTTACAGCTTAATACCAGCTACATACCGTCGGGAATCGAGAGTGTGTTAGCGGTGGCGACTCACTCGCTAACTCCGGCGATGAACTCCTCTGTCATTCTTCTGGCTTCATCGTCTGTATATTGAACCGGGGGCGATTTCATGAAATATGCCGATGGCCCAATAAGCGACCCGCTGATACCGCGGTCTATGGCCAGCTTGCAGCAGCGGATGGCATCCACCACTACCCCTGCTGAGTTGGGACTGTCCCATACCTCAAGCTTAACCTCGATAATGAGGGGGACATCGCCGAAGGTGCGTCCCTCCATGCGGATATGGCAGAATTTGCGGTCTCCGAGCCAGGGGACATAGTCGCTAGGTCCTACATGTATATTATCCGGTTGGATTTTGGAGTCCATTTGCGAGGTTACCGCCTCGGTTTTGGAGATACGCTTTGACTCCAGTCGCTCCCGCTCCAGCATATTTAGAAAATCGGTATTGCCGCCGAAGTTTAGCTGATAGGTTCGCTCCAGTTTGACACCGCGGTCGCGAAATAGGTTGGTGAGAACCCGGTGGGTGATCGTAGCCCCCACCTGACTCTTTATGTCGTCGCCGACTATCGGCAACCCTCGTTCGCTGAACCTGTTCTGCCAGTATTTTTCCCTCGCGATGAAAACCGGAATGCAGTTGACAAAGCCGCAGCCTGCGGTAAGCACCTGCTCGATATACCACTTGGTGGCCTCTTCGCTTCCTACAGGTAGGTAGTTGACTACCACATCAGTACGGGTTTCCTTGAGGATATCAACGATATTTTCGGTGGAGCCCGGGGCTTTAACAATTACCTGGGAGAGGTATTTGCCCAGCCCGTCATGGGTCATCCCCCGGTGTACTTTCACCCCGGTGCGGGGCACCTGGCAGAATTTGAAGGTATTATTTAGCGGGGCGTAGATCGCATTGGCTAGATCCTTGCCTACCTTCTGCTTGGAGATATCGAAGGCGGCCACGAAGTTAATGTCACTGATATGGTAGCCCCCAAGGTTAACATGCATCAGTCCGGGGACATGCTCATTCTCTACCGCATCTCGGTAGTAGTGAACGCCTTGCACTAGCGAAGAGGCACAGTTCCCTATGCCAATTATGGCCACATTTATCTTGCTCAAATCTATCTCCTAGCCTATAATATTGTTCTGGAGGTGTATTTAGTGTACGATTTTCACACCCATACCTCTCTCAGTGATGGTGCCCTATCACCGATGGAACTTATCCACCGAGCCCTGGACCAGGACTATCAGGCCATTGCGCTCACCGACCATGCAGGTGTTGGCTATCTGGAGCGGGTAATCGCCGAGACTGCCGGGGATTGCGCCCTGGCGCGAGCGCACTGGCCGATTCTGGCGATCCCAGGCGTTGAGCTTACCCACCTCCCACCCCAGGCAATCTGCGAGAGCGCCAGGCGGGCCAAAGAGTTGGGCGCCTGGCTGGTGGTGATCCATGGCGAATCTATCATTGAACCGGTACAGAAAGGTACTAACAAAGCAGCGCTTCAGTGTCCTTATGTTGATATTCTGGCACACCCTGGCCTCATCACTCATGAGGAGGCTGAAATGGCCGCCAACGCTGACATCTTCCTCGAAATTAGCGCCCGAAGGGGGCACTCGCTCGCCAACGGTCACGTGGCTCAAATGGCACGGCTTACCGGGGCCAAACTCCTTCTCAACTCGGATGCTCATGAGGAAGCCGACCTTCTGACCCCTCCCTTAGCCCGCCAAATAGCCCGGGCGGCTGGCCTGGACGAAATAGAGATCGATGAAATACTCATCACCAATGCTCAAGAATTATTGAAAAGGCTACCAGAGCAAGGCCGGACCTAAGACTATAATTATTTACATACGATCAAGATTTTCCGATGCGGAAGACCTTTGTTCCGCATCTGGGACATACACCCCGTGTCGCCGGTCTGCTATTCTTCAGGGTAACCTTTTGTGGATCCTTAATCTCTACCTTTGTTCTGCATTTAAAGCAATATGCCTGCATCCGTTTCACCCCCCTTCAATCATGTAGCACTATAACCGCTATCTAGCTATGTGTCAAGTCTCATTAAAGCTAATTCTACTATCGCTCACTGGGGAATACCTTTTCCGGTTGCCATACTCTCTCCTGTGGCAGGAAGCGTAGCACGGCGAGGAAGCGGCCGTCAAGGGAGTAGGCGCGGCAATGGCCTTTATCGTCACTAGTGTTCAGAGCCAGAGGGCGACCATTGCTGATGGCACGCTCATTTTCCTCGCCCACGATGGCGGCGATCCAATGCTCCAGCACCATATCCATGGGGTAAAGGAAGTCCTGCCAGTAGTTATGGCGAAAGGCATCCTCAAGCTGGGGAAGGGTGAGACTATCGGTGATGTTGATTGGTCCGCACCTAAGGCGGACCAATCTCGTGACGTAGGCGCCACAGCCGAGTGCCTGGCCAAGGTCATGGGCCAGGGAGCGAATATAGGTACCCTTGCCACACTCCACCTCGATAGTAAAAAAGGGAGGATGCCACTGGAGGAGTTCCAGGCGAAAGACCTCAACCTTTCTCTCCTCCCTTTCCACTGTGATGCCGGCGCGGGCGAGCTTATAGAGGCGTTCCCCCTGGTGCTTTATGGCGCTATACATGGGGGGTTTCTGGAGGATGGTGCCACTAATGGAGGGAAACAGCTCCTCTACCTGTTCTCTGGTAATGTGGGAGGGGTCAACCCTTTGGGTCACCCTACCCTCTGCATCGTAGGTATCGGTAGCTACGCCCAGCTCGATCTCAGCCCGATACGTTTTGCTGGCTGCTACGATAAAGGGGCTCACCCTTGCTGCTTGTCCCAGGCAGATGGGTAATACGCCGGTGGCTTCTGGGTCCAGGGTGCCAGCGTGCCCAATGTGTTGCTGCCTGCTCCACCGCCTCACCAGAGTGACAATATCTAGGGAGGTTTTCCTGGCGGGCTTATTGATGTTGAGGATCCCGTTAACGCTCAATATCGGTTTCTTCTCTGCCTTTGACCTCTTTTATCAGGTGGAGTACCTGAGCACCCCGCTCAATGGAATCATCCTGATAAAAGATCAGCCGCGGCGTGCGGTGCAATGAGAGCCGCCCCCTGAGCTCCCGGTAGAGGAAGCTGGATGCGGAGGCTAAACCAGCCATCGCCTTCTGCTTCTCCTCATCGCTGCCCATGATGCTGATAAAGACTTTGGCATATCTCAGGTCCGGGGAGGTATCTACCTTTGTTACTGTGAGAAAGCAGCCCAGTCTAGGGTCCTTAATCTGGCGGCGAAGCAGTTCGCTTAGCTCCTCTTGGATCAGGTCGTTAAGCCGCTGGGTTCGCCTGCTCATCCCTATTCCTTTTCCATTCTATAGAGTTCCACTATGTCACCGACCTCGAAGTCGCTGTAGCCCTCGATGCCAATGCCGCACTCAAATCCGCTGGCAACATCCTTGACATCGTCCTTAAATCGCTTCAGGCTATTAACGCTGGATTCAAAAATGGTCTCACCCTGGCGCATTACCCTGGCCAGCGACCCTCTGCTTATCTTGCCATCGGTAACATATACCCCTGCCACCTTGCTCCCTCGTGCGGAAAAGATGGCTCGCACCTCAACGTGTCCTTCTACCACCTCGACATAGGTGGGCTCCAGCATCCCTTTCATCGCCTTCTCTACATCGTCCACCAGGTTGTAGATTACCTCATAGTAGCGGATGTCTACACCCTCGCTATCGGCGATCTGTCTGGCCCCCGGCTCGGGACGGGTGTTAAACCCGATGATGATCCCTTTAGAGGCGAGGGCAAGGAGCACGTCGCCCTCGGTGATACTGCCGCTGTCGGAGTGGAGGATATTGACCTTAACCTCGTCGGTGTTCAGCCGCTCCAGTGAGGTTTTTATTGGTTCGATGCTTCCCTGAACATCGGTCTTTAAGATGATACTAAGCTCCTTCATCTCCCCCTCACGCATTTGAGAGTAGAAGTTGCTCAAGCTAAGGGGTTTAGTCGAGATAAGGGCAAACCTTTCTTGCTCCTGGCGCTTCTGGGCCTGTGTGCGCGCCTCCTTCTCGGTGGCAAACACGGTGAGGATATCGCCTGCCTGGGGGACACTATCCATCCCCAGGATCTCAACCGGGCTCGCCGGACCTGCCTTTCTGATGTGCTTCCCCTTGTCGTTGAACATTGCCTTTACCTTGCCCCAGGTATCTCCCACCAGGAAGGGATCACCTGCCTTTAGGGTACCGGTTTGGATCAGCACAGTTGCCAGTGCACCCTTTGTTTTATCCAGCTTTGCCTCAATGACCACGCCCACGGCATGGCGATCTGGGTTTGCTTTGAGCTCTTCAAGCTCGGCCACGACTAGCAGGTTCTCCAGGAGGTCTGAGATACCCTCTCGCTTTTTTGCTGAGACCGGGACGCAAACCACGTCGCCGCCCCACTCCTCGATAAGCAACTCATGGTCGGCAAGCTGCTGCTTTACCCGCTGCAGATTGGCATCTGGCTTATCAACCTTGTTGATGGCAATCACAATGGGCACGCCGGCGGCACGCGCGTGAGCAATAGCCTCCAGGGTTTGGGGCATTACGCCGTCGTCGGCAGCGACCACCAGGATGGCAATATCGGTTACCTGAGCCCCGTGTGCCCGCATCGCAGTAAAGGCTTCGTGCCCCGGGGTGTCGAGGAAGGTTATCATTTGTCCATGGATATCTGCTTGATAGGCGCCGATATGCTGGGTGATCTCGCCTGCCTCGGTGGTGGTCACATTGGTCTCACGTATGGCATCGAGGAGGCTGGTTTTACCGTGGTCTACATGCCCCATGATGGTGACTATGGGGGGGCGGGGCTTTTTTACACCGGTATCGTCCTCCCGAAACCGCTTATACTTCTCCAGCTTCTGGTCTGAGGTTGTCCCTTGCCCTCTCTCCTTAAGCACCTCATAGCCGAGATTTGAGGCTATAATCGCTGCCGTATCATGGTCGATTACCTGGTTAATGCTGGCCATGATGCCGTTTCTCATCAGTTGCTTTATTATTTCAACTGCGCTAACTTCGACGAGATCGGCGAATTGCTTCACAGTGATGGAAGGGGGGAGCTTAATCTGGTGCTTACCCTCCGCTTTAGTGGGGGCAGTTACCTCTTCAGACGTCTTCGCCCTGGGTAGTTTGCGCCTTTTTAGAGCTGGCCTAGCCCTATTCTGTCTTCTTCTCGCCATTTAACCCCGCTAACTATGGAGCATCTCTCGGTACTGATCCAGCCCTCTGCGGTCCTCCGCGGCGATCTTGGTCCGCAAGGCTCGGTCGAGATGCTCTTTTTTCAATCCCGTTACCCAGCAGGACTTTACTTTACATAAATAAACCCCTCGCCCCGATCTCTTCCCGCTAGGGTCGATAGCCACGCTACCGCTTTCGGTGCGCACGATGCGGATAAGCTCTCGCTTCGGTTTTACCTCACCGCAACCGATACAGGTGCGCTGTGGCACGTGTTTGGGCATCGGCTGCTTCTTTTTCTGGGATATAGTGGTCATATGGATTACAGTTCCTCGAACTCATCTTCATCGATAGAGATTTTAGAAGCATAGCGACTCTTGGGTTTAACCCTGACTTTATCAATGTCTTCTTCTAACACCTTTTTCTTGCTCCTCTTGCCCTTCTTTACCTTTTTATCGGGTTTAGGTGCTTTCGCGGGGAGGATGTCCTCAGCGAAGCGAAGCTGAGGGGCTGGGGCCTCAAATGCGACTTTTTCAATCGGTACCAACTCCTCAACCGGCACTGCCTCCTCTGCTTCTTGCTCAGGAACGAGTTCCTCTGGAGTAAGCAATGCAACGTCTTCCTCAGTGTCAGCGATTTCCGGTTGCTTCATTTCAACTGGCACCTCGGGTTCCTTAACTAAGGCTTCCTCTTCAGGAGGAGGCGGTTCGGCGGGTGCTGCCTCCTCCGCCTCGGCTACTGAGGCGCTCTTTATATCTATGCGCCATCCGGTTAGTCGGGCAGCTAGCCTGGCATTCTGTCCCTCTCTGCCAATGGCGAGGGACAGTTGGCGGTCGGGCACAACTACAGTGGCTGCCTTCTCCTCGCTATTGACCGAAACGCTCACCACCTGAGCAGGGCTCAGGGCATGGGCGATGAAGTTCGCCGGGTCGGGACTCCACTCCACTATATCGATCCTTTCACCATTTAGCTCGTTGACGATGTTTTGGATTCTAATACCGCGCAGCCCGACACAGGAGCCGATGGGATCAACGTCCGGTTGCCGCGCAGAGACAGCGATCTTGCTACGAAATCCTGCTTCCCGGGCAATGGACTTGAGCTCAATGATGCCGCTATGGAGCTCCGGCACCTCCAGTTCTAGGAGGCGAAGCAGCAGGTTTCGATGTGTGCGCGATACCACGACCTGAGGTCCTCTACCCGTACGGTTGACCTCTATAATATATGCCTTGAGCCTTTGCCCCACCCGATAATGCTCGGTGCGAACCTGCTCCGAGGTGGGAAGTATGGCCTCGGTCCTTCCCAGGTCGAGGGTAATCTGCCTGGGCTCGATTCGCTGCACAATCCCGGTAACGAGCTCGCCCTCGCGATCGGAGAACTCCTCGAAGACCAGTTCCCGCTCCGCCTCGCGCAGGCGCTGTAACACCACCTGCTTGGCTGTCTGGGCGGCGATCCGCCCGGCATTTTGGGGGGTGGCCTCCACCATGAATTTATCATCAAGCTGAGCGTGCTGGTTTATTTTCTTAGCTTCATCCAGCGATAGCTCGCAGCGGGAGTCGGTTACAATATCCACTACTGTCTTCTCGGCGAACACGGTTATCTCACCGGTGTCTGGATTGATCTTTACCGAGATCTCCTGGGTTGCTCCGAAGCTGTTTTTTCTGAAAGCGGAAACCAATGCAGCCTCCACAACCTCCAGAACGATCTCTCGAGGCAGATTTTTCTCGGCAGCAAGCTGGGTGGTGGCGAGCACGAATTCGCTCTTCGTCTTTGCCAAGATTATCCTCCTATCAAATAAAAAAGTGGGTATTCCCCACTTCTACTTCTATTCACATACTCTTATCTCTGGCGCTAGTATAGCATAAATGAAGCGATAATGCAACTTTTTCGGTTTAAGG
>DAOUEU010000010.1:0-2034 GCA_034430255.1 Dehalococcoidia bacterium | reverse complement strand
GAGGAGCAGTATTGTGAAGAGGTTAGCTTGCGCGGCAGACGAAATAAGAATGTTAGACTCTGGTGAGGTCAAGGCACTATTAAACAAGGACAAGAAGGGTGAGTTTCTCCTCCTAGATGTCAGACAGCCTGAAGAGTATGAAGCTGGGCATATCCCCGGGGCCATGCTTATTCCGCTGGGGGAATTGGAAGCCAGGCGGGAAGAGTTGGAGCGAGATAAGAAAATCATCACCTATTGTCGCTCAGGGCACAGGGGTATGGCAGCAGCTATAGCGCTCTGTGGGCTGGGATTCAAAGATGTTCACAACCTAGAAGGTGGTATTCTTAACTGGCGTTATGAAACTATAAGTGGAATACCTGAAGCGAGGCCTGAGTTGGTAAGTGAAGCGGCTGATGTTAAAGACATCTTAATGCTGGCTATTAAACTGGAGAAGGGCTCCAGGGATTTCTATGTAGCAGCTAAGGAAAAGGCTGCGTCGCCCCAGGCGAAGGAGAAATTCCAGATGCTAGCCGATGCTGAAGATGGACATATGCAGAGGCTGTGGGAGCGCGCAATCACCCTGCTTGGAGAAGGGGCACTTCCGCCTTTGGAGAAGCTCAAGCAAGAACTTAAGGGGGAACACATGGAAGGCGGTATTGAGATCAGTCCTGCCCTAGCCAAAGTGGATGAGAAATTCTCTGACGAGATGGAGGCATTGGAAATAGCGTTGGAAAAGGAGTATATGTCATACGATTTCTATAAGCGGACCTCGGCATTGGTGGGGGATCCAGATGCCAAGACACTCCTTCAGAGATTAGCCGTAGAGGAACGGAATCATGCTGATATTTTGCTCAAGCGGGTATCGGAAGTTGTTCGACAGCAATGATTGAGAGAGGATAATGCAGATGGTTTTTGAGCGAATAAAATCAGAAGGGATAGCCCACAATTCTTACTTGATTGGCTCAGAAAACGATGCTGCTGTGATTGACCCTCGACGTGACTGCCAGGTTTATATCGACCTGGCTCAGCAAAGAGGCCTAAGGATCAAGTACATTTTTGAGACTCATCGTAATGAAGATTATGTGATTGGCTCTGTGGAGCTGAACCATTTCACCGGGGCCGAGATTCACCATGGCCCCGGGCTGGACTGGAAATATGGTAATACCTTGAGAAACGGGCAGCAGTTTCAAATTGGCAAGCTCAGGTTAACTGCTATCCACACTCCCGGGCACACTGAGGAGAGCATGTCCTATGCTGTGGCTGACCTTTCCACCGGCGAAGCCACGCTAATGGTATTTACGGGAGATGCACTATTTGTAGGCGATGTCGGCAGAACTGATCTATACGGTCCTGAAGAGGCTCCAAGGCTGGCCTCAAATCTCTATGACAGCATCTTCAAAAAGCTACTCCCCCTAGGAGATGGGGTCATTCTATGTCCAGCTCACGGGGCAGGGTCGGTATGTGGCGCGAATATTGTCGACCGGGATGAGAGCACACTCGGTGTAGAAAGAGCCCAAAGCCCTCTACTTCAGATGAGCAGGGACAAATTCATAAAATACAAAGTGACTGAAAAGATGGAAAGACCTCATTACTTCCGTCAGATGGAAGAATATAACCTGGAAGGCCCTCCGTTTCTAGGATGTCTACCCTCGCCAGCTCCGCTTACTCCAGCCGAATTCGAGGAGGAGATGGAGCGAGGGGCGGTGGTTGTCGACACGAGCTATCCTGCTGCCTTTGGCGGCGCGCATATCAAGGGGTCCTACAGCATCTGGCTCGAAGGACTACCTGTTTTTGCTGGCTGGGTATTATCTTATGATAAGCCTATCCTGCTGGTATTAGATGACCGGCATCATCTGGAGAAGGCAGTCCGTTATTTGATACGCGCTGGCTATGATCGAATTATCGGCTATCTCAAAGATGGCATCGAGGGCTGGTACAACGCTGGGTTTCCCGTAGAACATCTGCAGGTATTGACGGTGCACGAACTTAAAGCCAAGATAGACCGCCGGGAACAATTAACCATATTGGATGATAGGGGAGAGAATGAATGGAAAG
>DAOUEU010000009.1:0-19423 GCA_034430255.1 Dehalococcoidia bacterium | reverse complement strand
CTCCATCGACGGCAGGGGGGAGTTTGAAATCGTAACCGGCAGCAAGATGTTCGACCACATGCTGACTCATATTGCCCAGCACGGTATATTTGACATAAAGATTGAAGCCTCGGGATGGGACCAGCACCATGTGGTTGAGGATGTGGCCATATCGCTGGGCCAGGCGCTGAACAGGGCGCTGGGGGATAAGCGGGGCATTACCCGCATGGGGCATGCCATCGTGCCGATGGATGAGGCGCTGGCCCTGGTGGCGGTTGACCTTTCCGGCAGGGGATATGCCGTGATAGATGCCTCCTTCAAGAGGAAGAAGATCGGTGACCTGGAGAGCGACCTGGTGCGCCATTTCCTTGAGACCTTCGCCCTGGAGGCAAAGATGAACCTTCATGCCAGGGTGCTTGCCGGTATAAATGACCATCACAAGGCAGAGGCTATCTTCAAGGCGCTGGGGCGAGCCCTAGATAGCGCCACCAAGATCGATGCGCGACTCAGTGGCAAAGTGCCCAGCACCAAAGGGGTTATTGAGGGCTAGACCTCCTCTGGCTTAAATCTGAAATTACTCGATTGCAGGATTGGCCACGAGCTTCCTGGCAGGTCTACCGTACCCGCTCGCCCCATCATTCGACGATTATAGTATCATCGTGGCTGTAGGCCGGTGAGCAGCAGCACAGGAAAACGAGGTCCGAGCCACCGATGTTCCAAATCCTGTGCCTCTTGCCGGGGAGAATAGCAATGCCATCGCCGGGGCCGACATCTCTCTCCTCATCCTCCACCTTCATCCTGCCCCTGCCCTCGAGTATATAATATATCTCCTCAGAATTGGGGTGAAAATGCTGGTCGGTTGTCATGCCCGGTGCTAACCTTGCCTCCGCCAGGCTCTGATTCTTTATAGAGGAGTTTGACGGAGCAAGGATTTCCCTTATCTCTGAGCTATCCTTGGTTATGAAGGGCTCAACCCCGTTCCGGTTTACCACTTCCATCCTAGAGATCCTTGCCGGCGAGCCGCCTGTACGCCTCTCGATACCTCTCGGTGGTCTGTGCGATGACATCGTCAGGCAGCATCGGCGCCGGAGGCTCTTTATTCCAGCCAGCCTGGACGAGCCAGTCGCGCACCGGCTGCTTATCGAAGCTTGCCTGGGAGCGCCCCACCCGATACTGGCTCGCATCCCAAAAGCGGCTGGAGTCGGGGGTTAAAAGCTCGTCGATCAGTATCACCCTGCCGTTTACCAGGCCAAACTCCACCTTGGTATCGGCGATGATGATGCCACGCTCCAGAGCATACTCGTGGGCGTAGCGGTATATACTCATGGTCTTATCCATCAGCTCCTCTGCCCGCTCCTCACCCAAAAGCCGCCCCATCTCATCGAGGGTGATAGGCTCATCGTGCCCCGAATCCGCCTTTGTTGTAGGGGTGAAGATAGGCTCGGGAAGCCTCTCGCTCTCCGCAAGCCCCTTGGGGAAAGGAACGCCGTTTATGGTGCCCCTTTCCTGGTACTCAGCCCACGCCGCGCCGGAGATGTAGCCCCGCGCCACGCACTCGATATCGATGCGCTCGGCCTTCCTCACCACCATGGAACGGCCCGCCACGTAGTCGGGAAAGGAGTAGTAGCCAGAGCAGACCTTCTCCCCGTATGTATCGTTGAGCCATTGGGCATCGTCCACCACCGCGATGAGATGGTTGGGGACAAGGTGCTCCGTCTTCTCAAACCAGAAGGCGGATAGCTGGTTCAGGACCATACCCTTGTCGGGTATACCGCAGGGAAGAACCGAATCGAAGGCGGAGATGCGGTCGGTGGCTATCAGCAGCAGGCTATCGCCCAGGTCATAGGTATCCCGCACCTTCCCCCGGTAGAATAGATTGGACAGATTGGTTTCAAGTAGAAGTTCCATCTTTCCTACATCTCCTCTCGGCTACTTCTTTCGTCGCTTGGCTGAAAATGAATCAACCTGGTAGTAAACTTTCTCCCACTTACCCTCTTCATTCTTTTCCCATACCTCGTGCAGCTTTCTTGTCTCTTTATCGCTCGTATGGTCGATTTCCAGTCTATCCTCAGCTCTCCGCCCAGTCTTACCTGCTCGCTTCGACTTCAACCTCAACTCTCTCTCGACAAACCCTGAAGGGGCTTTTGCCTTAAGCTTGAGGCCCTCCCTGACCTCCCCCTCATCACCACCGAGAATATTACGATCTCTCGAATCACATTTTGGACATACCTCGTCCGACACTTTTAGTTTTTCGCCACAACTTCCACAAAAGATTTTAGCCACCGCTCCGCCTCCTAGTCATAGTCATAGACCAAACACAACATACCATGCGCCTACTCCAGCCCAAAGCGCTCGAAGATCGTGTCCACGTTGCGCAGGAAATAGCCTTAGCCGAAAATGCCCTCAAGATCGGATTCTGCTAGGTGCAACAATCCCCACACCATTACATCTCGGGCAGGCGCGCCCTATCACTATTCTATGAGCTTCTTTTGCCCACCCGCCACACCTTGGACAAACTACCCATCCCCGCAAATGGTCTTTGACCTTACCTACCCCCTTGCATGTAGGGCACCTCTTCCAAGACCAAATAATTGGTGATAGATATTTGGGGCCATTTATTGCCCCTACACCTTTGCAGTTTGGGCATGCTATCATCCTTCACCTCTCTTCATCAGATTCTACCCCAACCCCAGGCGCTCGAAGATCGTATCTACATGGCGCAGGAAATAGCCGTAGTCAAAAATGCCCTCAAGCTCAGATTTGGAAAGATGCTTGCCGACATCAGGGTCGGCCTGAAGAAGGTCGAGGAAGCTTACCCTATCCTGCCAAGCCTTCATCGCGTTGCGCTGCACCATCTCATACGCGTCCTGACGGCTGAGCCCCTTATCGATGAGTGAGAGCATCACCCGCTGCGAGAAGACCAGCCCCCTGGTCAACTCCATGTTCTCCTTCATGCGCTCCGGGTATACCCGAAGCCCCTTTATAATATAGATAAAGAGGTAGAGGACATAGTCGAGCACCAGGCAGGAGTCGGGGAGTATGATTCGCTCGTTGGAGGAATGGCTGATGTCCCGTTCGTGCCACAGGGCGATGTTCTCAAGCGATGTCAGGGCATGTCCCCGCACCAGCCTCGACAGGCCAGAGATGCGCTCGCAGAGCTCGGGGTTGCGCTTGTGGGGCATCGCCGACGAGCCGGTCTGCCCCTCTTCAAAGGGTTCCTCGGCCTCCAAAGTCTCGGTCCGCTGCAGCCCCCTGATCTCGGTGGCGAACTTCTCCAGTGAGCTGGCGATAATAGCGAGCGTGGTTACAAACTGAGCATGGCGGTCGCGCTGCACAATCTGGCTTGATATCGGCGCTGCCTCAAGCCCCAGCTTGGCACAGGCAATCTTTTCGACCTCGGGGGTCACTGTGGCATAGGTGCCCACTGCTCCCGAGATCTTGCCCACCGCTATCGCCTTTCTCGCCGCGGCAAGCCGTTCCTCGTTCCGCTTCATCTCCTCGACCCATAGGGCGAGCTTCAGGCCAAAAGTCGTGGGCTCGGCGTGGACGCCGTGGGTGCGCCCCATCATTATGGTGTGCCGGTGCGCCACCGCCTTCTCCTTCAGCCCCACGAGAAGCTCGGCGATGTCACGAGCCAAGATGTCTGCTGCCGCCACCAGCTGCAGGCTAAGGGCAGTGTCCATAATATCCGATGAGGTAAGCCCGAGGTGAATGAAGCGACTCTCCTCCCCCAGGCTCTCCGCCACTGCGCCAAGGAAGGCGGTCACATCGTGGTGCGTCTTTTTGAGTATCTCATCGAAGCGTTTAATATTAAAGCGAGCTTTTTTTATCCTGGGGATAGCCTCACTGGGTATGGCCCCTAACTGAGCCCAGGCCTCGCATACAGCGATCTCCACCTGTAGCCACTTCTCGAACTTGGATTCATCGGACCAGACCTTTTTCATCTGTGGCCTTGAATATCGCTCAATCATCCTTTCGCCCCTTTTCGAGCTTTACGCTGCCCAGACTGTGGCTCCCTGTTTCCTTCCGATAAGCTTCGCCGATATTCCTCATATTTTTCCTTTATCTTCTCATGCTTTAGTGCGAGAATTGCAGCAGCGAGGATTGCGGCATTCTCAGCACCATCGATGGCAACACACGCTACCGGCACCCCTGCAGGCATCTGGGCCATGGAGTAAAGCGCGTCCACCCCCAATAGCTCGCTTGTCCCCAGTGGGACGCCGATGATAGGCAGTATAGTCCAGCTGGCGAGCACACCCGGAAGATGCGCCGCTTTCCCCGCACCGGCAATGATAACCTCAATCCCGCGCCGCTCGGCCCCTAACCCATACTCCCGTGTCTTCTCCGGGTTGCGGTGTGCGGATATGACCGAGACCTCATACTCAACGCCTAACTTCCGCAGCATATCCAGTGCTGGCTGCATCAACGGCTCATCCGATTTGCTTCCCATAACCACGCCGACTAGTAACATATCGAAGCTCCTATAAGAAGATTAAGTGCAGACCGGCCATGTTCCCAGCAGGACATGACAGGCATATCTCCAGGCACGGTCGCTCCTACTCACCAAATCGAAGTAGAAGCGCGGAGACCAGGTGAAAAGGTTCAGCAGAACCCTTCCTACCTCAAGGCTGGGCATTAACTGGTCATCCACAGCCCGCTGGTAGCCTCTCAGATCGATCCTACCAGACCGCAATGATTCGGTAATAACCGAGGCCGCAAGCTGGGCGCTCCTGATTGCATAGTAAATGCCCTCCCCGGTGAGGGGGTGAACTAAACCGGCCGCATCGCCAAGCAATAGGGCATTGCCTCGCTGGATAGCCATGCCCCGCCTTCTGAGCGGCATGAGGTGCCCGGTGAAATCGTCGATGTCGTTTTTCCCCAGGTGGCGGAGAAGCCGCTTGAGGTACGGTTTAAGCCTTTTAGATAAATGAAGCGGTCCTCCCACCCCGACCGACAGGTGATCCCTCTTGGGAAAGACCCACCCATAGCCGCCCGGTATCTGCCCGATATCCAGGCCGATAAGGGAATCCCAATCGGACAGTTTATCCCCGGTTACATAGACTTCGTCCTCGAGAGCGAGGCCAAGTTCAAAATCCCTGATCATGCCCAACCCCCTGCCTACCGTCCCTCTGGCACCATCGGCTACGGCTACAACTTTAGCTGTTATGGGGCCTTCGGCAGTCAGTACACTGACCCCCGAAGCTGTCATCTCAAGTTGATCAGCCCGCACGCCATCGCTTACAACTGCGCCCGCCTCTTGAGCCTTCTTAACAAGGAAATGATCGAATCTGCTACGCATCACCATGTGGACCAATTGTTGGTTATGCCGCCTAATGCACTCATCGCTGAGCTGATAGGTGATCCTGGCCCCGTAAGCTATCCCTTCGGTCACCGGGCCAATATCGAAGTCGAGCAGGCTGGCAGCCCTGAAGGTTACACCACCGGCGCAGGGCTTTTCACGGGGTAGCTTCTCCTTTTCCACTATGAGAACTGCCAGCCCTCTGTGGCAGAGCTCACGGCCCAGCGTAGCACCAGCAGGACCGGCACCGACTATTATTACATCATAGGAGCTCATGGGGCCACCCCTCAAGCCCCGATGTCATGGCGATAATGGCAGCCCTCAAAATGAATGCGCCGGATATTGCTATATACCCTATCACCCGCCTCAGCAACGGTTTCACCCGTGGCAGCAACAGTAAGCACCCTTCCGCCATCTGTATATATTATGCCCTCGCTCTTCCTGGTTCCGGCATGAAATACCAGGATATCATCATCAACTTCGTCCAGCCCCACGATGGGAAAGCCTGTTTTGTAGCTGCCGGGATAACCACCGGATGCCATAACCACCCCCACACAGGCCTCATCGCGCCACTCAATATGAGCCCTATCCAGACGCTGGTCGAGCACCGCTAATATGATCTCCACAAGATCGCTCCTAAGAAGCGGGAGCATAACCTGGCTCTCGGGGTCGCCGAAGCGGGCATTAAATTCCAGTGCCTTTGGTCCCTCTTCCGTCAGCATGAGCCCTGCATAGAGAACGCCTTTATAGGGCTTGCCCTCCTTTGACATCGCCCGCACGGTGGGCTCGAGGATGGTATCCCTCACCCTTTCTATCATCTCACTACCGAAGAATTTTGGCGGGCTATAGCTACCCATGCCACCGGTATTTGGACCCTCATCGCCATCATAGGCCCTCTTGTAATCACAGGCAGGCACCATAGGAACAACGGTTTTTCCATCGCTGAAGGCAAGTAGGCTCACCTCCTTACCTTGAAGACACTCTTCCACCAGGACCTGGTCTCCGGCCTCGCCGAAGATGCGCTTCTCCATTATATCGGATAGCGCCGAGAGTGCCTCAGCGGTGGAACCTGCCACAATGGACCCTTTGCCCGCCGCCAGCCCGTTTGCCTTTACCACAATAGGGGTTTGCTGAGTATTGACATAATCTTTGGCCTCAGCAAAGGACGAGAAGCTCCGGCTCCTAGCACAGGGGATACCATATTTTTGCATCAGCCCCTGGGCAAAAACCTTGCTCGACTCGATCCTGGTCGCCTCTTTGCTGGGACCGAAGACAGGAATGCCACGAGCTTGAAAGAGATCGACGATGCCTGTGGCAAGCGGTGCTTCGGGGCCGACTACGGTGAGATCGATTCTCCGTTCCCGGGCCGCCTGGGCCAGAGACTCAAGCTCGGCAGGTTTAATGTCCAGATTATTCGCTATAAACCCTGTCCCTGCATTCCCCGGAGCAACATAGAGTTCCTCAACATTGGGGCTCTGAGCGAGCTTCCATGCCAGGGTATGCTCCCTGGCACCACCGCCAATGACCAGCACCTTCAGCAATTATTCACTCTCCGGCGGTAAGCTCCTCACCTTACGTGTCGGTCGCAGTCTCAGAATTGCCAGCCATCCCGCGCTCACAAAGACAGCGATAGCAATCCAGTACCACGAACTTATAGATAGCCCAAGGTCCTCACTTTGCACTTCGCTTACTATACCCGCCGCAAGACATCCCAGTGCCACAACGCCCAATATGTACGATAATACTGTCTTCCATCCCCCTATTTCCATCTATAATCACCCCCTTTCTAGCGGGCTACAGCCCCTCTTTTTTAAACATCTCAGCCTGGAGCGGGTCGAGCTTCTGGATGAGCTTGGTAAGCTCGACAACGTGCTCTTTTTCCCCGTCACGAATGTGCTCCAAGACCTTTGCTGCCTCTTCGTCCGCTATCGTGTCGATATGCTCTTGATACTGGTTGATCGCCTGAAGCTCTCCGATCAGGTCCTCTCGCAGCATCTCCAGATCCAGGTCCGGATCTGCCTCATCCTCATAGTCGGAATCGTATGTCATTTATCGCCTCCTTTTATTACTCCCACTCTATAGTTGACGGCGGCTTTGATGAGATATCATAAACCACCCGGTTAACCTGGGGAACCTCGTTGACGATGCGGTTTGAGACACGCGCCAGAAGGTCATACGGTAGGCGTGCCCAATCGGCGGTCATGGCGTCCTCCGAGGTGACGGCGCGTACAGCAATGACATAGCCGTAGGTGCGATAATCACCCATCACCCCAACGCTCCTGGTATCGGTCAGGACGGCGAAGCTCTGCCAGAGCTGGCGGTACAGCTTCGCCGCCTTGATCTCGTTCATCACGATCCAGTCAGCAGCCCGTAATATCTCCAGCTTCTCCCTGGTTACCTCACCGATAATCCTTATAGCCAATCCCGGCCCGGGGAAGGGCTGGCGCCATACCATCTCCTCGGGCATACCCAGCGTGACCCCCACCTCTCTCACCTCATCCTTGAACAGGTGGCGAAGCGGCTCTATAAGGGAAAGTGTCATCTTTGTCGGCAGGCCGCCTACGTTGTGATGGGTCTTTATCTTCGCCGAAGCCCTGCTCTCAGAAGTGATACTCTCTATAACATCAGGATAAAGGGTCCCCTGCACCAGCAAATCCACCCTCCCCAGCCTGGCAGCCTCTTCCTCGAACACCCGTATGAATTCCTCCCCCACCAGGCGACGCTTCATTTCAGGATCAGTAACCCCCTCAAGACGCTGGAGAAACCTATCGGTGGCATCGATGTTAATGATGTTCATCCTCAGGTTCTTCTGGAAGGTATTGATGGTTCGCTCCGCCTCCTCCTGACGCAGTAGTCCATTGTTGACAAAGATACAGGTAAGCTGATCGCCGATGGCACGGTGAACCAACGCTGCCGTCACTGCAGAGTCGACACCGCCGGAGAGGGCGCAGATAGCCCGACCCTCACCCACCTGCTTCCTGATCCTGGCTATGCTCTCTGTGATGAAGCTGCCCGGGCTCCAGTTACCGGTGCAGCCGCAGACATGGTAGAGGAAGTTCTTCAGCACCTCCTTCCCCTGAGGGGTATGTACCACCTCGGGGTGAAACTGTATTCCAATGATCCCGTGCTCATTGCCCATAGCAGCGATAGGGGAATTTTCGGTATAACCTAGTACGGTAAATCCTGGGGGCAGCTCCACTATCAGATCGCCGTGGCTCATCCAGACCGGCATGGAGGGTGGCAAGTCAGCGAAAATGGGCGATTCCACATCACCCTGATGCAGGATAGCATGACCGTATTCACGCCTGATACCCCGGGCAACCCTCCCTCCAAAATGATGGGTGAGCACCTGCATTCCATAGCAAATGCCCAGTATGGGGAGATGGCTTTCGTATATATGGCTAGGGGCAAGCGGTGCTCCCTCGTCGTAGACGCTGGCTGGACCACCGGAGAAGATGAAACCCCTGGGCTTTATGGAGGCTATCCTTTGCCAATCGGCATCGTAGGGCAATACCTCGCTGTAGACCTGGCATTCCCGCACTCTGCGGGCGATGAGCATGCTGTATTGCGAGCCGAAGTCGATTACCACCACCGCCTCCCGTTCCACCTCGGGTTCCCTCTCCACTACAGGCTTCTCACCAGCCTTCTGCTTGGCAATCTCTAGATATGTGGAAACCTCCAGGTCATCGCTGGTGGTTACCCGAAATCCCTCCTCTTTCCTATCCATAGCCGGCCAAATCCTCGACCAAAGCTTATCACTGTGATATACTGGCGTCAAGATGGAAAGGAAGATACATCAGGCTATAGAAACACTGAAGAATGGGGGGATCGTCGCCTTCCCCACAGATACCGTCTACGGGCTGGGCGCCGATGCCTCTAGCCATGAAGCCATCTTAAGGATTTATGAGGCGAAAAGGAGACCGCGCCGTCTTGCCCTTCCCCTGCTACTCGCCGACGTGTCCCAGATTCCCTCCGTGGCCAGGGATATGCCCGAGATTGCATGGCTCTTGGCGAAGCATTTTTTACCCGGGGCTTTAACCCTGGTTCTGTATAAATCTCCATCAGTATCGAGCCTGATCACAGGGGGGAGCGAAAAAATTGCGGTGCGGGTGCCGGCTCACCCTATTCCTATCGCCCTGCTGGAGGGTCTGGACTCCCCCATCACCGGCACAAGCGCAAACCTCACCGGCAGACCCAGCCCGCTGACCACCAGAGAGGTTTATAACCAATTGGGAGATAGGGTCGACCTCATCATCGATGGTGAATGTCCAGGAGGAGTCGTTTCCACAGTAGTTGACATAACTACTAACCCAATCAGGATCCTCAGGGAAGGGGCGATAAGCAGTGAGGAGATCTTAAGGATATGCCAGGCTACAGTAAAGGAGGGCTGATGCGCATCGCTATTGGCTGTGACCACCGGGGGCTGAATCTGAAGAAGAAAATTATGGAGCTCCTCCCGGAGTTGGGATACGAGTACGAGGACTTAGGCTGCTATGATACCGGATCGGTGGACTATCCCGATATCGGGGGTAAGGTAGCTCAGGCGGTCGCCCAGGGGCGCGTAGACCACGGCATCCTGATATGCAGCACGGGTATAGGCATGAGCATGGTGGCCAACAAGTTACCCGGAGTCCGTGCTGCCCTCTGCCACGATACCTTTAGCGCACGGCGAAGCAGGGCGCATAACGATGCCAATATCCTCTGCCTGGGGGAGTGGGTAGTAGGGGAGGGAGTAGCTAAAGATATCGTCAAGGCCTACCTTACCGCTGATTTCGAAGGGGGGAGGCATGCCGAGCGTCTTAAGAAGGTAAGGGCACTTGAGGAAGGAAAGCTTCCTTGACAAATTTCAGCCTCCATTGCTAATATGGCCTGATCTAAAGGAGACAAATATTTTAATGCTGGATCGCATCAATGATCCCTCTGACCTCAAGGGACTCACCTATCCCCAGTTGGAGCAGCTTGCCGCTGAACTGCGGAGCGTTATCATTAAAACAGTGGATACCAATGGCGGACACCTCGCCTCCAACCTGGGTGTCGTGGACCTCACCATCGCGCTGCATCGCACATTCAAGAGCCCCAGGGATAAGATCGTATGGGATGTAGGGCATCAGACCTACGCTCATAAGCTGCTAACCGGGCGCAGGGAACGCTTCGCCACTCTTCGACAGCACGGGGGCCTTAGCGGATTTACCGATCGTGAGGAGAGCCCTCACGATCCCTTCGGCGCCGGACACGCCTCGACATCGCTCTCCGCAGCACTGGGTATGGCGATTGCCCGGGACCTCGCCGGTGAAAAATACCACGTAGTTGCAGTCGTAGGTGATGGATCCCTGACCGGTGGGATGGCTTTTGAAGCCATCAATCAGGCGGGACACCTGGGCACCAGACTAATCGTGGTACTCAACGATAACGGGATGGCGATCTCCCCCAGCGTGGGTGCCCTATCCCGGCTCTTTTCACGGATGAGGCTCGACCGCCGCTACCATCGAGCCGAGGTAGAGGCCTCACAGGTGGTTACCAGGCTGCCGCGGGCAAAATGGCTTCGTATGGTAGTAGAGAGGGTTAAGAAGGGCATTAAGGGTATGATAATTCCCTCCATGTTCTGGGAGGAACTGGGCTTCACCTATATTGGACCGATTGATGGTCACGATCTAGCCGAGCTTGAAGCCACCCTCGCCCACGCCAGAGACTACACACTAAGGCCCATCCTGGTCCATGTGGTTACCAGGAAGGGCAAAGGGCATCGCCCTGCCGAGGATGATGCGGTCGCTTTTCACGGTGTGTCCCCAAATAAAGGCAATAAGGCAAACGCTCCTTCCTATAGCCAGGTCTTCGGCCAGACCCTCCTTCGCCTAGTCAGGGAGAATCCCAAGATAATTGCGGTCACCGCGGCGATGCCCGAAGGTACCGGGCTAAACCTTGTCGCCGCCGAGTTTCCCAGGCGAGTCTTCGATGTAGGCATATGTGAACAACATGCCGTCACCTTCGCCGCAGGGCTCGCTACCCGCGGTTTTATCCCCGTTGTCGCCATATACTCCACCTTCCTCCAGCGAGCCCTGGACCAGATCATTCACGATGTATGCATCCAGAACCTGCCGCTTATCTTTGCCATCGACCGCGGGGGAATTGTGGGCGAGGATGGCAAGACCCACCAGGGCACCTTCGACCTATCCTACCTCAGCATTATCCCCAACCTGGTGCTCGCATCGCCCAAGGATGAAAACGAACTTCAGCACCTTCTCAATACCGCGGTGAAGGCAAACCGACCTTTTGCGCTTCGCTACCCCAAGGGCCCAGGGCTGAACGTGCCACTTGATGAGGTATGGCAGGAACTCCCTGTTGGGAAGAGTGAGGTGCTGCGGGAGGGAGAGGATATCAGCATTCTCGCTATCGGGGCTACCGTGGCCCCTGCCCTTGAAGCGGCTAGTGGGCTGGCTGACAAGGGGATTGAATGCACTGTAGTAAACGCCCGCTTCGTAAAGCCCCTGGACTCCTCGCTTATTCATGATGTTGCTCGTCGCACCAAGCGGGTGGTTACGGTGGAGGAGAATGCCCTCTGCGGCGGGTTTGGCAGCGCGGTTACCGGGCTTCTGGCAAGCTCCCATACATCCGACCTTAGGGTAGAGCGTATCGGGCTACCCGACGAGTTCGTGGAGCATGGCCCTCAGGAAGTGCTCCGTGCCAAATACGCTCTGGATGCCGACGGTATCGCCCAGCGGGTTATTTCGTCATTTCCCGAACTCAGTCCTCAAATGAAAGTGAAAAAATAGGTCAGGCCTTTAAGTAAACAGGGGTTCTTGCTTCATGAAGCCTCACGTAAAATTGGTAAAAGGAAATCAGGTGCCACTTTGAGCACCTTTACTTTTTTATTTACTTACCGGATGTTAGGCAGATTAGTCTGATTATTAACATGAATCGAGTTAATAAATACTGATATCCATAATGGAGGAGATTTGGCTTCGAGATCCAATCTCAACCTTGAAGAAGTGAAAAAAGCTAAGCGAGGGTGAAAAATGAAACTGGCAATCACTGGAAAGGGAGGCGTGGGGAAGACTACACTGGCAAGCCTGCTGGCACGCCTCTACGCCGCTGAAGGAAAGGCTGTGCTGGCGATAGATGCGAACCCCGACGCCAATCTCGCATTGGCCCTCGGTCTCCCACCGGCTGAGGCGCGTCGCATCAGCCCCATCGCTGACATGAAAGACCTGATAGAGGAGAGAACCGGAGCTAGGCCTGGGAGCGAGGCTCCCTTCTTCAAGCTCAACCCCAGGGTTGATGACATCCCTGAGCGGTTCTCGGCGAAAATAGATGGGATCAGGCTGCTAATTATGGGCACAGTTAAGACGGGGGGAAGCGGTTGCATGTGCCCTGAGAGCGCTCTACTTAAAAACCTGATAAGCCACCTCCTAATAAGGGAGTCCGATGTGGTGATTATGGATATGGACGCAGGCGTGGAGCACCTAGGCCGGGGAACGGCACAGGCAGTGGATGCCTTGATCATCGTCGTAGAGCCGGGGAGGAGGAGCATCCAAACGGCGGAGGCGATCGGTAGACTGGCATCGGACCTGGGCATCAAGAGGTACTATGTCGTGGGTTCTAAAACCATTAGCGACGACGACCGCCGTTTTATTACCGAGAGCTTGCCCGATTTCGAGGTGCTCGGCTTTATAGGTTACAGCCCGAAGATCAGGGAGGCCGATCTGAGCGGGGTGAGCGTCTTCGATGCTGACCCGGAGGTAGTGGCGGAGGTGAGAAGCATAAAGGAAAGGCTAGAGCGCAAGGAGGCCAAATGAATAAAAAAAACGTCAGGGACATCGATGTCAGCGGGAAGCGGGTTTTGGTTCGAGCCGACCTCAACGTTCCATTGGATGAAGAGACCGGGGCAATCAGCGATGACACCCGCATTCGAGCAGTAATTCCCACCATACAGTATCTCACCGATAGGAAGGCGCGGGTGATCCTCTGCTCCCACCTGGGGCGTCCCGAGGGGAAGGTAGTCGATGAGCTGAGGCTGGCTCCGGTTGCCAGGAGACTCTCCGAGATTCTAGGCTTGCCGGTGGAGATGGCAACGGACTGTATCGGCCCACAGGTGGAAGAATCAGTGGAGAGGCTCAAAGAGGGAGGTATCCTCTTGCTGGAGAACCTCCGCTTTCACCCTGAGGAAGAGCAAAATGACCCCGGCTTCGCCAAAGCGCTGGCACGACTGGCTGACATCTATGTAAATGATGCCTTCGGTACCGCCCACAGGGCACATGCCTCCACTGTGGGTGTAGCCGAGCATCTGCCCGCAGTGGGTGGTTTCCTCATGGAGAAAGAGATAGATGTTATGTATAAAGCGCTGAATGATCCAGTTCGTCCCTTCGCTGCCATCATCGGCGGAGCAAAGATAAACAGTAAAATCGGGATTCTAGAGTATATACTGGATAAGGTGGATTCCCTACTCATTGCTGGCGGCATGAGTTCCACATTTCTAAGGGCTTTGAAATATGATGTCGGCCAGTCATCGGTGAAGGAGGATAAAGTTAGCGTGGCCCAGTCGCTGATGGATAAAGCCGCCGAGAAGGGAGTTCACCTCGTTTTACCCAGCGATGTGGTGGTTGCCGATAGATTCGCCTCTGATGCCCGGTCCAGGACTGTTCCTATCGACAACGTGCCTGCCAGTTGGTATGTTATGGATATAGGGCCACGAACCATCGAGCTATTTGAGGCCAAGCTGCGTAAGAGTAAAACAATAATATGGAATGGACCGGTAGGCGTATTCGAGTTCCCCAAGTTCAGCAAGGGTACCGAGGCTATAGCGAACCTGCTGGCAGGTTTGGACGCTACCACCATAATTGGTGGCGGTTCAACCGCTGAGGCTGTAGTGGAGATGGGCTTGGCGAGTAAGATAACCCACGTCTCCACCGGCGGTGGGGCATCACTGAAGTTCATGGAGGGAAAAACCCTACCTGGTGTGGCGGTGCTGCAAGACAAGGAGAATGGATGATCAGGCTTGAGCAAATAAAAGAGATCGCCAGAACGACACCCTCCAGAATTGTGTTACTGGTTATCGATGGACTTGGAGGGCTGCCCCATCCTGAGACAGGTAAGACAGAGCTGGAAAGCGCTAAAACACCTAACCTCGATCGGCTGGCAGGCGAAGGTATCTGTGGCATGATCGACCCGATTGGCCCAGGGATCACCCCGGGCAGCGCCCCAGGCCATCTGGCTCTATTCGGATACGACCCGCTAAAATTTACCGTGGGGCGCGGTATCCTTGAGGCCCTGGGCATAGACTTCGAGCTCAAAGCTGGTGACGTCGCGGCCAGAGGCAACTTCTGCACCATTGACGAGAGCGGCATCATCACCGACCGCCGGGCAGGTCGTCTCTCCACCGATATTTGCTCCGAACTATGTAGGCTCTTGGACGGGATGAACATAGATGGTGTGACGATTTTCGTCTCGCCAGTAAGGGAGCACCGCTTTGCGGCGGTGTTTCGCGGGGAGGGGCTCTCGAGCGCGCTTCATGATTCCGATCCGCAGCGGGAGGGACTTCCACCAAGGGATGTTGTCGCTCATTCTCCCCAGGCTGAAAGGGCTGCAAGTATTGCCAATAAATTTATCTCTCAGGCAAGGGCTACCCTCGTCGGTCGCCATCCCGCAAACATGGTTATGCTGCGGGGCTTTGCCCACCATCCCGATCTCCCCAAGATGAGCGAGGTCTTCAGTCTCAAACCCGCTGCCATCGCCCAATACCCCATGTATCGGGGGCTGGCAAAGCTGGTAGGCATGGAGGTTCTCCCCACCGGAGCCACCATTGAGGAGGAATTTTTCACCCTGGCCGATCACTACGATACCTACGATTTTTTCTTTCTCCATGTAAAAGAGGCCGACAGCGCCGGCGAGGACGGTGACTTTACACGAAAGGTCGGGGTTATCGATAAAGTGGATATAGCCTTGCCCCAGCTACTGAACATCGCTCCAGAGGTCATCATGGTTACCGCCGACCATTCTACCCCCGCAGTGCTGAAGGGGCACAGCTGGCATCCAGTCCCCTTTCTACTGCATTCCAAGTGGTGCCGCCCCGATGGAGTGATGGAATTCTCCGAGCGTGCCTGCATTAGCGGGGCACTGGGGAGATTTGCAGCTACCGATGTTATGCCCCTGGCCCTGGCAAATGCCCTGAAGCTAAAAAAATTTGGAGCGTAAGATGAGAACACCTATGATCGCAGGAAACTGGAAGATGAACACCACCCTGGTGGAAGCCTCAGTCCTGGTAAGGGAGATGAAGGAGAAGCTTGAGCTTATAACGGGTGTGGAGAAGGTGCTCTGTCCCCCATTCATTTCCCTATCTTTGGTCAAGGAACACCTGCAGGGCTCATCTATCAAGGTGGGGGCACAGAATATGTACTTTGAGCAGCATGGTGCCTATACCGGTGAGATTTCACCCTTGATGCTCTGCGGAATTTGTGAATATGTCATCTTGGGCCACTCCGAGCGCAGGCAATACTTCGATGAGAGCAACGACATCGTGAACCGGAAGATTAAAGCAGCACTCGATGCCGGGCTAATCCCCATCCTTTGCGTTGGGGAACGGCTTGAGGAAAAGGAATCAGAGAGGACCGAGGAGGTGGTAACCAGCCAGGTGAGGGAATCGCTTCAGGGCGTCGAATCGCTTAGCCGGATAATCATCGCCTACGAGCCGGTCTGGGCTATAGGAACTGGAAGGGCAGCGAGCGGTGAGGGAGCGAATGCCACTACTACTATAATCAGGAATACAGTGGCCGAGCTTGACAGCAAGCGGAGCGCCCAGGAGACAAGGATCCTATACGGAGGAAGCGTGACCGCTGCCAATATAGCCGAATTTATCGCGCAGCCAGAGATCGACGGTGCACTGGTAGGGGGAGCGAGCCTTAAAGCGGAGGAATTCATATCTATCGTGGCGCAAACGGCAGCGATAAAGAAATGAGCCACCTTATAGCGATTGTGGGCCCTACCGCGGTGGGCAAGAGCGCTCTGGCAATCCATCTGGCGCAGGTCTTCGGTGGTGAGATCGTAAGCGCCGACAGCAGACAGGTTTTTCATGGAATGGACATCGGCACGGCCAAGCCAAGCCCCGAGGAGCGCGAACTGGTCCCCCACCACCTCATCGATGTGGTAGAACCGGACCAGGATTTCACCCTCGCCCTCTATCAGCAGATGGCAACTAGGACAATCCAGGATATAGAGCGTCGGGGCAGGCTGGCACTCCTAGTGGGAGGCAGCGGGCTTTACGTGCGGGCGCTTCTGGGGGGCTTTAGAATCCCCCATGTCTCCCCGGATGCTGAGCTGAGGCGCAGGCTTGAGCAGAAAGCGGAAAAGGAAGGCCATATGGCGCTCTATAAGGAACTAATAGGGGTCGACCCCACTGCGGCTAAGCGGATAGACCCCCGCAATGTGCGCCGGGTAATAAGGGCGCTTGAGGTTTTTCGAGCGCTCGGGCTCCCCTTCTCCCATCTCCAAGGTAGCTCATCTTTTTTACCCAATTTTCGCACTATAACAATCGGGCTTACCACCAGCAGAGTGGATCTATACAGCAGGATCGATTTAAGGGTGGATCGTATGATGGAGCAAGGCCTGGTTAAGGAGGTCGAGCTGCTGCTGGAGCAGGGCTACTCTCTCGATCTACCCTCGATGTCAGGTCTGGGCTATAAACAGATCGGTCAATACCTTAAGGGGGAGTTGAATCTGGCTGAAGCGGTACAGAAGATAAAAAACGAGACCCACCGTTTCGCCCGCCATCAGTATGCCTGGTTCCGCCTCAATGATGAGGCAATCCACTGGTTCCATGCAGGAGATGGTATGGAGCAACTGGTTCAGAGCCTCCTTCAAGGATTCATTACTGGACCAACAGCTGGTGAACTGGCAGAGCCAGGAAAACGAATATAAGTCAATGAAAATGATATATTATTGCAAACTAAGCATCGAATTGACGAACTAGCTTAATAGAGT
Organism: Dehalococcoidia bacterium; assembly: GCA_034430255.1. Lineage (GTDB taxonomy): Bacteria > Chloroflexota > Dehalococcoidia > E44-bin15 > E44-bin15 > DATKYK01. Next base: position 2,175 of record DAOUEU010000009.1, on the reverse strand, counting down.
GAAAAATGAAATTTGCTAAGCTGCAGGCAACAGGCAACGATTTCATATTAATCGAGGACGGTAAGGACCGTGATTGGTCGTCGCTGGCAAAAGCCATGTGCCATCGCCACTCCGGCATCGGCGCCGATGGCCTTATCATTCTGCTCCAATCAAAGGTTGCCGAACTGCGTATGCGCCTTTTCAACCCGGATGGCTCGGAGGCAGAGGCCTGCGGTAATGGTCTGAGATGCCTCACCAGATATGCTATTAATAGGGGAATACTCGCCGCTGGGGAGTTTACCGTGGAAACGCTGGGAGGTATAAGAAAGGTAAAGTCTTATGGAAACCTCATCCAGATAAATATGGGAAAGCCGGAGTTTAAGGCGGATGCGATACCAATATGCATCGAAGATAAACTTGACATAATAGTAGATTATGCCATTACGGTTCAGGGCAGGAAACTCCTTTTAACCTGCCTTTCTATGGGAAATCCACACGCCGTTTGCTTCCCAGATGATCCGGTGGCAGAATTTCCTCTTTCCGAACTGGGGCCAGAGGTGGAAAACCATCCACTTTTCCCCAAACGGGTAAATTTTGAGGTAGCAAATATTCTTGATCGAAAAAGGATTAGGGCCAGGGTATGGGAGCGCGGGGTAGGGGAGACCCTCTCATGCGGCACCGGTGCCTGTGCGGTGACGGTAGCAGCCCGACTTCACGACCGCGTTTCCGGCGACGTCGATATCGTGTTACCCGGAGGCGTACTCACAGTTACCTGGGATGGGGTTGGGGAGATAATGCTCATCGGATCTGCGGATCTAGTATTTTGGGGTGAGTGGCCTGAATAGGCATGGACATATGATGTCCATGCAATTAAAATAGCTGGAGGTATAATTATGGACGAGAGTTTAGCTGAGAAAATCAAGCCCAGCGCTAACCTGCGCGGCGATGATTTGAGCGGCGCCGACCTCTCTGGTGCAATGCTTATACAGGCTGATATGCTGAATTGTGACCTCACCGCGGCAAACCTATCCAGCGCCGACCTGAATGGCGCCGATCTCACCGATGCTGACCTTTCGGATGCCAACCTTACGGGTACCAATTTAACCCGCGCCCGGCTCAGGGGAACACTCTTTTGCCATGCCGATCTCACCGGCACCATATTAGCCCAGACCGACCTCGAGGACGCAGACTTCAGCGGCGCGAAAATCGATGCGGCAAAGCTCGACATTTCCGGGACCCGGGCCTGGCAGAAGGCGAGGTGGGATCCGCCGGTACTCGAGGTACTGAAGGAAAGGTTTGAAAAGTAGGCCTTAGTTCGACAAAATGAGAACCGCCAGGCGCATTGATAAACTGCCGCCCTACCTTTTCGTCACTATTTCCAAGAAGATAGCAGAGAAGCGGGCTCAGGGGGAGGATGTGATAACCCTAGCAGTGGGCGACCCGGATATCCCCACCCCCAGGCATGTCATCGAGCGGTTGTGCCAGGCAGCTCAGGACCCACAAAATCATCGCTATCCCGAGTCAGAGGGACTTCCCGAGTTCCGAAATGCCATTGCCCAATGGTATGAAAAAAGATTCGGCGTGACCCTCGAACCCGATAGGGAGATACTTCCTCTAATCGGCGCGAAAGAGGGCATCGGGCATATAGCCCTTTGCTTTATAGACCCCGGGGATATCGCCCTGGTCCCCGACCCAGCCTATCCAGTTTACTCGATAGGGACCATGTTCGCCGGCGGTTCCTCATTCTACATGCCGCTTACTGAAGATAATGAATTTTTACCCGATTTGGACCGCATTCCGGCGGAAACTGCCCAAAAAGCGAAAATGCTCTGGATCAACTATCCCAACAACCCAACGGCGGCGGTGGCAGACCATGAATTCTTCGAGCGGGTGGTCGCCTTTGCCAGAAAATACGACATCGCTGTCTGCCATGATGCACCCTATACTGAGGTGGCCTTCGACGGCTACCGACCGGTGAGCTTTCTCGAGGCCCATGGGGCCATGGAGACGGGGGTGGAATTTCACTCCCTATCCAAGAGCTACAATATGACCGGCTGGAGAGTGGGTATGATGGTAGGAAATGCGGGGATAATCGACGCACTGAGGAGGGTAAAGTCTAACCTCGATTCGGGGATTCCCCAGGCGATCCAGCAAGCCGCCATAGAGGCACTAACCGGGCCGCAGGATTGTGTGACG
>DAOUEU010000008.1:0-2646 GCA_034430255.1 Dehalococcoidia bacterium | reverse complement strand
GGCGTGCAGGTATGGGCCAATGATCTGTGGATAAAACCAACAGATAACTGGCAGCGCATTCGCGATGCCGGGCTGCAAGATCGGATCTTTCCAATCCACGCCGAGGCACGCTCGCTGCCGTATGCCGAAGGGTTCTTTGACACCATCATCAGCCTGGACTCCTACCATTACTACGGGACGGACGACTTGTACCTGATGTATTTGGTAAAGTTCGTCAAGCTCGGCGGGCAAATCGGCATTGTCGTTCCAGGTCTGATGCAGGACTTCAACAACGCCGTGCCGGAGCACCTGACTCGCCGGATGGAAAGCGGTGGTATCTTCTGGGCCGAGGATTGTTGGAGCTTCCACACGCTGGACTGGTGGCGGAGACTGTGGGGCCGTAGCAGCCTCGTGGAGGTTGAGCTGGCAGACATGTTGCCCGATGTATGCCACATTTGGCTACAATGGGAAAGGGCAATCGACGCGGCTGGGACGAATGCTGCCCCCTCAGACGTAGAGGCGCTCGAAGCGGACGGCGGCAGGTATATCGGCTTCGTCCGGATGGTGGCACGGCGAAAGGAGGACAAATAAGATGATAAAGGATGCAGATGCTACCAGGCAGATCGACGATTCGAAGCATGGAAGGGTCTTCAAGAAAACCGTGGGGCAGTATTTCGTAAATTCTGATGGCCGGATTGTAGTCTGCTCGGTCTCCAGTACTCTTCATAAACATCTTGTCTACCCCACAGCCGATCCAACATCCATTCGTCCTCATGTGGTGTCGGTGGAAGAGATCAAGATGGTCGATCCCGTAGCCATTGGTGATGTGGTATCTTTCGTTGATGCAAGTGATGGCTCCGGTATGATTACCGAGATCCTTCCGAGAAAGAACAAGTTCAGCCGGCGCGCTGCAGGACGCAAGCCCCTGGAGCAAGTAATTGTAGCAAATGTGGATCGGGTCGTTGCCGTCTTTGCGGCTGCCCGTCCCAAGCCGAAGTGGGGGATGCTGGATCGTTACCTGGCCGACGCTGAATCAGCGGACCTGCCTGCACTGATCTGTGTCACCAAGCTGGACCTGGCGGATGAGGATCTTATAGAGGAAGTGCGAATCTATGAGAAGATCGGTTATCCAATTATTCTCACCAGCGCGTTGAACAACTGGGGCATAGAGGAGTTCAAGGAAGCTCTCACCGGAAGCGTCTCGGTGTTGTTGGGAAAATCCGGTGTTGGAAAGACCACCTTGCTCAATGCAATTCAGCCGGGTCTTGGACTTCGGGTGAACGAGATAAGCGACTCTACCGGCAAAGGTAAACACACGACAAGCTGGCTGGAGATGTTCGAACTCGACTTCGGTGGGAGTGTCATCGATACACCAGGGATGAGGGAGTTCGGACTTTGGAAGGTTGCTGTAGAAGATATCGCCGGCTTGTTTCCAGAGATGCGTCCTTATATAGGCCAATGTCGGTTCGGTGCTGGCTGTAGCCACACCCACGAACCTGGATGCGCAATAAAGGAAGCTGTCCAAGCAGGGCACATAGCCGAGCGCCGGTACAGCAGTTACCTGCGCATGAGGAGATGAAACGTAAGTCAGTCTTATGGAAACTGAGATGTTGGGCTACCCTGTTGAGATTCAGGGCAATCCATTTGACCGGTGTAAATTGCACTTGATTCTTGCTGAGAGTTTGTTTATTTTGACTTACTTAGTGGGTATTCGGAGGCTTAACATAAGAAAATCTCTGGGATCTTCCATCCGAGCTTAAAATGAATAAGCTTGGAGGACGAAAAGAAGTTAGCGACCGAAGGGAGCTAAGCTCCAAAGGAGAGTAGAGAGATGTCTCGGTGGGATGGCTACTGGAAATACTACCCACCAGCAAGGCCCAGGGAGGTGAAGGGGGGTATCAAGATCAAGAGCCAGCGGGGGAGGATCGGCGAAACCTGGTGGTCCAAACGTTGGATTGGCGTTCTGGAGTCCTTTAATATGGGGGCAAGACTCACCAGAGGCCGCTCCTATGCCCGCAGAGGCCAGGTGGTCTCCATCGATGTGGAAAAGGGGGAGGTAATAGCCAAGGTTCAGGGGACGAGGCCAAGACCCTATGCGGTCAAGATTCAGTTGCATCCCCTCTCTGATAAGGATTGGGATAAGGTAACAGATGCAATGACCTCTAAGGCCATATTTGTGGCCAAGCTACTGGCCGGGGAGATGCCACAAAATATAGAGGAGGCCTTTGCCCAGGTCAGGGTCTCACTCTTTCCCCAGGCAAAAATGGAGCTGATCACCAGTTGCTCCTGCCCGGATTGGGCCAACCCCTGCAAGCATATCGCTGCCGTCTACTACCTTCTGGCAGAACGTTTCGATAAGGACCCATTTCTCATCTTCAAGCTAAGGGGGAGAACAAAGGAAGAGTTTATCAAAATCCTGCGCGAGAAACGCACCCAGGCCGAGCCAGAAACAGCCGTGAAGTCAGAGGGGAAATCTCCTCCCCAGGGGGAATCCACCCTGGTTTTTGTCGGCCTTCCGGAGAAGTTTTGGCGGGCCGGGGAGGCGCTTGACTCCTTTGTGGTTGACCCCTCTCCACCTGAGGTAGAAAATGCCATCCTGAAAAGGCTGGGGCAGGCACCCTTCACCATAGGGAATAAGAACCTTAATCTTCTACTGGCCAAAGCCTA
>DAOUEU010000007.1:0-1737 GCA_034430255.1 Dehalococcoidia bacterium | reverse complement strand
CATCTCCTTTTCTATGCTTTGGACTGCTAGTTCCCGCTTGACTTGCTGCCTGCGCCTTGATAGACTATCAAGAGCGTGTTTGACCATGTCAAGCATTCACAGGGATGGGTTGTGAACCTGTCCCTTTGTTTTGCACTCAATGTTTTTGAGGATTTGAGCTTATTGAGCTTCGCCTCGATTTCAATAGCAGCCGGTATTGGTGCGGAGACTGCGGAACGCTGAGAACGATACGACGGGGGTACCAACGTTGCTGAACGGGACCAAATGGTATCAGCTATCAGTAGAACGAGTTTTTGAAGCCTTGGAAGCAGGGGGTATTGGCCTTACGTCCAGCGAGGCCAAAGCAAGGCTCGAAAAGTATGGCTATAACGAGTTGGAGTACAAGAAACCAAGCGTTCTCATGCGCTTCTTGCGCCAGTTTCAAAGCCCCTTGGTCTATATCCTGCTCGTTGCTGCCTTGATTACTGGCATTCTGAGCATGCGTGGGGAAGAGATGTGGATGGATATGGCAGTAATCCTGGGGGTAGTCATTCTCAATGTGATAATAGGTTTCTTTCAGGAGGGAAAGGCCGAAGCTGCAATTGAAGCATTGAAGAAGATGATGGTGCCGGAGTGCACAGTGCTCAGAGATAGAGCGCCGAAGGTCATTCCAGCGCGGGAACTGGTTCCCGGCGACGTGGTTCTGTTAGAGAGTGGCGACAGAGTTCCGGCGGATCTGCGCTTGTTCTATGCAAAAAACGTGCACGCAGATGAAGCAGCGCTCACCGGAGAGTCGGTGCCGGTGAAGAAGATTATCGATCCCATCCCGAGACCAGACCTGTCGCCAGGAGACCAGCGCTGCATCGCCTTTGGCGGCACCTTCATTACCCGCGGCTCGGGACAGGGGATTGTGGTAGGCACCGGGGAGCAAACAGAGTTCGGAAAGATCGCCCAGCTTGTCAGAGAGACCAAGACAGTCGCTACTCCGCTCCAGAAAAAAATATCTGACTTCACCAGGACCCTGATCATCCTCATCCTCGGTATGGGGGCCGCTAATTTCGTCCTGGGATATTTCTTTGGATATCAACTCTCATATAGTTTCCTCGCCTCAGTCGCCCTTATCGTTGCCGCAATACCTGAGATGCTGCCCATGATAGTAACCGGGATTCTGGCCCTGGCTTCAACTGCTATGGCTAAAAGAAATGCCCTCATAAGAAGATTGCCAGCGGCAGAGACACTGGGCTGCACCACAGTCATATGCTCGGATAAGACGGGCACCCTCACCAAAGACCAGATGACCGTACTGCGGGTTTATTGCGGGGGAAAGGACTACAAAGTGAGCGGGGTGGGGTATGAACCCAGAGGGGAGTTCATTCTGGGTGATAGAGTTGTTAACCCGGTGCAACAGAACGTGGAGCTGGTTGCAACCTTGAAAGCTGGTTACATGTGTAATGATGCCGCTCTGGTGGAGGATGAAGATGGGTATAACATCATAGGAGACCCGACGGAAGGGGCTTTGGTAGTCTCGGCAAGCAAAGCCGGCATTGGCGAGAAGCTCCCCAGGTTGGATGCGATACCTTTCGAGGCAGAGCAGCGGTATATGGCTACCCTGCACCGGGGAGGAGCGGAGAACATCATCTACGTGAAAGGCTCGCCGGAGAGGGTGCTAAGCATGTGCCAAAGCCAGATGGTCGATGGAAGTGTCGAGCCTCTAAGTAGCGAACGGATACTGGGGGAAGCGCATGAGATGGCAGGGGA
>DAOUEU010000006.1:0-4001 GCA_034430255.1 Dehalococcoidia bacterium | reverse complement strand
GGCAGCCCCAGACGTTCTTGAGCAGGTCTACGAGCTGCGGGTAGAGGTCGGTGTGGGGTCTGCCGGTCCAGCGGTAGTGCTCCACGATGTTCACCCCGGGCTGGGGGAGCACCTCCAAGCGGGTGGAAAAGTCCAGCACCCCGATGGTGACCACGGTGGAGTCCTGCCGCGGCTTCATGGCGCGCAGCATGGCATCCTCGCCTTCCTCGGCCTCACCCGCCAGGTCAACCCCGGCAACGTACGTACGGGCTCCCCCTCCGAGTGAAATATCGGAGTCCGATCTCCGTCGGACGGCATCTAGAGCCCCTCCGGGGCGACGCAGACGCTCGTGAGCCCCCTGGAGCTGGGCACGCTGCCCGGGGCTGAGGAAGCCGCCCCCGCCACGTATCGGCTTGAGGGCGTACTGGGTCTGGAACAGGGGGTGGCTCTCCCCCAGCCTCTCCTTCTCCGCCTCGACGTAGCGACAGTAGTCGGGATTGTAATGGGCGATCTCCTGCCAGTCGTAGCGGAAGTGCCGCTTTAGGCCGTCCCTTCTCTCGAGCTCCAGGTTGGTCTGCTTAACCTCCTCCAGCAGGGTGGAGTCGTCCCAGGTGGTCCCATAGTGCACCGTGGTCACATTGGTCGCCGAGCCCATGGGGCGGAACTCCTTGGAATACTTTTCCCTGGATACATCCTGGCTCTCATCCACCTCCAGCAGGATATGGGCGGTTGCCCCAACCACGTGGCTGGCATTGTCGGCGCTGAAGAATATCTCTCGAGCTGCCCCCAGCCGCAGCATGTAGCCCAGCTCGGGGACCCAGAAGCCGCTGTAGCCGGCGTCGCTCAGGCGCTCCTTGAGCCGCATCATGCTGTTCACCGTCTGCGGCTTGAAGGTGGGGGAGCACTTGACCAGGTTTCCACCCTTGGTCATAAAAAGGGTGAGCAGCAGCACCTCTAGCTGTGCTGAGAGCTCGTTCTTCCCACCCTACCGCGCCATCTCCACCGAAAATATCAGCCCCCGGTGGTTGAGCACGCTATCCAGGATCGCCCTGCCCACCGCTACCTGATAGGGTCTCAGCCGCTCCTTGATCATTATTTCACCCTCTCTGGCCCCATATTTCTTTTTAGCGATTTACCCTTACTTGATATTGCTGAAATAGTCTCAATCAACCCCCTAATCCCCCAATCTTGGGGGACTTTTTGAAGCTGGGGGACACCCCCAGACCCCCGGCAGGAAGCATACTGCACCTCTTTTTAAGAAGTCTCTGTTTAAAAAGTTTTCAAAAAATGGTTCAGATGAGGCGCATGACGATCTCTGCCAGCACCAGGGCGATGAGGAGGAAGATGAGGCCGTTGATCCGCCCTTTAAGCTCACCGATCTCGCGCTCCATGGTGCGCAGTCTCTCCTCCAGAAGCGCCCCGAAGGGGCACCCGGGCGACATTTCCACCGGGGGAGGGCGGCGCCTGCCCCCCATTTTAAGGAAGAGCTCGCCGATGCTTCTTTCCAGTCTCTTCGAGCTGTCGCCCTCCATCTCTTTACCCTCATTTCCGGCTGTAGGCGGAACAATACATTACTTTCCCGCCCACCCGCCCTTATAGGTAATGCTGGGGGACACCCCCAGACCCCCGCCAGAGGGGAACCCCCTCTGGACTCCCCATTATGGCCATTGCCTGATGAAGTAGAAATTAAGCGCCTTGGGCAGTCCAGAATGTGGTGGGTTTCGTTGCACTACACCCACCCTACATCGCTGGCCCGAATGATAAGAATCTCCTATTACGATAGCAGGGACCCGGAGGCCGATGGGCCTGGATTCCCGCCTGCGCGGGAATGACATGGGCGCTTCGGCTTTCTCTCGATAAATCGGTGTCCTCGCAATGACGGTTGTGTTGCACCCCACAGGCAGTCCTTTCTTCTCCCGCCCACCCGCCGCCTCTAGGAAGAGTTGGGGGCCGAAGCGTCGGCCGAAAAGAGAGCGCCGCCCAGCTCCTTGAGGACGCCGTCGATGGCCGCGGCAAGGTTGTCCTGCGATTTCCTTGAGAGGCGGTACTCGGCCCCCACCGCCTTCACCAGCAGCTCCACCGCGCGAAGCATAAGCGGCATGTTTTCCGGGTTCTCCGCCAGGGCGGTGGAGAGCTTCACCCGCAGCAGGGCGATCTCCTCATCCAGACCCTCTACCCCCATTGCCTCGGCGATAAGCGCCCGCTCCGCCTCGCTGAGCGCCCGGCCGTAAAACCCACCGTTTGCCTCCTTGCCGCCGGTGGCGCTTTTCCTACCCTGCCTTTTGGCCATCTTCACCCTCGAGCAGGTCGAGGACCCCTTCTATGGAATCGGCGGGGATGCGGGAAAGCTCCTCCATAAGGCCGATGAGCAGGCACAGCGCCGCCAGCTCCCACTTACTGGTAGCGATCGCCCTTGCCAGGGTCATCATCCTCCCCTCCTTTTTTCCCTTTTCACTAGAATCGGCCTCCTCGCCCCGAGGCCGGTGAAAACCCTACCTTCTTCTGTTCAGCAGGTGTCGCAGTATAAGGACGCTCATCAAAAGCGAGCCCAGGCACAGAAGCAGCCGCACCCCCAGCAAGAGACCGGGGTTGAGAAGTAAGCTGCTTAAAAACTCATTTCCATTATATATATAGAAAAGGGAAAAACAGGTGAAGTATAGGCTTTCGATGAGAATCGCCACGCTCAGCAGGGCCAGCGCCAGCGCCCCGATACGCCTCCTCCGCAGCGGGGAGCGGTAGCCTGAGAAGTAGACCGCGTTGAACCCGCTGCTCAGGGCAGTTACGATATACTGCGTAATGATGATTTGGTCGATAACCATGGCTTGCCGCCGGGGGCGAGGTCCGAGCATAGCATCGGACTCCGATATTCCCACTCGGAGCCAGAATAGCACTAATGTTCTACCTCTGTCAAGGATATTCTGTCACCACTGCGAGCCGAAGGCGTGGCAATCCACACGTCTCATTGTAGAACACCGCTGAGATTGCCACGTCGCCCGATAAATCGGGCTCCTCGCAATGACGGTTGTGTTGGGCGCAGCAGGCCGGTGCATTTCCCATTAAAATTAAAAATGGGACAAAGGCGGTAGTTATGAATTTTAAAAGAAATCGCTAAAAGTATTGACAGGTCACCGAATTTGTGATAGATTTGCATCCGCTGCGTAATGAGCTATTGACAACGTGGAAACTTTGTGTTATAAGTTATAAACGCTTTATTTTTTATAGCTGCTGATATAGAATTTTACAATATGGGAGCACACCCCGGATCCTGTTGATGGCAGCCATCGGCATGAGGGAGAGATCGAAAGGCTCAGCCGCCGGAAGGTAGGGTATCGGCGGTTGCCTTTCTATTTTTGAATAAATATAAATAGCGGAGGTGACGAAATACCAAGGGGTAAAGAAAATTGCGGGGTATTGGAAATAGACGATCGGTGTGCTACATACTTGACAAAACAGCAGGCAGGAGTTTATAATAGCCCAATTATCGCAAAGAAAGGGGGGATGTATGTAGATTGAGGATTATAGAGGAGATAAAAAGTAATGAGAGTTACCTTTGTAACAGGAATCTCTCAGGGAGAAAGGAGTTGAGTAATGAGTAAAGTACCTAAATGGCATGTCAAGGCAGTATACATGATATTTGCCTTGGCTTTAGTAGTGAGTCTCAGCGGTGCCTTTGTTGTGGCAGTGGCTCCGACATCCACCACGTCCGCGCAGGTACCCGATGAGACCAATACCCTTAGGATATACGGGAAGTGCAACGAGAGCGCTGCATTCCCTTATACCGATTACCAGGCGCCGTTTGCCCCGCAGAGCTCAGAGGCTCCTCTAAAGGACTTTATCCAGTGGAACCCGGCATACATGTACCACCTGGACTCGGCTTCCAACGGGGTATTCGGAACCTTCTTCCACGAAATCAAGGTAAATAATCAGGATGCCAACGAGAAGGTTTACCTGAGGCAGTGGTATGTGCCCAAGTACGAGGAGCCCGCCGGGCTGGTATTCGCATCGGGCCAAACCAAGGTGAA
>DAOUEU010000005.1:0-3383 GCA_034430255.1 Dehalococcoidia bacterium | reverse complement strand
CGCTCTGAAGTAGAGATCGCCTATCGAAGGGGTGTGCGTCCCGAGGGAAACCGGGAGGCCATTAGACTTATGGAGCGGGTATTTGAGCCTGGCCCCGCCTCCTGGCGGGGGATGGGAGAGGTTCCCCATAGCGGCCTAAAGATTAGAGCCGAGTATCAGCACTTCGATGCCGAGCTCGCCTTTAACATTGACCCCGGCCTGCCCTATGAGCCCGAGGGCTGCATCTGTGGCGACATCCTGCGGGGGGTTAAGACTCCCCTCGATTGTCAGCTCTTCGGCAGTGTCTGCAGCCCACAGTATCCCGTAGGGCCGTGCATGGTCTCTTCCGAGGGCACCTGCGCCGCCTATTACAATTACGGGGAGCAAAGGTGATGGGAGCATTCGAAAAAAGGTCTTATGACAGGGGTCTTCATTAGGGAGCAGTAATGCAGAGGGAGTCCGAGAAGATACTGCTGGCCCACGGCAGCGGTGGGAAGCTGGCTCACGAACTGGTGGCCAAAAGCTTTGTCAAGGCACTGGCCAACCCGGTTCTGGATAAGCTCGATGACTCGGCGGTAGTTGATTTCAGCGGCAGGCTGGCCTTTACCACCGATAGCTACGTGGTAAGCCCGGTCTTCTTCCCCGGCGGTGATATTGGAAAGCTCGCCGTCTGTGGCACGGTTAATGACCTGGCCATGTCTGGCGCCAGGCCGCTTTATTTAAGCCTTTCCTTGGTAATCGAGGAGGGTCTCCCCATGAGCGAGCTAGAGGAAATCGTTGGGTCTGTTAAGAGGGCAGCTCAGGAAGCGGGGGTGATAATCGTCACCGGAGATACCAAGGTGGTTCACCGGGGCAGCGCCGACAGGCTCTTTATAAATACCTCGGGCATCGGCTTAATACCTGATGGGGTCGACATCTCCGGAAGTAACGCCAGGCCGGGAGACAGGGTGCTTTTAAGCGGAGCCATCGGCGAGCATGGAATAGCGGTGCTCAGCCGTCGGGAAGGTTTGAGCTTTTCCACACAGCTTGAGAGCGATTGTGCCCCGCTTAACCGCCTGGTAGCTGAAATGCTTAACGCCAGCCCCAATATTCATTGCCTGCGAGACCCCACCAGGGGAGGGCTGGCTACTACTCTTAATGAACTGGCAGAGCAGTCGGGGGTAAGCATAAGGATCGAGGAGGAAAGGGTCCCGGTGCGTGAGGAGGTGCTCGCCGCCTGTGAGATGCTGGGCCTTGACCCGCTTTACATAGCCAATGAAGGGAAGCTCATTTCGATAGTCAAGGCGGAGGATGAAGATATAATCCTTAAAGCGATGCGCGGTAATCAATACGGAAGAGAGGCTGTCACAATTGGTGAGGTCAGTTCACAAAATCCAGGGCGGGTGGTAATGAAGACCAGCCTCGGGTCCACCCGAATTGTAGATATGATGGTGGGAGACCCGCTTCCCAGGATATGCTAAAATGCATGAACTGGCCATTACGCAAGACATGATAGAGCTCGTCAGGGAGCATGCAGAGAAGGCCGGCGCCAGGAAGGTGGGAAGAATAAATCTGGTCGTTGGAGAGCTGACCGGCTTCGTCGGTGAGTGCGTGCAGTTCTACTTCGACCACATGACCAAAGGTACAATCATGGAAGACGCCGAGCTAACCTTCAAGACTATTCCCACAACCGGTCGATGCCGGGAGTGCAGCAAGGAATTCGAAGTGAAGGAGATGGACTGGACATGCCCATCTTGTAAAAGCAGCAGCATAGAGCTTGTCGGCGGCAACGAGCTTTTTGTAGAGAGCATTGAGGTGGAAGAGCATGGAAATAAAGGTTCTTAAAGACATTCTGGGCGCTAATGAGCAGATCGCAGAAAAGAACCGACAGCTACTGGACGAGAGCGGCGTATTTGCCGTTAACGTTATGTCGTCGCCGGGCGCCGGCAAGACCAGCCTCATCCTGGAAACGATTAGGCAATTGAAAGGGGAGACCAGGATCGGCGTTATCGAGGGTGATGTAAGCTCAAGCGTAGATGCTGAGACAATAGGTAGTGAGAACGTGCCGGTGATCCAGATAAATACCGGCGGGGAATGTCACCTCGATGCCAGCATGACCTCCCGTGCCCTCGCCGACCTTCCGCTTCATGACATCGAGCTACTATTCATTGAGAACGTGGGCAACCTGATCTGCCCTTCCGAGTTTGCGCTGGGCGCCCATCGGAGGATTCTAGTCTCAAGCACCCCCGAAGGGGCTGATAAGCCATTGAAATATCCGCTGATGTTCACCGTAGCCGATGTCGTGCTCATCAACAAGATGGACCTGCTTCCGCACCTGAAATTCGATACGCTGGCCTACAAAAAAGCGGTTAAAAACCTGAACGACAGGGCGGAAATCTTCGAGGTCTCCTGTACCACCGGCCAGGGCATAGACCAGTGGCTCGCCTGGCTCCAGAACCAGATGCGCCTTTCCAGAAATCCCAAAAATCTATAAATCAGTCCCCCAATCACTGAGATACTGCTGAAAAAGAGGTGCAGGATACTTCCTGCTGGGGGTCTGGGGGTATCCCCCAGCTTTTAAAAGTCCCCCAAGATTGGGGGTTTTAGGGGGTTGATCAAGAATATTTCAGCAATCTCACTAAATTCAATGTGGGTATTGCCACCCTGTGCTCGCAATGACAGTGTGGTTCGTCCCCTTCCTGTCATTCCGAACTCGTTTCGGAATCTCATGGTCGAGATGCTGAAACAAGTTCAGCATGACAATGGTTAGGCTGGCCAAGCCTGTTGCCCGACTTGGTCGGGTAATCTAGCCAGCCTAACCAGAGGATCGAGGCCACGCGGCGGGTATCGGGTCACAGTGTTGTTCTGTCATGTGACGTTGGGATTGCCACACCCCGATACATCGGGGTCGCAATGACAGTTTAGGGCCACGGTGCGCAACACAACCGTCATTGCGAGGAGCCATGGCGACGTGGCAATCTCAGCGGTGTTCTATCGTGAAACATGGGATGCTGGAACAGGTTCAGCATGACAATGGTTAGGCTGGCCGACGTCGGCCAGCCTAACCGGCGGATCGAGGCCACGCAGCGGGTATTGGTGTCTCATTGATGTTCTATCATGATATATGGGGATTGTCATCCCCGAGGCCAATATGCCAGCCAACACTTCGGCTCAAGGCGTAGGGGCCCCTCCCCCCGACCTAGGCCGAAGCGTCCCCCGATCTATCGGGGTCGGGGGACTCCCCCCCGTTTATCTGGTTGACAAACCACACCCACAAATTGTAAGATTATTACCTGGTTGCCATGATTAGACGTACATCAGCAGATACAGATTAGCCAGCATGGAAAAGGGACCTAAAGATAAATCCCCCGAGCCGCAAGAGGAGCCCAGATACACCAGTGGCGGCATCCCCATCAAGGGCGTCT
>DAOUEU010000004.1:0-5185 GCA_034430255.1 Dehalococcoidia bacterium | reverse complement strand
GCACTGGCGATCCTGTATCTTCTTCACCGCCAATGCCTTTCCATCGTAGGTGGAGAAGTCAACAGCGAGTTCGCTTCCCCAGAACCTCTTGGCGATACGGCGAAACACGTCGCTGGAGAGATACGCTGTCTGAACCTTATTTACCCATTCCAGCCACTGGTAAAGTGGCAGCCCCATCTCGTGCAGCTGGTTAATGGGCTGCCTCGGTTCCATGGCATACATAAGCCCGTGGGCGACGAACATGCGGGGTTCATAAAGAGTAAGGTGTCCGGCTCTGGATACGTAGTAGGTAATAAGCTCTCTGGCTTTTTCCCCCAGGGACTCGGCCGCTCTAACGGTACCGCGGGCGAGAATATCCCCGAACCCATCCCTCGTGGAGATCTTCTTCAACAGGGTCTCTATGAAATCGAGGCTGCCCATCTTTGATATGGACATACCGGTATCGGAATCGGTCAGTATACCCCCACGGTAGCACCTTCCCAGCCAGATCAGCATTGCCGCGATGGAATTGGTGTCGACCCCGTAATCATCGCAGAGCATGTTGGCGTAGAATGGCACCTCAATGCTCTCGGGGAGCCATTCTCCGTAGTACCATTTGGCCGCATCCTGGTAGAACTGGGCACCAGTGCACATGTACTTACTGCGTGTCCCATCCTTTGCCTCGCAGTCTGCTCTGATGCAGCCCCGGATGCAGCCATAACAGGCCACAGGCATCATCCTCGGGCCTGGCATTAGCCCTTTCTGCACCATTGGCATGCCCTTTGTCAGCTCACGGGCGTATTTTGCCACCTCGCGAAGCCCTTCCGGGTCGGCAGCGGTTGGCTTACTGCTGCCACTCACGGCAATGGCCTTTAGCTTCTTGGCGCCCATCACCGCGCCGAGACCAGCGGAACCTGATGCGCCATCATCCGCGAGCACAATGGCGAAGCTGACCAGGTTCTCGCCGGCAGGTCCTATAGCCACCACCCTTACAGAGCTTCCCAGCTCTGCCTTCAACGCCTTTCTCACCTCTATGGCACCCATGCCCCACAGGTGGGAAGCATCCTTTATCCGGATATTGCCATCTTGTATCTCAAGGTAGACCGGTCTCTCTGACTTACCCTGGATTACTATCCCATCGTAACCGGCAAACTTTAGGTGGGCACCCCAGCTTCCTCCCAGATTGCAGTAGGTGAAGCATTCAGGAGTAGTGGCTGGAGATCTGCCGTATATACCCCATCTAGAACCGGCAAGTCCGGTGAAACCGGTGAGCGGGCCGGTCATAAATATTAGCCGATTCTCAGCGTCGAAGGCTTTTATACAGGGGCTGACCTCATCCCAATAGAGCCTGGTACCAATGCCCCTGCCACCGAGAAAGCTATCGGCATAGTCCATTGTGGAAATCTGTGTGGTGTTTCCCGAGGACAGGTCTACCCTAAGGATCTTACCGCTATACCCGAAGGATGTCATCTAAAGCCTCCCCTTGCTCCCAAGTGCTTCCTGATTATAACAAATCACCGCTGCCCTATGGTATAATTTTGACAGGCCTTCTGGAGTTTAACCATGTCAAAATATTTAAATTGTACCTATACTATCGATTGTGAAGAGGAGTCGGTAAAGGAAAAAGCGCAGATCTTAACCACGAATCAAGAAACGACGGTAGATAGGGCCAAGGCCATTTTCTATTTCGTGAGGGACGAGATCAAGTATAACCCCTACGTGCCACTTTATACTCTTGAGGACAACAAGGCAAGTGCCACTTTAAAGCGCGGGGAGGGTTATTGTGTGCAGAAGGCGATACTTCTGGCCGCTCTGGCCAGGGCTTCAGGCATTCCTACCAAACTGGGGTTTGCCGATATCCGCAACTACATTCTTCCCAACAAGATAGCCAATGCGATGAGAGGGGAAAACCTATTTATCTATCATGGCTATGTTGCCTTCTATCTGGATAGAAGGTGGGTCAAGGCAACGCCGGCCTTCGATTTGAAAATGTGTAAAAAGAACCTGATTATTCCGGTTGATTTCGACGGCGTGAGCGATGCTCAGTTTCACCGCTATAATCGCGATGGAAAATTACACATCGAATACGTTCAGGATCATGGCTACTTTGATGATCTCCCCTGGGAGAAACTGCTCGAAGCCAGAGCCGGGCGCTACTGAGCCCGATACACCTTGCACAGCAACGCTCGGTTGCACCAGCCCCCCGAGAGCTCGTCGCAGGCCTCAGGCTCATCGAGAGTGAGAACATTGGCATTGGATTCCCAGACCCCACTCAGGGACGGCTCGCTGGCTGGCATTTCCGGAAACCACCAGTTGGCCTCGCAATTGACCACGTTGGGCAGTATACCGTCGTTGTACCTAGCTTTCTGCTTGATCCTCCCTCTTCTGGTCTCGATGTAGGCCCAGTCGCCATCACCAATCCCCAGTTTGTGAGCGGTATCGGGGTGTATATCCATAAGCGGGTGAGGATGTCTTACACGGCCTAAATTCCGCTGCATGAACTCGGACTTAAACATGGGCATGAAGGTGCCTCCCGTGTTCAGAATAAGGGGGTAATCCCTGGCAACCCCGGGGGTGCTGATCGGGCTTTCCGGAGGCTCTTCATAGTGGGGCAATGGATCGTAATCCAGTTTTCCCAGGATGCTGGAGTACAGTTCAACCTTTCCCGAAGGGGTAGGGAAGCCGGTCTTCAGCCAGGGTTGCAGGTCGAACTCGTCAGGAAACAGAACCATCCTCTCCACGAACTCTTTGAAGCTTATGCCAGTTGGATTGAGGCGGTATTCACTGGCCTCTTCCAGAGTCCTCCATGGCCAGTACTCCTCACTCTGCCCCACGGCGAGGGCCAGTCCGCGGAAGAACTCATAGACGTCGCGGCGCTCCCCCAGGGGAGGTATGGGTCGCTCGCCGCCGATTACCATGCTACCGAAGTCCATCATGTTGCTGCACATAGGACGCTCCATCCAGCTTGCGCCGGGCAGCACATAGTCGGCTATTTGGGCGGATGGGGTCATCCACAGCTCCTGGACCACATTGAGCTTCAGGTTGGGGCTTTTCATTGCCTCATAGGCCAGCTTGATATTGCCGGCCCAGGAAAGCGGGTTTGAGCCCCAGGCGATAAGCGCCTTTATGGGGTATGGCTCTCCGCTGAGGATGGAACGCCACAGCATCGGTGTATGGGCATTGGTCTGGACCCCTACCGGCGCAGGCACACCGTAAACTCGACCGATTTGCTCCGATGTGAGGCTCCAGCCGGTGAGGCTCAAGAGACGGCACACATTGGCCCCCATTTGCTTCTGCCTCTCCTCCGGGGAGAGGCGGTCTATCATGATAAGCTCCGCGTCGGTTATGAATTTGCCACCGTTAATCTTCTGCCCCGGTCGCGTGATCAGCTCGCCGCCCCAGACACCGAGGTCGCCGGTTATGGCCCGCATGATGACCCGGCACTGCTCGGTGCGGGTGCCATTCAACCCAAGCTGGTCGATGGCGACCGAGTAGGGTATAAATGCCGGCTTGTTGGTAGCGTACATACGCGCAGCGGAGATGATCTTCCCAGCGGGCACGCCGGTGATCTCGGCGATCCTCTCTGGCGAGTACTGCTGAACGCGAGCTTTGAGCTCATCGAAGCCCACAGTCCAATTTTTAACGAAGTCTTTATCGTAAAGCTCCTCGTTGATGATCACATTAAGCCAGGCAAGTGCGAGCGCGGTATCGGTGCCCGGCCTAAGCTGAAGCCATATGTCAGCGATCTCGGTGGTCCTGGTGCGCCTGGGGTCAATAGCGATGACCTTCACATCACGTCGCTTTTTCTGGTTGAGGATCGCTGCCCAGGCTCTATGCCAGGCCTGCGATGGGTCGGTACCCCAGTATACGACACAGTTGGACTTGTTAATATTCCCTGCAAAGCCGCTGACGTCGCCCATGATAGCGGCATTCATTGACATAACGTTGGCGCTGCAGATGGTGCCGGCAGCGAATATATTATGGGGATTGCCAAACAGGCTCAGGAAGCGGCCCCGGGGCCAGTAGTCATTGCCGCGGGCAGTGCCCTCGAATATGCCCAGCGTCTCCGGCCCGTATTTAGCCTTCAGCTCGTTTAGCTTATCACCTATCTCGGCCAGCGCCTGCTCCCATGTTATCCTTTTCCACTTGCCCTCACCACGCTCACCGTCCCGCTTCAAGGGATACATTAGCTGATCAGGGTGGTAGAGCCATTTCAGTGACAGGCGGTTCCTTTCGCAGGAAAACCCGCGGCTGAGGGGGTGCTTCCGGTTGGGCTCGAGCTTCACTATCCTGCCATCCTCAACGTGAACGAGCATGCCGCAGTTGCCGGTACAAAAGGTGCATAAGGTCTTTTTGATCTCTCCCTGATTGGCCATATGGCTCCTTCTTATTACCTCTCCAGCTTGAACTCCCACTGGCAACATATATCGCTACTGCCATCTCTGGGGGGCAGCTTCAGCGGGGTGACACTGATATTCGGGTTGAAGTAGTGGGCAATGATACCCATAAGCTTTGGTTCTAGCTCCTGGCATATAATCCCCTCACGTCCTTTACCCTCTCTCTCTAGGGCAAGCAGCGTAGGGCAGTTTCGGTAGGTGACTACAGCATGATCATTACTCCTGGCGTCTATATCACAGGCATAGGTCAATGACCACGGGCTGGCCTGGAGGGCCTTCATTACCGCAACCACATCATCGCCATGGATATTCAGAAGGCTGCTCAGCATCTTCATTTCATATATAACCAGTCTTTCCCACACCTTAATATCGCAATCTATGGCCTCATCGTTGCCCCACTTCTCCATCACGCTGAGATACCAGTGACCGTCTATACGGCGCATGTATTCAGCGGTGGCTCTCAGAAGCCTGGTTAGAGTTTGCTGAGCTAGTTTTTCATGGCTAAAATTGGGATCGAATGAACTGCTATAGTCCACCATTAATTCTTCCATGTCTACCGCTCCACTTTCAGTTCCCACTGGCAGCATATCTCGCTGTTGGGGTCTCGGGGAGGTAATTTGAGGGGTGTGACAGTCATATTAGGGTTAAAGTAATGTGCCTTGAGCTCCATTAGTCTCACTTCCAATTTATTACATATAAGCATCTCCCGCCCTGACCCATCCCTCTCCAGTGCAAGTAAGGTGGGGCAGTTGATGAAGCTGATTATGGCATGGTCATTATTTATGAGTTCGACTTTGATTTCAGAGCTC
>DAOUEU010000003.1:0-1896 GCA_034430255.1 Dehalococcoidia bacterium | reverse complement strand
TCCTTCAGCTTCTCATCCTAATAGCTCGTCACAGCGAAGCTAGGCTTGTTATCTCGATAGTGAGCGAATCCTTACCCCACCTGAAAAAGGGAGCTATCCGTGATTTTTTTAATGTACTTGGGGAGAGTGATAACAACCCCCGATACAATAAGACTGACCATATTTACAGCATAGGGAATTCAATAATAGAATTCTTCGGCGCTGACGAACCGGATAAGGTGCGTGGCCCCCGGAGAGATATCTTATTCTTAAACGAGGCTAATAATATCCCCTATGAGACAGCTCAGGGATTAGACATACGAACTAAGCTATTCACCTTCGCAGACTGGAATCCCGTCTCGGAGTTCTGGGCTCATGAATACTGGATAGGACAACCGGAGAATCAATACATTCATTCGACTTATTTAGACGCTATTGAGGTTCTACCAAAAGAAGTTGTCGCCAATATCGAGTCTAACAAAGACAAGGACCCGAACTGGTGGAATGTTTACGGGTTAGGACTCATAGGCAAGGTTGAGGGGTTAGTCTATCCTTTACTTCAACAGGTAGACTTCATGCCTGAGCATGGAGATACCTTCTACGGGTTAGATTTCGGTTATTCGACAGACCCTACGGCGTTAGTTAAGTGTCTAATTCTAGGCGAGGAGTTATATTGCCAGGAGTTAATCTACGACAAGGGATTAACTAATGATGTTATCGCTCTTCGTATGGAAGAACTCGGAGTCAAGAAGGGTTACGACGAAATCTTTGCCGACTCAGCCGAGCCTAAGTCTATAGAAGAAATCAAGCGGTGTGGATTCAACATCAAACCCTGCTCTAAGGGGCCTGGGAGCGTTGAATTTGGGCATCAAAAGGTAAGGCAGTACAAACACTACTGGACAAAGGATTCGACCAATGGTATCAAGGAACAGCGCAATTATAGGTATATCCAGGACAAGGACGGCAAGTTGACAGAGAAAACCATGCACATCTTCTCGCATCTTATGGATGCTAGGCGATATGGTGTTATGGGCAAGTCTGAATATAAGGGCTATGCCTTTGATGTATAGGAGATATTTATGGCAGTAAAGGACGCAATACGCAGACTACTCGGCTATAGACTAGGCGGCGGGGGATTCACGGAAATGGCTATTCCCCCGGGCCGTGATTACCAGGGCTATCTACAGGCTTATGGGAACATAGGCTGGCTATTTGGCGCTGTGTCGCTGATTGCGAACTCTGTCGCCTCTTCTGAGTGGATGCTATATCAAGCAAGCAACGAGGAAGAGATAGACAGTCACCCACTTGTTGACTTGTGGAACCGAATAAACCCATTCCAGACACGATACCAATTCCTCTTGATGATGCAAACCTATATCGAGCTAGTAGGGGAGGCATTTATTGTTCTCAATAAAAACGGGCTAGGCGTCCCTGCTGAGATGTGGCTGGCTCCGCCGGGTAACATGACGATAATGCCCTCGGCAGAAACTTACATTTCTCATTATGAGTTCAGTAGAGGCTCAGTAAAAGTAAGGTTAGAAGTCCCTGAGGTCATACATATCTTCAATCCCAACCCTGCTAACCCATATCGGGGAATCGGGGCAGCGCGGTCTATCTCTACCGACCTGGATTCAGAACTGTACGCTGGCAAGTATCAGAATAAATTATTCTATAACGACGCAACGCCGAGACTATTTTTAGAGTTCCCCGACCTTCCCCCAGCAGAAGAGAGGAAGAGGCTAAAAGACGAGTTCCTTGAAGTTCACCAGGGCTGGCGCAGTGCCTACAAACCGGGGTTTCTCTGGGGTGGAGCGAAGGCCAGTAATGTTTCTTTCAATATGAGGGATGCAGACTTTGCAGCTCTTAGGATGGCTAGTAAGAAGTTGATCCTCGGAGCTTATCATATACCGGAATCTC
>DAOUEU010000002.1:0-9616 GCA_034430255.1 Dehalococcoidia bacterium | reverse complement strand
GCCATCGAGGAACTGGTCAGTGGGATCGAAGGGAAGCTCTACAGTCGGGGGGATGGGGAGGTGGAGAGCCGGGACATCGGGGAGATGGTGATGGAGCGGCTGCGGGCGCTGGACGATGTGGCCTACGTGCGCTTTGCTTCCGTTTACCGTCGCTTCGCCGATGTGGAGAGCCTGGCGCAAGAAATCGAGGAATTGATTGAGAGGAAGAAGCGGGAGGGGAAGTAGAGGAGCGGTTGAGGTTGGGGTTGTGAGCCATTCGAAACCTCCCGCTACCATCGATTGGGAATAGCTATCTTTCGTTACTTGGGCTGTAATTGACCGGGAGATGGCGGCATATGAGCAACATCCGCGACCTAACGTACGTTGCATTTGATCTTGAAGCAACCTATTCAAAGCCTCTCAAAAAGTATCTTGTAAACAACAAAGTGAAGCTATTATACGAGAATCAGCAAGTAGAACCCGCACACACTGCAAATGGTAGCGTGAGAACCGCCTCCGCTCCAAGTTTTGGCCTCTTGAGTCCTAAAACCCGTGCCCAAAAGCCTGCCTGGTGGAAAAGCCAGAAAAAGCGGCAAGAACGCTATCCAACTCAATTTCTAAAGGAACTTATTCGAACCTACCTATCTGACTCAGTAGGAGTATGAGAGCATGGGCACAGGTGATTACACTTCTCAAGTTTGTATTGTTGGATTAGGACCGGCAGGTATAGGAGCGGCGCTCACGTTTTTTGACTCTAATGTGCCAACTCCTGTGCTTTGTTTAGATGCGGGCAACTATCCAAGTATTAGGTCTTGTTCGATTCTTCAAGGCGGAAGCTGCAACAAAGAAAACCCTTGTCAAATGATAAGTGGATTTGGTGGTTGCTCTCTATTAGGTGGTGGAAAAATAAGCACTTTTCCTGCTGGGAGTAGACTTGCGAGTATTTTGGGTAGTAAAGACTTAGCCGAAAGGAAACTATCTGAAGCCCTCTCTTTGATTAGTAACTACCTATCTTTACAAAAGCCAGATATAACAGCAAATGATATCAAGAATGCAAAAGGGTTATTCGCTAAACTAGGATTTAGATATAGGTATTACGATGCATATCTCTGCGAGCAGGAAGAATTACGAAGGGCATATCAAGAAATACTTTCACAACTAAACTCTGCAGGCATGTCTTTATTGCTGAACACCAAGCTAACCCAAATAGACCCTAAAGAAAATGGCTTCAAGTTAGTGGCCAAGCAGGATGAACAGACGATCACAATCTTTACAAAGTATCTGGTGCTCGGAGTTGGCCGCTTAGGCCGTTCTTTTCTTAGATTTCTGAACACAAGATTAGGTTTAAATGGAAAAGAAAATCAGTTAGATGTAGGTGTCAGATTAGAATTTCCAACAGATTTATATCCAGAAGTAACTAGATATCATAATGATTTGAAACTTCTATTTGAGGATGCTAGGACTTTTTGCGTTTGTAACAGCGGTAAAATTGCACCTTATTTCCTTGAAGATGTATTTTTCATAGAGGGTTACTCCAACCCTAAGTTTGGAAGTGGCTTTACAAATATTGGGATTATGATAAGGCTAAAACCCTCAAAACAAAAGGAGGCGATATTGAATGAAATAGAGGGAAGAACACTCCACATTAGTAATGGTAAACCCGTATGTCAGAGGTTACTTGATTACTTTAGCATCGACACTAAAGATCATAACCATAAGTCTCCTAAATCCTTTCAAAGCTCTATATCTTTTTGGGTGCACGGTGATGTAAATCAATGTTTTCCATACTCCATCTCTACAAGAATTAAGGAGGCAGTTTATTATTTTGCTTCTCGACTCTTACCCAAAGATCGTTGGGGCGAAGTAAACGTGTTTGCACCAGAAGTAGACTATGGTGGCCTAAGTTTTCCTATTAACTCGGATTTTTCGATAATTCCTAGAATGTATTTGATTGGCGATTGTACAGGTAGATTCCGTGGGATATTGCAAGCCCTTTGCTCGGGTATGGTGTGTGCAGAAAGCATTATCGGTGCTGAGAATGAAAGAAATTTGGGAAAATAAAAGATATATCTATGATCCCCTGTATGGCATAATTAATGATTTACCACGCTTTGTTTGGGACGTTATTCCTTGTCCTGAGTTACAACGTCTTCGTGAGGTTCGACTCTGCAATATAAACTCCTTTTGTCTGCCTGGGGGAGCAAACATAAATCGCTATGAGCACGCAGTTGGGACGTGTTATCTTGCACAAGAGTGCCTTAATTCATGGCCTCTATTAAGTCCAATAGATACAAAAGAGAAAGAACGGTTTTTGCTAGCAGCCTTATTACATGACGTGGTAAGTGCAGCATTTGGCCATTCGGTAGAGTATATCGAATCTAAAGAAGGATTTGATCATGAGCGAGCCTTTAAATACATAATATTGGGAGAGAAAAAAGGATCTTATCGCTACAAATACGCTACATTGGAACCTATATTCTTTGGAATGCCGAGAGCATTGGCTTCCAAACTCGCTGACGAAGACATAGAAGCAATAGGGGAAATTGTTGCAGGAAATGGAAGGTTTGGTCCTTTAATAAACTCAACAATGGATCTAGACAACATAGACAATGTATTTAGGCTTGCATACCATATCGGTCTAGTAAAATCCGGTGAGGTGCCGTTAAAGCTTGCTAGATCACTTTATACTGGACAGCCTACAACAGATAAGTATGGCAAACTAATATTGAGGAAAGAGGCCATCCCTCTAGTTGAGGAGTGGCATAAGGTACGTAAAGAACTATATTCCCTTTTACTCCTAAATCCTGAGGAGTTTTCTGCAAAGTGTATGCTCAATGAGGCAATAGAGATTGCAAAAGAGAAGGCATATCTTCCCTTTAACTGGTATGATGTTGACCATGAACTCTTGGAAAAACTATCTAACATTTGCTCTGAATCACGCAACATTATTTCACGCCTTATGGTAGGTGATTTGTATGGTTGTATGGGGATTTTCTCGACTACAAGAACCGATAAATATGAGTCCATTAGCGATATAAGCACGAGGAAGAAATTAGAATTGAATCTTATTGAAATGATACAGTCGAGGTTTGATCCTCGATTCAAGGATGCTATGATAGCAATACATCCAATCCTTGACGTAAACAAAACAGAAAGACGAGTTTGTATTCAAACTGATGATGGCACAGTTGTTCAAATTGGAAAATCTTCGAATCAACTTCTAATCGGAGTTTTTTTCAAGAATGTGTACTTAAATACATACACGATAAGCGATATTCCTTATGGGATCAAAAACGAAATGTGCCGAAAAATATCTGCATATCTATCCGATGTTTTAGGGGACCCAAACCTAAGACAACTTAAGCTTTATGGTGAAATTCAAAAACTGTGAATAAAGAAAACCCGCTTCTAAATGATATTCGCAAAGCAAAAGCGATATTAAACAACATAAACTGGGATTTCTACTTCAAAGGTGTTTTCTCTCCAGATGAGATGCGCCCATTTAATTGCAGAAAACATCACTGGTTTCCTGGCACATTTGTTCCAGAAATCCCGTTTACGTTGATAGAGGTTTTAACCTTACCTGATGCTGTAGTCTACGATCCTTTTGCTGGAATAGGGACAACATGTTTCCAAGCCCTTTTGCTTAATCGAAGACCGCTGGCAACAGAAATCTGCAGAGTAGCTGTTGAATATATGCGATCGCTGTTTGTCCTCTTTAACCCCGAAATAGATTTTGATAGTTTGAGAGGGAAGATTATGAAATTGGCGGAGGATTTTGATTCGGACAAAGAATATACTTCAAAGTCCCCTGAGAATGTACTAATCGACCAATTAAGAGATTGGTATTCTAGAAAGACATTAAATCAGCTCTCTTATCTTTTCATTGAAGAAGCAGATTGCAGTGATAAAGAAATGAAGGCAGCTATGCGGATATCCATCTCAGCGATTTTGAAAACTGCAAGTAGTCAAGATAGAGGATGGGGATGTATAGCTGATAATGTACTGCCAAAGAAAAGCGATATTAAAGACAAAGCAGCACTCAACTTATTCAGCAAGCACATAAATGGACTGCTTAAAGATATATCAGAACGTCTAGAATGTGTTATGCCTGGCTATCATCATTTGTACAAGGAATTGTCAGAAAGACAAACAATATTTCATGAAGATATAATGAATTGTAAAGGAATACCAGATAACTCTGTAGATTTGGTTGTTACTTCTCCTCCATATCCAGAGATGACTGATTACGCAGCATCCCAACGATTGTCTTACTATTGGCTTGGCGAAAAGGTGGGACTAAGTAGTGGTTGCAACGACATGAATCTGGAAATCGGTGCACGGCGGAAAAGGGGCAGGAAATCTTCACTCAAGGATTATCTGAATGACATGAAAGAAGCGAATAAAGTGATCTCAACTAAAATAAAAAGTGGGGGGTATGCATGCTATGTTATGCCTGTTTTTGACACAGACAATGAGAACAATAGGGACCGTAAGCATATTGTCCAGAGAGTCTTGAGCAGTATGGGCGATTATGGTCTAACGACAGAGGACGAGTTCGAAAGAATACTGCCAGCAAAACGACGGTCGCATAATATAAAGTGGACTACTTTGGAACGAGAGAAGATTCATCTGTTTAGGAAGGAGTAGCTATGGAATACAAAGGAATCATAGTAACAGGTACAAGCGGGGTTGGGAAATCAACTGTTGCGAGAAGCCTTTGTGAAGAATATGAGATATTCCAAACAGTCCAAGCTGTAACTACTTGGGAGCATCGCAAAGATGATATTCCTGGGCAATATCAGTACATAAACGAGGAACAATTTGAGGGGTTACAGAGTTCGAATAAGCTACTAGTAGAAGCAGAATATAGAGGCAAGCATTATGGGATTACTTATGAGGCATTGGAGAAGGTGAGAGAAAATAATAGAACGCCTCTGTTGATTTTAGCGCCAAAATCAGTGGAAGAATTGGAAGCTAAAGGAGAAGAAGAATACATGTTTCTTACGGTTTTCTTGGATGCATCTGATGATGTTCTTGACTACCAATTAAGACAACGAGGAGATCAAACTAATGAAAGCATCGGGAAACAGAGAGAAGAAGATAGAAAATATGCTGAAAATTGTATATATGCCATTAATGCAAGTGACGCAGATTTAGAGGATATCATCCATTTAATATACTATTTGTGGGGCTACAGAAATGTGGGCGGTGTATTACCCAGCAAATTGATTAAGTTAATGATAAAATGTGGAATGCTTCTAGAGAATGCCAATTTGAATAATGTTGAAGGAGCGTCCTATGATTTAGTCCTTGGGGATGAGTACTACCACAAAGGTAAGATACACACGTTAGATGAAAAAACTGTTTTTATAGTGATGGAACCTGGGGATTACGTCCTTGCTTCAAGCAAAGAAATCGCCAATTTCCCAAAGGACATAGCTGGAAGATTTGATCTCTCTGTAAGTTTATTTTGTGAAGGAGTTATCCTATCTAATGGGCCTCAAATTGATCCTGGTTTTGAAGGAGGGCTGTTCTGTTTTCTGTTTAACACATCCAATGAAAAGGTGCAGTTAAAGCGCGGAGAACACTTCACGACTATTGAGTTTCTCAAATTGATAGAACCTACTATTCCTTATAAGGGGAAATATCAAAACAGAGTGAGCATTGCAGCCTATCTACCTAAGATGGTTGAAGCAAGTGCTATCAATGAACTAATAGATGATGTAGAGGATCTTAAGAAAGAAAAGTGGTGGATAAAGATCCTGCCGCTTGTCTTATCCGCCATATCAGTCGTATTGGCTATCGCACTGGCTATCTACCAATTCTTCAGTAGATCGCCATAGGTTTCCGGATAACACCCCTGCCGTGAGAAGCCCTTCATAGAGGGACATGGCACGGAGATATTGTTAATGATCTTCCTCCTGAAGTGGGACCTGTACCGATGATAACCTTGCCCGTAACTTGAGTGGACAGCATTTCCTCTACTTATTGATGAGACAAGCTCCGAGGGTGTTCTTTAGCATTTGTGCTGATGCAATTATAGAACTTAGTCCCGGCTACCAGCGCCTTAACTCTGATTCAAGCTCCCTAGAATCCACGACGCCTCTACATCGAGATACTACTATTTGATCTACTCCCCATCACCCTTTGCGGTTACTAGGGAGACAGCTCAGAGGTGGGAAGAGCAGAGCCTTGAGAGCTATAGGAAGAGTCACGGCGGTAGGAACCCCGAGTATAACGAAGTGGGGAGGTAAGAGAAACTAACTTGGCAAACGTCGTTTATGCCAGGTGTGGAAGCCTGGCTTGCTACTCTTCGAATGGGATCCAAGTGCTTAGCTCTGACGCGGGAGGGGTGGCGGAAAGTTCCAAGTCAAGGAGGAAAAAATGAGTATTGCCACAGCTCAAATCCGCAAACGAGATGGTCGAATCGTGCCCTTCGACCGCGAGAAGATCGCCAACGCCATCTTCAAGGCCGCCCAGGCGGTGGGCCAGGAGGATGGCAGAAGGGTGGCGGAGAGGATTACCGATGCCGTCGTTGTCCCTCTGGAGAGGGATTTCTTCGGCCAGGGCAGGGTTCCCTCGGTGGAGGAGATCCAGGATTTGGTGGAGGCCGCGCTCATTGAGAACGGCTACGTCCGCATGGCCAAGGCCTACATCCTCTACCGCGAGCGGCGCGCCCAGGTCCGGGAGACGGAGAATCTGCTCCTGGACAGCCTGACACTCATGGACGATTACCTGGAATGCTCTGACTGGAGGGTGAACGAGAACGCTAACATGAGCTACTCCCTCCAAGGGCTGAACTTCCACGTCGCCTCGGCGGTCTCAGCCAGATACTGGCTGCATAAGATCTACCCTCCGGAGGTCCAGGAGGCCCACGCGGAGGGGGACTTCCATATCCATGACCTCTCCATCCTCGCTGCCTACTGCTGCGGCTGGGACCTGCAAGACCTGCTGGCCAGGGGATTTGGCGGCGTGCCGACCAAGACGGAGAGCAAGCCCCCCAAGCATCTCCGCTCGGCCCTGGGACAAATCGTGAACTTCTTCTACACCCTCCAGGGAGAATCGGCTGGCGCTCAAGCCTTCTCCAACTTCGATACCCTGTTAGCTCCCTTCGTCCGCTACGACGGGCTGGACTATCGCGGGGCCAAGCAGGCCGTTCAGGAGTTCGTCTTCAACATCAACGTACCCACTAGAGTTGGATTCCAGAGCCCATTTACGAATCTGACCATGGACCTGTTCCCGCCCAGCACCCTGCGTGACAGGCCGGTCATCATCGGCGGCGAGTTCAAGGAGGAGACCTACGGCGACTTCGCCCGCGAGATGGACCTCATCAATCGCGCCTTCGCCGAGGTGATGCTGGAGGGGGACGCCAAAGGGCGGGTGTTCACCTTTCCCATTCCAACTTACAACATCTCCAAGGATTTCGATTGGGAAAACTCCCTCCCCGACGCCATCTGGCAGATGACTGCTAAATACGGCATCCCCTACTTCGCCAACTTCGTGAACAGCGATATGAGCCCCGAGGATGCCAGGTCAATGTGTTGCAGATTGAGGCTGGACAACCGTGAGCTGCGCAAGCGAGGCGGCGGCTACTTTGGCGCCAATCCGCTAACGGGCAGCATCGGGGTGGTGACCATAAACCTGGCCCGCCTCGGCTACCTGGCCAGCGATGAAGAGGATTTCTTCCGCCGGCTGGAACGGCTGATGGAGATAGCCAAGACGAGCCTGGAAATCAAGCGGAAGACTCTGGAAAAGTTCACCGAGAGGGGGCTGTACCCTTACGCCAGGCACTACCTGGCGGCCATCAAGAAAATAGGGGGCGCCTACTGGGCTAACCATTTCTCCACCATCGGACTGAACGGCATGAACGAGGCCTGTCTCAATTTCTTAGGAGTTAGCATCGCCCATCCCGACGGCAAGGCTTTGGCCCTGAAAACGCTCCACTTCATGCGGGAGAAGCTAAAGGGCTTCCAGGCGGAGACGGGCAACCTTTATAATCTGGAGGCCACCCCTGCCGAAGGGGCCACCTATCGGCTGGCCAAGGCGGACAAAGCCAGGTTCCCGGACATCATCACCGCGGGTACGGACGAAGCTCCATACTACACCAACTCCACCCATCTGCCGGTGGGCTATACTGACGATGTCTTCGAGGCTTTGGAGCACCAGGACGACCTGCAGGTGCTCTACACCGGGGGAACGGTGCTCCACGCCTTCCTGGGCGAGAGGATAGACGACTGGCGACAGGCGCGCCTGCTGGTGCGGCGGATCGCCGAGAACTTCCGCCTGCCGTACTACACCCTCACTCCCACCTTCAGCATCTGCCCCGTCCACGGCTATATCTCAGGCGAGCACTCCTACTGCCCCTGCGACCACACGCCGGAGGAACTAGCAAACGTGGCGCGCACAGATAGTAAGGTGCCCTGTGAGGTTTACTCTCGGATAGTGGGCTATCTGCGTCCCATTCGGAACTGGAACGTGGGCAAGAAACGGGAGTTCGATGAGCGCAGGGAATACACGGTGCTGGCGAGGACAGTGGGGTGATGCAAATCAGGGGGTGGGTGAGAACCTCGCTCATTGACTATCCGGGGAGAATCGCCACCGTGCTCTTCACCAGCGGCTGCAACTTTCGCTGTCCCTACTGTCAAAACTCGGAACTGGTGCTGCATCCGGATGGCCTCCCAGAGATTGACCTTGCCGAGATCTTCCAGCATCTCACACGTCGGCGGGGTCTGATTGATGGGGTGGTGATCACCGGCGGCGAGCCGACGCTGCAAAAGGGCCTCGACGATTTTATGCGGAAGCTGAAAGAACTGGGCCTGGCGATCAAACTGGACACCAACGGCTACCGCCCTCAGATACTCAGAGAACTGCTAGAGCAAGGGCTGCTGGATTACGTGGCCATGGACATCAAGACATCCCCGGCGAAGTATCCTTTGGCGGCCGGCGTGCCGGTTGAGGGGCAGCGGATCGAAGAGAGCGTGAGGTTGATACTGACTTCGGGGATAGATCACGAGTTCCGCACCACGGTGGTGCCGGGCATCGTGGCCCCTGAGGACGTCGAGGAGATAGTCAAGCTAATCGCCAGAGCCGGGAAGTACGTCTTGCAGCAATTTCGCCCTCAGGCAACTCTCGTGCCCCGCTTCAGAGAGATCGCTCCCTATCCGGCCCGGACGCTGCTGGAGATGGCTCAGGCGGCGGAGAGGTGGATAGGGGAGGTGGAGGTGAGAGGATTATGATGCGTTCACGAACATATCGGAGAACCTCGATTTTGAGCCTGCTAGGGCTGCTCATGGTGTCAATTCTTTCCTGCACGGCTGCGCCGACGGTTACGACCCCGATGCCTACGCCGACGGCGCCAGCAGGTATCAAAACCTTCATCAGCGAGGAGGCGAAGCTGTCCATCCAATATCCTGAGGGGTGGATAGTGGAGAGGACCATCTTAGAAGACCTCGGCGCCATGATCTTCAGAGAGACGGTGGAGGAAGACGCGCCTGAGCTAATCGTTCTCTCCGGATCGGCCGAAGGTCGGAGTGCCGATCAGGTTTTAGATGAAGCGCTGTCCCTCGTTCAGGTGCTGAGCGGTGAGGCTGAAAAGGACTGGCAGGTCGGTGAGGCCGAGTCTGTAACCCTCGGT
>DAOUEU010000001.1:0-5235 GCA_034430255.1 Dehalococcoidia bacterium | reverse complement strand
CCTCTCCCTCAGCGCGGCGACCAAGCCACCAGCGGTCAGGTACCATATAAAGACTACCGGGAAGAGGATGAGAGGTGCCACCACCACCAGAGCCACTATAATCTGCCATTCCATCTCAGTCCCTCCTTTCCTGAGGCTTCACGCCTCTTTTTTCTTTCACTATCACTATAACACCCCGATGATGCAACTGACTTCCGCCGTAATACCTGTTTCTGCTTGCCGAAATGTCGCATGCCCATGATCAATGGATAGGTATTTATGCCTGGCAAGAATGATGTAAGCAGGTGGGTGGCCACCTTGATGTTAAGATAGCCTTGATCGGGTACAATGGCTGATGGCAAACCAGTGGCGACTAGTAAAACTTCAGGCTATGCGTGACGGACTATATTTGACAATGCATGCAAATCATGATAGAGTTCGCCATGCTTCGTAGAGGCTCTCATGGGACAGCCGTCAATATGAAACCCTCGGGGCTCTGCCTGGGGTTTCATAATAATGGTTCGCACAATGTATTTATGTCAATATAAAATGCTATAAGGGTTGATCTGTTACAGCTACTATGAAGAATGCCGGCCATCGAATGGCATCTTACTTATGCGGAAAGGAGTCCAAGAATGTCCTGGAGAGAGGAATACAAATCGAAGTTATGCAGTAATGAGGATGTAGCGAAGATCCTTCAATCTGGCGACCGGTTATTCACCCCCCTTGGCCTCGGTCAGCCTTCAACGGCCATGATGGACGCAATCGCGGACCGCAAAGATGAGCTCGAGGACATCCAGTATATATCGGCGCTTGTTTTTCATCCTTACAAGATTTTCGGACCTGAGTACAGAAAAACCTTCAGGCTGATGTGCGGCTTTTATTCACAGCTCACCATGGGTCAGCATATAGAGGGCAGCTCAACATACATTCCGGTTCAAAGCTCCAGTGTAGGTCTTGTTGCAAAGAAGCGGCAAGAGGTCGATCCGCGCAGGCAGGTTATGATCACCCAGGTCAGCCCGCCGGACGACCACGGGTATGTATCACTCGGCCTCGATCTGTTCTACACGCCGGACATGTTTGGCAAGGTGGACCGGTTTATCGGCGAGGTCAACCCGAAGATGCCGATGACCTACGGCAACACGCACCACCACATCAGCCAATTCGACAAGTTCGTTGAGGTGGACGAACCCATGTTTGCGCCTCCGCTGCCCGAGCCGTCAGAGGAGGATAAGAGGATTGCCGAGAACGTGGTAAGCCTACTCAGGGACAGAGATTGCCTTCAGGTAGGAATAGGCGCAGTTCCCGGGCAGATATCCAAGCTTATTGCGGGAAGCGATCTCAAGGATCTAGGCATTCACACTGAGATGGCTCCCATGGGCACCCGCCAGCTTGTGGAGAAGGGCATCGTCACCGGTAAATATAAGAAGACCCATCCGACGAAGATAGTCATGGCCTTTGCCTTTGGCGACCAGGAGCTTTACGACTTTCTGGGCAATAACCCCCTGGTCGAGTTCTATTCTGCTTCATACTGCAACTCGATTCCCATGCTGGTCAAGGAGAAGAACCTGGTGGCCATAAACGGCGCTGTCGAGGTCGACCTTGTGGGAACCATCTGCTCGGAGTCTTACGGCGATGCGATGCGCTCCGGTACGGGCGGACAGCTCGACTTTGTAATCGGCGCTTACTGGTCCGAAGGAGGAAGGGCGATCAACACCCTGCACAGCACCGCCAAGGGCGGGACAGTATCACGCATCGTGCCTTACCCGACGAAGGGGTCCAGGGTGACCGTGCCCAGGCATTACGCGCAGTATGTAATAACCGAGTGGGGAATCGCTGACCTTGCAGGCCTGGATGAAAGAGAGCGCGCCTTGGCTCTTATCGAGATAGCGCATCCCAAGTTTAGAGATGAGCTTCTAAAGGCAGCCAAAGAGAGACTCAGGTTTTAACAGGATTACCTTTTTATCTAGCATTTGAACCAATTGAGGAATTCACTTGACAAATTATTGTTTATGTGCTATACATTATATATAGGATGAGCGAAAGAGCTTCGTTTGAGAATTTGATGGACATTTTCGACCATGTGGTGACCAAGGCCGGATCAGTCCACTCTATAGCTCTTGATTACGGTACAGGCGTTCCGCTATATAAGACTGAGATACATACAATTCGAGCCATCGGCGAGAAACAGGGAATCAACGTGACTAAACTGGCAGAACACATGAATGTGACTAAAGGAGCAGTGTCGCAGACAATTAACAAATTAGCCAGAAAAAAACTTGTTAGAAAAACACACGCGCATGACAATGCCAAGGAAATACTTCTGGAGCTAACCGATCTCGGTTGGACGGGATTCCATAACCACGAGCAATTTCATATGGATATGTTTGATACGGTTCACGAATATTTTGGAGACAAGTTAAAGCCCAATCTTGAAAGGCTGACTGCGGTTATGAATGATATTAACTATATTCTGGATAATTATGAGCAGCGAAGAAAAAGTAATTAAATTTTTTTCAAATATATGTTTAGCTACTAAACATGAAGGAGTGGATACTATGAGTTCTCAGAATGCTGACCATCTTAATGGTTCACAGGTCATAGAAGAAACACACATTTGCCCATGGCAGATCGTCCGCTTGTTCGATAACTTCCTGCGTCCACTCGTCCATAACCCTCGGAAGCTTTTCGGGCCGTATGTCCGGAAAGGAATGAAAGTGTTGGACGTTGGCTGTGGCAGAGGGTTCTCGTCATTAGGGCTTGCACAGCTTGTAAGCGAAGACGGCCTTGTGATCTCGGCTGACATTCAGACTGAGATGCTCGACATGGTCAAAAAAAGAGCCGCGAGGGCTGGCCTCTCCAACCGCATCCGGACTCACCGGTGCACTGTCGATCGTATAGGTGTTAGAGAAGAATTGGATTTTGCTGTCGCTTTCTTTATGCTACACGAGGTGCCCGATGTTCGAGCCTTCCTAACAGAAATCTTCACACTGCTCAAACCAGCTGGCCGGTTATTCATCGCTGAACCGAAAATTCACGTAAGTCGCCGTGATTTTGAGAAAATTGTGATGTTGGCACAGACAGTTGGCTTCGAGATATCCGAGAGACCGAGTATCCGAATAGGGAGAACTGTCGTGTTGGTCAAGAGTGCAGCGGTCGGTGAGGATAATACAGAAAATACCCGAGTAATGGGTAATTTCAAGTTTCGATAATAGATATAATTTACAGAGGGGGTAGAAATAATGAACAACAGGACAGGAGGAAATACTTCGAACTCTAGCCATGGAACATCTAATTTTGCTTTCTGGATGATATCCTTAATGCATGACAATCCGCTTCTCACAATATTCAGGAACCCGTACAGATTGTTGGAAGCTGCAGGATTGAAACAAGGGCATAAGGTACTGGAAGTAGGATGCGGTCCAGGGTATTTTACAATTCCTGCTGCGAAAATTGTTGGACCTGAAGGGTTTGTGCTCGCTGTAGATGTGCATCCCCGTGCGATAGAAAGAGTTCAGAAGAAAATTGAGAAAAAAGGAATGAAGAACATTATGCCTATTCTCGCGAACGCATCTAGCACTGGACTACCGGACCATAGTGTTGACCTGGCCTTCGTGTTCGGTCTTCGGTATATCGCTGGGGGTCTGGAGAACTTGACGGCCGAGTTGCATCGCGTCTTGAACACCGGTGGTATACTTTCGTTTGAAAGAACCAGAGGATCAGAAAAAGTGCTTATTGCTGGAATCAGTAGAATCGGATTCACCAATTTAAGTAAGAAGGGGAGGATCCTATCATTTACCAACCAAACACAAGGAGCATAACGTGAAGATTAGAGATTTTAAAACCGTTAGAGACGTGCTTAGCGACGTAATAGGATGGACATGGCCTTTCCTTATGTTGAAAGGCCTTTCTAGAAGGAGTGCCATATTTGCCACCACCCAATGGGCAGGTGAAAAGAGACTCAGATTTTAACACAACTACCTTTTTAGCTGGCATTTGAACTGGTTGAAATAACCCGCATGGGGCAGGCAAAAAAAAGGGGCGCGGCCTCGAAGACCGCGCCCTCTCTATATCGTGGTAGCGGGAGTTGGATTCGAACCAACGACCTCCGGGTTATGAGCCCGACGAGCTGCCACTGCTCTATCCCGCGTCACAAACGCTTAAAACGTTAGCTATGCCCAACTATTAGTGTAGGTCAAGCCCTCGGCCGTTAGTACCGCTCAGCTGAAGCGCTCACACGCCTTACACATGCGGCCTATCAAACAGCTAGTCTCGCTGCGGCCTTACCCCCCGACGAATCGGGGGTGGCAGATCTTATCTTGGGGTTGGCTTCGCACTTAGATGCTTTCAGCGCTTATCCTGACCAAACTTGGCTACCCAGCGGTGCCGATGGCACGACAACTGGCACACCAGAGGTCTGTCCCTCTCGGCCCTCTCGTACTGGAGAGAGCTCCCCTCAAATCTGCTACGCCCACGACGGATAGAGACCGAACTGTCTCACGACGTTCTGAACCCAGCTCGCGTGCCGCTTTAATGGGCGAACAGCCCAACCCTTGGGACCTGCTCCAGTCCCAGGATGCGACGAGCCGACATCGAGGTGCCAAACTCTGCCGTCGATGTGAACTCTTGGGCAGAATTAGCCTGTTATCCCCGGGGTAGCTTTTGTCCGATAAGCCACGGCCCTTCCACTCGGAACCGTGGGATCACTTTGCCCGACTTTCGTCCCTGCTCGACTTGTAGGTCTTACAGTCAAGCCCCCTTCTGCCAATACACTCTACAGGTGATTTCCATCCACCCTGAGGGGACCTTTGGGCGCCTCCGTTACTCTTTGGGAGGCAACCGCCCCAGTCAAACTACCCACCAGGCACTTTCCCCCTGCTTGCTCAGGGGTTAGGACCAAGATCAAGGAAGGGTGGTATTTCACCGTTGGCTCCACCGGGGCTGACGCCCCAGCTTCCCCGCCTCCCACCTATCCTACACATCCGAAACCTCAACCCAATGCCAAGCTGTAGTAAAGCTCCACGGGGTCTTTTTGTCCTGTCGCGGGTAACCCGCATCTTCACGGGTATTGCAATTTCGCCGAGTCCCTCGTTGAGACAGCGCCCAAGTCGTTACACCTTTCGTGCGGGTCGGAACTTACCCGACAAGGGATTTCGCTACCTTAGGACCGTTATAGTTACGGCCGCCGTTCACTGGGGCTTCGGTTCAAGGCTTCGCAATGGCAAGCCATCACTAACCCCTCCCCTTAACCTTCCA